>NZ_JBFWIX010000021.1:0-57574 GCF_050253495.1 Acidocella sp.
CTTCGAACCCGCACCCTCTGGGTGATCCATCAAACGCGCCCCTCACGGCCATCAACACCATGATTTATATCGGAAATATTGAGATCCTGACAGCAAAATCAGCGATTTACTTGGGGAATGTGGGATAGAGTGCTTTACGCTAGCTTGGTGCCGTGGCGTTCTTTCAGGAATGCCTTGAATTCCAGTCCTTCGCGTAGGCGGCGCACCAGCATTTGCGGCGAAAGCGCCATCTCCTTCAGGATCGACAGGATCTTTGATGGGCGGAAATAGAATTCACGATAAATCTGCTCCACCGCATCGAAAATCTCCTTATGGGAAAGATGCGGATAATGCAGTGGCGCAATCTGTACGCCGTGCTCGTCGATCAATTCCGCATGTTCAATATCAAGCCAGCCTTCCCGCACCGCCTGATTATACAGGAACGTGCCTGGATAAGGTGCGGCCAAGGAGACCTGGATGGTGTGCGGATTGATCTCTTTGGCAAACGCAATCGTTTCCTTCAGCGTCTCCCTCGTTTCACCAGGCAGACCGACGATGAAGGTGCCATGAATCATGATGCCGAGCTTGTGGCAATCGGCCGTGAAGCGCTTCGCCACCTCGATACGCATGCCTTTTTTGATATTGTGCAGAATTTGTTGATTGCCGCTCTCATACCCGACCAGCAACAGGCGCAGGCCGTTTTCCTTCAACACCTTCAGGGTTTCATAAGGCACATTGGCCTTGGCGTTGCACGACCAGGAGATGCCTAGCTTGCCCATTTCCCTTGCGATCTCTTCAGCGCGGGGAAGGTTGTCAGTGAAGGTGTCGTCATCGAACATGATTTCCTTCACGGTTGGGAACAGTTCGATGGCGCGCTTGACCTCTGCGATCACGTTCCCAACCGAGCGGGTGCGGTATTTGTGTCCGCCCACGGTCTGCGGCCAGAGGCAGAAGGTGCAGTGTGATTTACAGCCGCGGCCGGTATAGATGGAGATATAGGGGTGCTTGAGATAGCCGATGAAGTAATCCTCCATCTTCAGGTGCTTCTTGTACACATCCACGACGAAGGGCAGTTCGTCCATGTCCATGAGCAACGGGCGATCTTCGTTTTTTACGATTTCGCCAGCTTCGTTGCGCCACCAGATACCCTGCACCTCGGCAAGCGGCTTGCCTTCGGCGATTTCCTTGATGGTGAAATCGAACTCATTGCCGCAGACGAAATCCAGAACCGCCGCGCGTTCCATGGATTCCACCGGCTGCACCGCCACCTTGGCGCCGATAAAGCCGACTTTCATGGAGGGGTTCAATTTCTTGAACTCCTCGGCCACCTTCACGTCGTTCCCGAAGGAAGGGGTGGAGGTGTGAATGATAAGCAACTGGTGTGTTTTCGCGTATGGCAACACATCCGCCATGGTCAGGCGGGCAGGGGGGGCGTCGATCAGGGTCGAATCAGGCAACAATGCCGCCGGCTGAGCCAGCCAGGTCGGAAACCAGAAGCTCTTAATCTCGCGGCGTGCCTGGTAGCGTGATCCGGCGCCACCATCGAACCCGTCGAAGGAGGGAGGTTGCAGGAACAGTGTTTTCATCGTCATGTTGTCACTCACTCTTTCAACCTGGGCCAGGCCGACCTGAATCGGCCATCATGGACTGCCCGCGCCAATCGACCCGGTTGCCCGTGAAACTCGCAATATAAATGATCGTGGAGAAGAAATCACGCAACAGGAAAAGCCAGACATCTCCCGTGCGGGGTAAGCGCAGCGCGGCTTCGACCCGCCAAGCGGTTACGACCCGCACGGCGAAAATACCCAGCATCAATAGCAGGCTCCAGATGGAAAAGCCTGAGATAAGAACCGTCAGAAGTGCCCAGAGCAGCGTAATCTGCAGAACCGACGCCGCATAGGCCATGGGTACGAGAGCCCTGATGGTCCGAGCCCAGCGCAACTCATGTCCGAATAAGGCGCTTAAGCTGGTTTCCGGTACAGTCGTGGCGGGAACGACCCGGGCCAGAGATATCTTGTATCCCGCAGCCCGGACCAGGCGGCCCAGCACTTGGTCGTCTGCCAGATGGTTGACCAAGGCCGTAAACCCACCGATCTCGGCCAACACTGATTTCCGAATCGCCATGGTGGCACCCATGCAATCCTGGCGTCCCAATCGCCGGGCCAACAATGCGCCTGGGAGGAAGTTTTGATTGATCTGGGCGCTTCCCAATCTCGCCGGCAGCTCCGCCCCTCCCGGCAAGCCCGTATAGAGCGTGGTGACCAAGCCTGTTTGGGGCTCTTCCAGCGCGGCGACTATGCGGTCGAGATAGTAGGGGGGAACATGCACGTCAGCGTCGGAGATAACCAGAACCTCGTGCTTTGCAAGAGGGGTCATATTGATAAGGTTGGAAACCTTTCCGTTGCGCCCGTGTGCCATGTCATTGATCATCAACGCGGTATCGCATTCAGGATAACGGGCCCGTAACCTGGAGAGAGTTTTCAGAATCGGGTCGCTGTTGCTTTGCACGCCAAAGACAAGCTGATACACGGGGTAGTCGAGCAAAAAAAACGATTCAAGCGCCGTCTCACTCAATGATTCGACCCCGCAAAGCGGCTTTAAAATCGTGATGCCGGGCTTGATAGTAGGAGAACGTGGCGTTTGCGAGCAAAAAAACTCTGTCAGGCTGGCGCCAAGAATTTGCTGAACGGCCCCCACAAGGGCCAATAACGCTGTAAGAATGGCGAGTATCTGCAAGGTTCGTGGCTGTCGCTTGGATGGAAAAAGGTAAACCTAGCCGCCTTGAAGCGTCTTGATCTTGGATTTGAGGGCGGCAATCAGCTGAGAAGCATCACCGGATTTAACCTTAGAGGCAAAGTCAGAGGCATGCACAGCAACTTGGCTGATCGTGCCGTTTAGAAGCACATCATTGATTTTCCAGCCATTTTCTGTGTTTGATACGACATAATCGATCACCACGCCGCTTCCATCCGAAGAGGCCAGTTTCGTTTCGATGATCTTCTTGTCGCCCAAGGGCTTTTCATCGGGCAGGATGGACAGTTTTTGTCCATTATAGCCGTTAAATTGAGAGACATAGCTGGAGATGGTGAACTGTTCGAGCAGCTCGATCAGTTCATTTTGCTGGTCGGGGGGCAGGGTGGACCATAAAAAGCCAACGGAGTTCTTGGTCACCTCTGGGAAATCGTAGGCGGATTCAACAATAGGGGCCAGCGTTTTGTAGCGGGCCTGGAAATCCTGTCCGGCGGCGGCTGATTTCATGGCGGCGAGCAGGCCGGTATCGAGTTCCGACACGGGACTGCTGGGGGACGTCGCCGCATGGGCGGAGGGCATGATAAGCAAGCTGGCGGCCAGAGCCAGGGCAGGAAAGCGGATGCTGTTTTTCATGCGCTTTATATAAGCTCCTATTGTGCCGGAAGAGCGACAAAATCAGGGCGGAATTCCGCATTGATCGCGGACATGGCATTGGCCACGATATGCTGGGTCGATAATCCCGCCTCAATCAACTGTGCCGCTGGTGTGTTATGGTCGATTAACCGGTCCGGCAACGTCATAGGGCGGAATTTCAGGCCCTTATCGAACCCGCCCCGCCAAGCTAGATGATGAGCGACAGCTGCGCCGAACCCGCCCGCGGCTCCTTCTTCGATGGTGATCAGAACCTCGTGATGTTTGGCAAGCTGATCCACCAGCGTGGTGTCCAATGGTTTCATGAAGCGGGCATCAGCCACGGTAGCCGGAAAACCCCGCGCCGCCAGTTCATCGGCCGCAGCCAGCGCATCGGCTAGACGTGTACCCAGCACCAATAGGGCGATGCGTCCGCCCTCACGCAAGATCCGGCCCTTGCCGATCTCCCACGGGGTGCCGCGCTCGGGCAGGGGAACGCCGAAACCCTCTCCACGGGGGTAGCGGAACGCGGAAGGGCGGTCGTCGATCGCGGCGGCGGTGGCGACGCAATGCATCAGTTCCGCTTCATCCGAAGGGGCCATGATGACCATGCCGGGCATGGGGCCAAGATAGCAGAGATCATAGGCTCCGGCATGTGTCGCGCCATCCGCTCCGACCAAGCCGGCCCGATCCATGGCGAAGCGCACGGGCAGGCTCTGCAGCGCGACATCGTGTACGACCTGATCGTATCCGCGTTGCAAAAAGGTTGAGTAGATCGCACAAAACGGTGCCATGCCTTCGGTCGCCATGCCGGCGGCAAAGGTTACGGCATGCTGTTCCGCAATGCCGACATCGAACATGCGGTCGGGGAATTTCTGGGCGAATTTATCCAGCCCTGTTCCGCCTGGCATGGCGGCTGTCACGGTCACGATATTCGGATTCTGCTCCGCTTCGGCGATCAACGCCTTGGCGAACACGTTCGTGTAGGTCGGTGGGCCAGGCGGTGCCTTTTTCTGCTCTCCGGTAATGACATTGAACTTTGAAACGCCGTGATATTTGTCTCCAGCGGCTTCCGCGGGCGCATATCCCTTGCCTTTCTGGGTGACGACATGCAGGAGCACGGGAGCCTGAGCGTCCGAATCGCGCAAATTGCGCAACACCGGGAGCAGATGCTCCATATTATGGCCGTCTAGAGGGCCCACATAATAGAAGCCGAGTTCCTCGAACAATGTGCCGCCCGTGAGGATACCACGGGCATACTCCTCCGCCTTGCGGGCCGTCCGTTCGATCGGGCGGGGAAAGCGCTTGGCCATTTTCGCGGCGAAGTCGCGCAGAGACAGAAAGCTGCGCGAGGAAATCAGCGCGGACAAATAGGCGCTCATCGCCCCGACGGGTGGCGCGATCGACATGTCGTTGTCGTTCAGGATCACGATCAGCCGAGATTTCATCGCTCCGGCATTATTCATGGCTTCATAAGCCATACCGGCGCTCATTGACCCATCGCCGATCACCGCGATGACATTACGCGGCGGTTCCTCATGCTTGATGTCCCGGGCCACGGCCATGCCGAGCCCGGCGGAAATCGAAGTGCTGGAATGTGCGGCCCCGAACGGATCATATTCGCTTTCAGAGCGCCGGGTGAAGCCGGACAAGCCGCCAGGCTGGCGCAGCGTGCGAATCCGGTCCCGCCGTCCAGTCAATATTTTATGGGGGTAGCATTGATGGCCAACATCCCAGATGAGCCGGTCGCGCGGTGTATCGAACACCGCATGAATGGCAACGGTCAATTCCACCACGCCCAGAGAGGAGCCGAGATGCCCGCCTGTCACCGACACAGTGTCGATGGTCTCGGCGCGCAACTCGTCAGCTAGTTGGCTGAGCTGTTCGGTGGAAAAGTTCCGTAGATCGGCGGGAATATTGACCCGGTCAAGCAAGGGGGTTTTGGGTGGCATCAGATAATTCCTCCAAGGCCCCATATCATTTCGGTCCCCATTCTCGTTTCCGTCATCCACTCTAACCTGTTCATAAACGGCCAAACCCGATTCGGGATGGCGGCCATAACCCTGTTCATCTCAAACACATAGGCGACCATCGCCCGAAAAGCCAGAAGGCCCATGAAAAGGCGCATCAGCGCCCTTGTCATTTTGGTTTGGAGGCACCACTCAAGGTAAGCATATGCTTGCGGATTGTAGAGGCAATGACCTATTGCTGGCGCGAGAATGCGTTACGGCGTGGCTCATAGGCAACAGGATAGTAAAGACATGGATGGTTCACAGGCCCCGAAGACATTGCGAGTGATTCTCGCGCAGCCTCGTGGCTTTTGCGCGGGCGTCGAAAGGGCGATCGACATTGTGGAACGTGCGCTGACCAAGTTCGGCCCCCCCATCTATGTCCGGCATGAGATCGTTCATAACCGCCATGTGGTCGAGGACCTGCGGTCCCGCGGCGCCGTGTTCGTTGATGAGCTGGACGAAGTCCCCGAAGGCGCCTGGACCGTTTTCTCCGCCCATGGCGTGGCGCGCAAGGTGGTCCAGGCCGCGGCCGAGCGTAGCTTGCCCGTGATCGACGCGACCTGCCCGTTGGTGGCCAAGGTGCATGCCGAAGGGCGCCGTTATGCCGCGCAGGGCCGCGAGATCGTGCTGATTGGTCATGCCGGGCATGCGGAGGTCGAGGGGACGGTCGGCCAGATCGATGGCACCGTATATCTCGTTCAGACGGTCGAGGACGCGGAAAGGCTGCAAGTTAAGGATTCGGAGAAGCTTTCTTATATCACGCAGACAACCCTGTCCGTGGATGACACGCGTGGGATCATTTCGGCTCTGAAGGAAAGATTTCCCGCCATTGTTGGGCCGGATGTCAAGGATATCTGCTATGCGACCCAAAATCGTCAGGAGGCCGTACATCATCTGGCGGAACTGGTGGACTTGATTTTGGTTGTTGGAAGCAGAAATTCTTCTAATTCCAATCGCCTGCGCGAGATCGGGGCTGAGCTGGGCCGCCCGGCCTATCTCATCGACGATGCCAACGCATTGAAGGCAGATTGGTTCCAGGGCGTGACCAAGGTGGGACTTACCGCTGGCGCCTCCGCGCCGGAGGTGCTGGTCCAGGGGGTTATCGAGGGGTTAAGGCAATTTGGCCGGGTGGAGATTGAGCTGCTGGCGGGAACGCCAGAAGATGTTAAGTTTAAACTCCCAGCTGAAGTAGCTGAAGTTTACGGATATAACAGATGGGTGTGCCGTTGACTCAAGCTCTCCGTGTTGGGGGCTATATCCTGAAGCAGCATCTGAAAGGCAATAAGCGCTATCCGCTGGTGCTGATGCTTGAGCCGCTGTTCCGCTGCAATTTGGCCTGTCAGGGCTGCGGCAAGATCGACTACCCGAACGAGATCCTCAACCAGAGGATTTCTGTCGCGGATGCGGTGCAGGCCGCGCGGGAGTGTCCGGCGCCGATCATTGCGATCGCCGGTGGCGAACCCTTGCTGCACCGGGAGATGCCGCAGATCGTCGAAGCCTATCTGAAGATGGGCAAATTCGTGATTTTGTGCACCAACGCGCTGCTGCTGGAGAAGAAAATCGATCAGTACAAGCCGCACAAGAATTTCTGCTGGGACATTCATCTAGACGGCGATAAGGAGATGCACGACCGCTCTGTCGATCAGGCGGGGGTGTATGAGCGTGCCGTGGATGCCATCAAGCTTAGTAAATCCAAGGGATTCCGTACCTCCATCAATTGCACTTTGTTCGATGGTACTGACCCGGACCGCGTAGCGGCCTTCCTGGATACCGTCGCGGATCTTGACATCGAGGGGGTGATGACATCCCCGGGTTATGCGTATGAGCGTGCCCCGGATCAGGAGCATTTTCTCAACCGTCAACGCACCAAGGAATTGTTCCGCGCGATCTTTCGGCGCGGCAAGGAGAGTGCCAAGCGCGGCAAGAAATGGAAATTCACCCAATCCCCGCTCTTTTTGGACTTCCTGGCCGGAAATCAGACCTATGCCTGCACCCCGTGGGGTAATCCAACACGCAACGTGTTTGGCTGGCAGCGCCCCTGCTATCTGCTGGGCGAGGGCTATGCCAAAAGCTTCAAGGAGTTGATGGAAACCACCGACTGGGACAAATACGGTGTTGGAAATTATGAAAAATGTTCCGATTGCATGGTGCATTCAGGGTTTGAGGCCACGGCGGTGATGGATTCCGTTAAACACCCCTGGAAGATTGCTCAGGTTGCCTTGGGGGGCATTAAGACCGAAGGAGCCATGGCCAAGGATATTCCGCTGGATAAGGCCCGTAAGGCGGAATTTGTGTTTTCCAAGCATGTGGAAACCAAAATGGCGGAAATTCATGCCGCTAAGGCTGCCCGTGGGGCGCCGTTGCCGGCAGCGGAGTAAGCCTCAACCGCTCCCGGCAGACCTTCTTCAGGCGGATGCTGGGAGCGTTTTCAAACGGGCGAGCAAGGCGCGCCTAGCCATCTTGGCGTCACGGCCAACAGCGATCAGCCCGGGGATTTGCGATGGCTGTTTGACGATGGAGTGGATGAGCCTCACCAAGTCCAGGCTACCATCTTCTTTCAGGGCCACGAGGGCAGCCGGGGGTAAGGTCCGTTCGGCGGGGTCCGCGACTCCCCGCAAAACCGCGAATGGAATATCATGCCGTTTTGCTGTTTCAGCCAAGGCGCCTGATTCCAAATCGATCGCTATCGGTTGGTTGCATTGATATAAAAGGGCTTTTGCTTGAGCCGAGGCGGCAATTTCCCGCCCTCCTAGAATCATGCCAGAGGTTGCGCCGCCCAGAAACGTCGTAAGTCGAGAATCACATGGGTAGGCTTGCGTGTCAGAGATCACCACGGCAGGCACCAGAACGGCTCCTGGCTGCACCCCAGGGCGTAGACCGCCCGCTAGACCAAAGCTGATCAATGCCTGTGCGCCAGCTTGGATCAGATATTCAGATGCATTCTTGGCGCCGCGCGGTGTGCCGCCGCCGGGTTTGACCATGAAACCAGCTTTGCGAAGCCAGCGCGCTTCCGCCTGTAACCCGGTGACAATGCCGATTTGGGCTCGATTCATATAAAATCCCAGATGGCCTGCCACGCATTTGACTTGGTGAGCCCGGTGGGGGTCGAACCCACGGCCAACCGATTAAAAGTCGGTTGCTCTACCACTGAGCTACAGGCTCTGACCAAGGCGGCGCGGGAATTAACCCGCTCTCCAGCGAGGCTGCAAAAACCATCTTTCCCCATGTTAAGTCAACCCGTCGGTCGCTTATGCATTGGCCTCACAGCATAAAAACATGTCCGAGCGGCGGGGTTTTTATATTTCCTTGTTTCAAGAGGCCTTCAGTGTCGTCATATCGATGCAAAACCTGTATTTGACGTCGCTTTTCAGCATACGTTCATAGGCTTCGTTGATTTTTTGAATGGGAATCATCTCAATTTCGGCGGTGATGTTGTGCTTGCCGCAGAAATCGAGCATCTCTTGTGTTTCCCTGATGCCACCGATGATGGAACCGGCGAAATTACGGCGCCGGAACAGCAAAGGAAAAACGGCAATCGGCAAGGGGTATTCGGGCGCGCCTACTTGCACCATGGTTGCATCGCGCTTCAGAAGGTTAAAAAAAGGTGCCAAATCATGAGACGCGGAGACCGTATCTATGATCAGATCGAAGCTTTCAGCATGCTCGGCCATTTGGCTCTCATCCTTGGAAAGGATGGCGATATCGGCGCCAAGTTTTTTCGCATCCCCGATTTTGCTGGCTGAGGTCGTGAACAAGGCTGTTTCCGCCCCCAGGGCGTGTGCGAGTTTGACGCCCATGTGGCCCAGCCCACCCAGCCCGATGATCCCCACTTTCTTGCCTGGCCCAGCTCCCCAGTGACGTAGCGGGGAATAAAGAGTAATGCCGGCGCAAAGCAGCGGTGCCGCGGCCGCCGGATCAAGATTTTCTGGAATCCGCAGCACGAAGTTTTCATCAACGACGATTCGATCCGAATAGCCTCCTTTCGAGGGTTCGTTAATCGTCTTGTCCATGCCGCCATAGGTCTGGCCGCTCATCCCTTCAGCGCAATATTGCTCAAGCCCCTCCTGGCATGACGCGCAATTGCGGCAGCTATCCACCATGCAGCCGACCCCAACCAGATCTCCCGCCTTGTATTTGGTGACGTCCTGCCCCACGCTCTTCACTCGACCGATGATCTCGTGCCCTGGTACCGCCGGGTATTGAGTAAAGTGCCACTCATCACGGGCAAAATGCAGATCTGAATGGCAAACGCCGCAAAACATGATCTCGATTTCGACGTCTCCCCGTCCGACATCTCGGCGATTGAAGGTCAGGGCCGCAAGGGGGGAAGTAGGGCTGCTGGCCCCGTAACCGGTACAAATAAGCATGATTAAACCCCGGGTTATAAGCGAGGGGTGGATATTGGCGGCCGATTTTGAAAATCAACCTCATTAATGTCTTGGGGGTTAAGATATCAAACGGTAGTTTCTTTATAAGAATTCTTTGTTCTTGATGGTTGACAGAAGAGAAGCCGCTCTTATAGCTTAAGCCAAGTGAAAAGGAGACTTGGACGGCATGTGTGGGATCGCGGGACTGTTCCTGAAAAATACGGCATTGGAAACGCGTTTAGGTGCGTTGATGGCCGACATGCTTAATGTGCTCACAGAACGGGGGCCGGATTCGGCGGGGTTCGCCGTTTATGGTTCCGGTATGCCGGGATGTGTGAAATTCACTGTCCGCGTTCAACCGGGGTTTGATGTCTTGTCTCTACCCGCCAAATTCGATGCCACCGTCGCCGAGCATGGTGACCATGCCGTGATCAGTGTTCCCGCCGCCCGCGCGCTGGAGCTGCGGGCGGTGCTGGAGCGCCGCCCGGACGTTACGATTGTTTCCACGGGCAATCGGATGGAGTTGTTCAAGGGGATTGGTTTGCCAGAAGACGTTGGCACACGATTTGGGCTTGCGCGCATGTCTGGCTCGCACGCCATTGGCCACACCCGCATGGCGACTGAATCGGCCGTGACAACCGAAGGGGCCCATCCTTTCTCCACGGGGGCGGATCAGTGTCTCGTGCATAATGGGTCACTGTCCAATCATAACGATGTCCGGCGTAACCTGATCCGTGAAGGTGTTCATTTTGCAACGCAAAATGACACGGAGGTTGCGGCGGGCTATCTGTCCCACAAGCTCCGGGAAGGGGCCAAGCTGGATGAGGCCTTAACCTCCGCGCTGAACGATCTCGATGGGTTTTATACCTTTGTCGTTGGTACGGAGACCGGTTTTGGCGTGCTTCGGGATCCAGTGGCCTGTAAGCCCGCGGTGATGGCCGAAACCGATGATTATGTGGCCTTTGGGTCTGAATATCGGGCTCTGGCCGGTTTGCCTGGGATCGAGGCGGCTCATTTATTCGAACCGGAACCTGCAAAAGTTTATTTCTGGGAGCGTGCGGCGTGAGCTCTGTATTGCCAAAAAATATTGAAGAAGCAGCGACGTTTGACTTGGCTCAGGCTGAATTGCGGGAGCTGAATGCAACTCTCCAGGCCTTGCCGGCCGATACCAACCAGACGAGTTGGGCGGTCCTCAATCCACGCGGAGCTCATGCATTGGCCGTGGGGCTTACGGCTCCGGTCACGGTCACCATCCAAGGTCATGCAGGTTATTATTGCGCGGGCATGAATGACGGTGCCGCCGTCGTCGTCGATGGCAATGTTGGCACTGGCGTGGCTGAGAACATGATGTCCGGTACGGTGCATGTAAAAGGAGACGCCAGCCAGTCCGCGGGTGCCACGGCACATGGCGGCTTGCTCATTATCGAGGGCAATGCCTCGGCACGGTGTGGCATTTCCATGAAAGGGCTGGACATCGTGGTGAAAGGCAATGTCGGCCATATGAGTGCTTTCATGGCCCAAAGTGGTAATCTCGTTGTCTGCGGAGACGCGGGAGAGGCGCTGGGGGATTCCCTCTACGAAGCACGGATTTTCGTGAAGGGGAAGGTCGCCAGTCTGGGTGCCGACTGTGAGAAAAAAGAGATGACCGCCGAAGACAAGGACATTCTCTCGGCGCTTCTGCAGAAAGCGGGTATCGAAACAAAGCCAGAAGCGTTCACCCGCTACGGTTCCGCCCGTAAACTCTATCATTTCCACGTCGATAACGCAGGTGCGTACTGACCATGAACGACAGCCCCGTCTCCCATATGCCCCGGACCTTGCCGCGCTTTTCCGCGACTTTCGACCAACATACGATTTCCGAAATCCATCGCGCGGCCGCGACTGGTATTTACGATATTCGTGGAGGCGGAACCAAGCGAAAGCTGCCGCATTTCGACGACCTGCTGTTTCTGGGGGCGTCCATGTCCCGTTATCCGTTGGAAGGGTATCGGGAAAAATGTGGCACGGATGTCGTGTTGGGTACGCGCTTCGCCAAAAAGCCGATTCACCTGAAAATTCCCGTGACGATCGCGGGCATGTCTTTCGGCGCGCTTTCAGGCAACGCCAAGGAGGCTTTGGGACGTGGCGCCACGGCGGTTGGCACGTCAACCACCACGGGTGACGGCGGCATGACGCCTGAGGAGCGAGGCCATTCCGAAACCTTGGTTTATCAATATCTGCCGTCCCGTTACGGGATGAATTTGGCTGATTTGCGGAAGGCCGATGCCATTGAGGTCGTGGTGGGGCAAGGGGCCAAGCCAGGTGGCGGCGGCATGCTGCTCGGGCAAAAAATCTCCGCCCGTGTCGCGCAGATGCGTAACCTGCCTGAAGGGATCGACCAGCGCTCCGCCTGCCGCCACCCGGACTGGACCGGTCCGGACGATCTTGAGATCAAGATACTTGAGCTGCGTGAGCTAACCAATTGGGAGAAGCCAATCTATGTGAAGGTTGGTGCCTCACGGCCTTATTACGATATTGCCCTGGCTGTGAAAGCCGGTGCCGATGTCGTGGTGCTGGATGGCATGCAGGGCGGCACCGCCGCCACGCAGGAAGTGTTTATCGAACAGGTTGGTATTCCCATCCTCTCTGCGATTCGCCCGGCCGTGCAGTCGTTGCAGGATCTGGGGATGCACCGAAAAGTTCAACTCATCGTCTCCGGCGGCATCCGCACCGGCGCGGATGTAGCCAAGGCGATCGCCCTGGGCGCGGACGCGGTGGCGATCGGCACCGCAGCCCTGATCGCGCTGGGCGATAATTCTCCTGAATTCGAGGAGGAATACCAAAAGCTCGGCACCACGGCGGGCGCCTATGATGACTGGCATGAAGGGCGTGACCCAGCTGGCATCACTACCCAGGACCCCGCATTGGCCGCGCGTCTAGACCCGGTCATGGCCGGTCGGCGTTTGGCCAACTACCTCTCTGTCCTGACGCTGGAAGCGCAGACCATCGCGCGGGCTTGCGGCAAGAGCCACCTGCATAATCTCGAACCGGAGGATCTGGTGGCGCTGACGCTGGAAGCTTCAGCCATGGCCCAGGTGCCTCTGGCGGGAACCAACTGGATCCCTGGCAAGACATTCTAATACGCGAAACCAAAAAATATTGGCGATAAAATGCCACACACGCGGCATGCTGCAACAAGATCGAACAGGACCTAAGGCAAGAACATGGCGATTGAGCTGGCCGAAAAGGCAAAAGAACTCGGACTTAAATATTTTCTGATTTCCTACACTGACCTTTTCGGCAGCCAGCGCGCCAAATTGGTGCCGGCTTCCGCGATTGCGGGGATGCAGAAGAATGGCGCTGGTTTCGCGGGGTTCGCGACATGGCTGGACATGTCGCCCGCTGACTCCGACATGTTCGCGGTTCCCGATCCGCAGACATTGACGCCGCTGCCCTGGAAGAAGGAAGTCGGCTGGCTGGCGTCCGACATTCATATGAATGGCAAGAAAGTGGAGCAGGGGCCTCGTCTTGTTCTCAAGCGGGTGATGGAGCAGGCCCAAACTCAAGGCTATCAGCTCAAGAGCGGCGTGGAATGTGAATTTTTCCTGACCCTGCCCGATGGCTCCGCGATCTCCGATCCGTTGGATACCGCCGCCAAACCCTGCTACGATGCCAGCGCCCTACTGCGCCGCTACGATGTCATTACCGAGATCTGCGACGCGATGCTGGAGCTTGGCTGGGGCGCCTATCAGAACGACCACGAGGATGCGAACGGCCAGTTCGAAATGAACTGGAACTATGACGACGCATTGCTCACCGCCGACCGTCACGTCTTTTTCAAGTTCATGGCGAAATCCATCGCAGAGAAGCATGGCTTGCGCGCGACCTTCATGCCGAAGCCCTTCCTGGGGCTGACCGGCTCTGGCTGCCACGCGCATGTCTCGCTCTGGAATGGCGATCAGAATTTGTTCGAGGACGAGGCGGGTGAGTTGGGTGTTTCCGCGTTGGGTTACAATTTCATCGGTGGCGTGATCGAACATGCGGACGCGTTGGCCGCCATCACCAACCCGACGGTGAACAGCTATAAGCGCATCAATGCCCCGCGGACCATTTCCGGCGCGACCTGGGCGCCAAACACGGTGACCTACTCGGGCAATAACCGCACCCATATGGTGCGTATCCCCGAGCCGGGCCGGTTCGAGATGCGCCTTGCCGACGGCGCGACCAACCCCTATTTGCTACAGGCCTCTATCCTCGCGGCTGGGTTGGATGGGATTTCGAAAAAGACCGACCCCGGTAAACGCCTCGACATCAACATGTATACTGATGGTCACACCGTGACGGATGCCAAGCGCCTCCCGCTGAATCTGCTGGACGCGCTGCGTGCCCTGGAAGCTTCTGAAACCCTGAAGACCGCTTTGGGCGCTTCTTTCGTGTCTTCCTACGCCAAGCTCAAGCATGGTGAATGGAATGCCTACGCGGCGCATCTTTCTGAGTGGGAGCGTCAGGCGACATTGGATTGCTGAGCCTGTCGCGCATCTGTGCCAAATCGCCGCACCGGGGGTATGCCTTGCCAATATCTGGCGATCCATGCAGCATGCTGGCATGATCACCAGATTATCCCCGGCGGTGCCTGCTTTCGAGGCTCTGCGAACCCTTAATAACGAGCACGCGCAAGAGCTGTCCCACGCCAATACGGACCGTTTCAGCTTACTGCTGGAGCGGTCCTTTTTTGCGGCTTCCATCAATGAAGCTGATGCTTTTCTGATCGCCTTCGACCAGGACGCGGATTATGATTCGCCTAATTTTCTCTGGTTTCGTGAACGGTTTCTGAAATTTGTCTATATAGACCGGGTGGTGACGGCGCCCGCCGCGCGTGGGCGGGGCCTTGCCGTGACCTTGTACGATACCTTGTTTCAGGAGGCCCGGGCGGCGGGCCATACGCTTGCGGTGTGCGAGGTGAATCGCCACCCTCCCAACCCGGTTTCGGAAGCATTTCATGCCCGTTTCGGCTTCGTGCAGGCCGGAAAGGCAGATCTCCCAGCAAGCGGCAAAACGGTTCATTACCTTGTCAAGACGTTATAGCCCGGCAAGGCACGGACCATGAAAAACCCCCGGACCCAATGGCGCCGGGGGTTGAAGGGAGATGTTGAGGTAATTAGAGCTGGGCTTCGGCGTACTCGTAATTTGCCAGCTTATTCAGATAGTTGGTGATATAGTCCAGACGGCGGTTACGGAAGTCCAGATAGTAGCTGTGCTCCCACACATCCAGGGCCAGCAACACCTTGCCTTCGCCGGTGGCGAGCGGGTTGGAGCCGTTCGGGGTCTTGGTAACCTTCAGCTTGCCGTCGGCGGCCAGTACCAGCCAGGCCCAGCCGGAGCCGAATTGTCCTATGCCAGCGGCTTTGAAGGTCTCTTTGAAGGCGTCAACCGAACCAAAATCCTCGGTGATCTTCTTTTCAAGCTTACCGGGCATCTTGCCGCCGGTCGGGCTTAGATTTTTCCAGAACAGAATATGGTTCCAATGCTGGCCGGCATTGTTGAACACGCCAGCCAGATCGGGCTTGCTGTAGGAGAGTTGCACGATCTCTTCGAGCGATTTGCCCTGGAGGTCGGCATTTTTCTCGACGAAGCCGTTCAGCGCCGTCACATAGGCTTGGTGGTGCTTGCCATGATGTAATTCCAGTGTTTCCTGGCACATGCCCGCTTCAGCCAGCGCGGAGGTGGTGTAAGGGAGGGTAGGCAGTTCAAACGCCATGTTGGCATACTCCAATTTGTTTCGCCGCCTCGATTAGCTATGGAGTGTTCATGTCCCCGTCAAGCGATGACACCCTTTTATCCAGCCTGCGGCGCACCGATCCCGACCGGTATTTCGCGACGCTTTTCGCCCCGGCGCGGATGCGCGGAACCTTGGCGCTTCTCTATCTTTTCAACCATGAGCTGGCGAGGGCGCGTGAAGTCGCAAGCAGTCAGATGCTGGCCCTGATCCGCCTGCAATGGTGGCGCGAAGTGGTGCAGGGCCAGCGCCGGCAGCATGAATTGGCCATCCCGTTGGCCAACGCGCTGGAGGCGGGGCGCATGCCGAGGGAAGATCTTTTGGCATTGATCGATGCCCGTGAGGCCGAGACGGACGAGCAACTCCCAGATCTGCCCGCTTTTTTGTCCTATGCGCGGGGCACGGGCGGACGGCTTGCCCGTATTGCCGGCAAGCTTTTGGGGGCGGACAGCATGGCGATCGAAGATCTGGGCACAGCCTATGCGATCTCAGGCATTTTACGCTCAGCCCCGTTCCTGGCGCGCCAGGGGCGTTCCCTGATGCCCGGTGATGGCACCGCGCCGGACATGCTGATGGCGCAGGCTCGGACCTTGCTGAAGGCTCGGCCGCCACGCGGCGTATTCGCCGCCTGGGCACCGGCCGCCTTCGTCAGGCATGATCTGGGCCGCCCCTACGTCGCCAGGGGGCTGGTGGACCGCCTTGCCGTGCTGCGCGCCGCTGTCATGGGGCGGGTTTGAGAAGCGCGCCCGTCAGTTTTTCAGCGATCCGCCATAGCTTCTGCCCGGACATTGCATCTAACGCTTTCGTCTCGATTTTAGCGCGGCCGGGAAGGCCACGGCATTCAAACCAGCCTTGAGGGCCATAATACCCGCCTTGCGGGGCATCTGGATCAATGGCCGCCAGGATCAAAGGCCAAGCCCCCGCATCGCTTGGCTGTTGAATGAATGGCGCGGCGAGTTTCTGAAGCAGAGCAATCATGCTGTTGCGCCCCGGTCCGTTAGCCACCAGCTCCGTCGCCGCGATGCCCGGATGCGCCGCCAAGGATAAGATCCCCCAGCCATTTTGCGTTGCCCGGCGGCCAAGTTCCTCGGCAAAAATCAGCATGGCCAGCTTGCTTTGCCGGTAGGCGTTCCAGGCGCTGTAACGGCGCTCACATTGCAGGTCGTCCCATGCCATCACGCCTTGCCGGTGCGCGACGGAGGAGATCTGGATAACCCTCGGCGCTTCAGCATTCATCAACTGTTCCAGCAGCAGGGCGGTGAGCAGAAAATGTCCGAGAAAATTTACGCCAAATTGCAGTTCAAACCCCTGGGCGGTGATCTGGCGCGTGGGGGGAGCCATCACTCCGGCATTGTTCAGCAGAATGTCGATTTGACCGCCGCGTTCCTTGATTTTGGCGGCGAACCCGCGAACGGAGTTGAAATCGGCCAGATCCAGAATCTCCAGCCTTGCCCGTCCAGGGGCTTGCGCCTCGATCCTGGCAAGTGCCTCGCCGCCACGCTGAGCATTCCGGCAAGCAAGTACCACTTGGGCACCGGCGCGGGCCAATTCCAATGTCGCATAATAGCCAATGCCGCTATTCGCGCCGGTGACAATCGCTGTCTGGCCTGAGAGGTCCGGAAGCCGCGCGCCGGGCCAAAGGCTCATTTGCCTTCCAGAAGCCGCGCCGCCTGCACGGCATGATAGGTAAGGACGCCAGAACAGCCCGCCCGCTTAAAGCAGATCAGCGCCTCCATCATGGCCTTGTCATGATCGAGCCAGCCATTGCGCGCCGCCGCTTCGATCATCGCATACTCGCCGGAGACCTGATAAGCGAAGACCGGCATGCCAAAGGCGTCCTTCACCCGGCGGATGATGTCCAGGTAAGGCAAGCCAGGTTTCACCATTACCATGTCCGCGCCCTCGGCAATATCCATTGCCACTTCGCGCAGCGCTTCATCGGAGTTGGCCGGGTTCATCTGGTAGGTCTTCTTGTCTCCCTTCAGGGCCCCCTGGCTGCCGATGGCGTCCCGGAAGGGCCCGTAAAAGGCGGAGGCATATTTTGCCGCGTAGCTCATGATGCGGGTATGAATAAGCCCTTGCTTGTCCAGCGCCTCGCGCAGCGTCTTGATCCGCCCGTCCATCATGTCGGACGGCGCGATGAAGTCGATGCCCGCCTCGGCTTGATTCACGGCCTGGCGCGCTAAAATATCCACGCTTTCATCGTTGGCGACATAGCCGTCGCGGATCACCCCGTCATGGCCATGGTCCGTATAAGGATCGAGTGCCACGTCGCCCACCAGCGCCATTTGTGGAAACTCACGCTTCAGCAACCGTGCCGCGCGGCAAATCAGGTTTTCCGGGTTAAGGGCCTCGGTGCCCTCTGGGTTCTTGTGTTCGGCCGGTGTCGCCGGAAATAAGGCCAGGGCCGGAATCTTTAGGTTTGCCGCTTCTTCGACATAAGCCGCCAGACCATCCAGACCAATCCGGTACACACCGGGCATGGCCGAGACCTCGACCGGGTCGCCACCGCCATCGCGAATGAAAATGGGCCAGATCAGATCATCCACGGAAAGTTTCTGTTCGGCCACCATCCGGCGAGTGGCATCGTCGAAGCGGTTGCGGCGTAGCCGCGTGAGAGGAAATCTTTGTTCAAGCATGCGCGGATGCTACTCCAAATGTGCCCTCATGGCGACCGATGGCGTAAATGATGCATGACAGGGCCGCGCGGGGGGAATTTTTCGCTTACACGAATCTAAGCGTAATGATTAGCAAATAGCAGGCGCGGTAAAATGGTTTGCCGCTCCAGGCCGTGGAGCGCGATCACAGACAACATGTCGGACATATTGGCGCGGCACATGAGCCCTGAAGCGGTACTGGCCGCTATTTTCACGCAGGCTTTTTCCAGCGGCGCGGCGAGGCTTCCCGCCGGTGTCACGCGTGCCGACCTGCGCGCCGCCCTGGCTTTGGAGCCGGACGCCCAGTTGCGTGTCTATGAGCAGATCCGCAATCATTTTCGCGCGCGGGCCAATGACCTTGCCAAGCCTGGCAAGAGATATGGCTGGTTCGCGGGGCTGGTTTTCTTGTTGGCGCTGGCTAGCGTGGCTATAAGTTGTCTGCCGCGCCATAGCCCCGTGGCCCCGGTCCGCGCGGTGCATTCAAAATCACTTTCGTCTTCACCCCCGCCGCCACCGGCCCCCGCCAAGTTGCCGGTCAGTCAGCTATTGCCTCTCGCCGCGCGGGAGCCAAAGATGCTCGCGCAATTGAAAAGCCGGGCCGCGACAGGTGAGGCCGATGCCGCCTATGCCCTGGCCACATTATTGGACAGTCGGAAAACCCAAGACGAGACCACCTTGCCAAAAGACGATCAAGCGGCTTTTGCGCTTTACGATCAAGCGGCCAGGGCAGGGCATGTCGAAGCGGAATATGCGGTCGGCCAAGCCTATCAAACCGGGCGTGGCGTTACGCCGGATGCCGCGCTGGCCACCGCGTGGTATCGGGCGGCGGCCTTGAGCGGCTTCGCGCCCGCGGAGACAAGCCTTGGCTTTGCTTATCAGACCGGTCTTGGCATTGCCCGGGATGACAAGGAGGCGGCGCATTGGTTTTCTCTTGCCGTGGCGCAATCCAACCCGGCGGGGGAAACGGCGTTGGGGTATCTGTATCTGTATGGGCAGGGTGTTGAACGCAACGAGCTTCGCGGTGTGGCACTCTTTTCTCGGGCGGCCGAGCGGCATTTCGGGCCAGCCTTGCTGGCGCTTGGTTTTTGCTATGCGCAAGGGTTGGGCGTTGTTCAGAACATCTCTCTGGCGGCGGCGTATTTCCTGCGGGCCGATCAGTCGGGTGTGCCGCAGGCCAAGTCCGCCCTCGCCATGCTGGGGCCGCTCCCGGGGCAACGGCAACTCGCCACTTCCGCCATGCAGCCTCTGGCCGGAGATTGATCTCCAAGCCGTTATACCGCTTTGATCGCCAGCCAGGGTGAGGCGTGATTCCTCGCCTGCCTCACCCAACAGCCATGCCGTAACGGATGGTTCCAACGGCGCGCCCCGCATGGTAAGGGGGGCGCCATGACTCGTCCCTTAATCCTGGCGCTTGGCGCCGACCATGGCGGTGTGGCACTGAAAAACCGGCTCGCGGCGATGCTGCTCGAAGCCGGGCACGAAGTGCGCGATTATGGCACGGACGGTCCCGCCAGTGTCGATTACCCCGATTTCGCCCAGGCGGTTTGCACCGCCGTCGAGGAAAAGCACGCCGATTACGGTATTTTGGTCTGTGGCACGGGCATTGGCATGTCTATCGCCGCCAACCGGCGTCGAGGTATTCGTTGCGGGCTGGTGCACGATGTCACGACCGCCCGCCTGACCCGCGCGCATAATGATGCCAATGTCCTGGCCCTCGGTGCGCGGATCATCGGAGAAGAGGTCGCGCTGGATATAGTGCGCGCTTTTCTTGGTACTGAATTCGAGGGCGGCCGCCACGAACGCCGTCTTTCAAAGCTCAATCAGATGACGGAACCCACGCCATGAACGACCAGGCTTTCGCACCGCGCTTGCAGCGTTTTTTCACCGCCCCGCTGGCGGAAATCGATCCAGAGGTTTCCGCCATCATCGGCCGGGAACTCGCCCGCGAGCAGGATGGCATCGAACTGATCGCCTCCGAGAATATTGTCTCCGCCGCGGTGCTGGCCGCGCAAGGCTCGGTCTTCACCAATAAATATGCTGAGGGGTATCCCGGTAAGCGTTATTATGGCGGGTGCGGTCCATCCGACGAGGTGGAAACCCTGGCGATTGAGCGCGCCAAGAAGATTTTCGGCTGCGGTTTCGCCAATGTACAGGCCAATTCCGGCAGTCAGGCTAACCAGTCCGTATTCCTGGCGTTGGTCAAGCCGGGTGACACTGTGCTTGGCATGTCGCTGGCGGCTGGTGGGCATCTCACCCATGGCGCCGCGCCCAATATGTCCGGCAAATGGTTCAATGCCGTGCAATATGGCGTGCGTAGGGACGATGGGCGGCTCGATTACGAGGAACTGGAGAATTTAGCGCGCGCGCATAAGCCGAAGCTGATCATCGCCGGCGGTTCCGCCTATCCACGCTTTATCGATTTTGCCCGTATACGCGCCGTGGCGGACGAGGTCGGCGCTTACTTTATGGTCGACATGGCGCATTTTGCCGGTCTGGTGGCCGCGGGTATTTATCCCAGCCCGCTTCCACATGCTCATGTGGTTACCACCACCACTCACAAAACGCTGCGCGGCCCGCGCGGCGGCATGGTGCTGACCAATGACGAGGACATCGCCAAGAAGATCAATTCCGCCACTTTCCCCGGTTTGCAGGGAGGGCCGCTGATGCATGTCATCGCCGCTAAGGCCGTGGCCTTCGGTGAGGCGCTGACGCCGGATTTCGTGGCCTACCAGAAGGCCGTCGCGGCCAACGCCAAGGCGCTTGCCGAGACGCTGGTGGAGCAGGGGGTGGCCATCGTCACCGGTGGCACGGACTCCCACCTCATGCTGGTCGATCTGCGGCCCAAGAATACCACGGGCAAGGCGGCCGAGGGTTCGCTGGAGCGTGCCCACATTACCGCGAACAAGAACGCCATTCCGTTCGACCCGGCCAAACCCGCCATTACGTCCGGTATTCGCCTCGGTACACCGGCCGCGACCACGCGTGGTTTTGGTGTGGCGGAGTTCAGGGAGATCGGCAAGATGATCGGTGAGGTGCTGGATGGGCTGGCCAAGTCCAACGACGGCACCAACGATGCGGCCGAGGCTGCCGTGGGTGCCCGTGTGAAGGCGCTCTGCGCTCGTTTCCCGATCTACCGGTAAGGAGGCCGAATGCGCTGCCCGTTCTGTGGAGATGCCGACACGCAAGTGAAGGATAGCCGCCCCACGGATGATGGCAGCGCCATCCGCCGGAGACGGTTTTGTTCTGGCTGCGGGCAGCGTTTTACGACCGTCGAGCGGGTCCAGCTGCGCGAATTGACGGTGATGAAGACCGATGGCCGGCGCGTGGCGTTTGATCGTGACAAGCTGGCCCGTTCCATCCGGGTGGCATTGAATAAACGTCCGGTGGACGAAGAACGCCAGGAGCGGATCGTCAACGGCATTGTCCGCAAGCTTGAAGCCAGCGGCGACGGTGAAGTTCGGAGCGAGGCCATTGGCGAGGCTGTGATGGAAGCCCTCAAGGAGATCGACGCCGTGGCCTATGTCCGGTTCGCGTCGGTTTATAGAGATTTCAGGGAAGCTGGTGATTTTAAAGCTTTCCTTGGAGGGATGGAAGGTGCGCCCCTGGCGCGGCCGGAGCCTCTCCCCGAATGAGCGATGAGGAGTTCATGCGCACGGCCTTGGCCCTCGCCCGGCGCGGGCTAGGACAGACAGCGCCTAATCCCTCGGTTGGTTGTGTGATTGTAAAACAGGGCCGGATTGTCGGGCGAGGTTTTACTTCGCCTGGCGGAAGGCCGCATGCCGAGGTCAATGCCTTGGCCGCCGCGGGAGATGAAGCCCGTGGCGCGACCGCTTATGTCACCCTTGAGCCGTGTAATTTTACTGGAAAAACAGGGCCTTGTACGGAGGCGTTGATCTCGGCTGGCGTTGCCCGGGTCGTGCTCGGCGCGCGGGATCCGCATGCCAGGGTCAATGGTGGCGGAATAGCCAGGCTGCGTGCCGCGGGGGTGAGTGTATCGGAAGATATGCTGCGGCGGGAATGCGAGGCGGTCATTTCCGGTTTCGCCATGGTTCAGGCGCAACAGCGTCCATTACTCCGCTTGAAGCTGGCCAGCTCGCTCGATGGCCGCATCGCGACGGCGGGCGGTGAATCGCAATGGATCACCGGTCCCGAAGCCCGCCGCGCGGGTCATGCCCTGCGTGGGCGTCATGACGCGGTGATGACGGGGGTTGGCACCGTCTTGGAGGATGACCCTGAATTGACCTGCCGGATCGAAGGTTTCCGGACAGCCCCACTGGTGCGGGTGGTCGTGGATTCGCATCTGCGCACACCCTTGCTCTCCAAGCTGGTTCGGGACGCGGCCAAGCATCCGCTTTGGATTCTTTACCGTGACGGCGCTGACAAGCTCCGCCGCAAGGCCCTGGAAACGGCGGGAGCGAGGCTCATTGAAATTCCCGCCGCCAGTGCCGGCGTTGATCTGCATGCCGGTATGCGCGCGCTCGCCAAGGAAGGCCTCACCCGCGTGCTGGTGGAAGGCGGTGGAACGCTCGCCGCCGGGTTGCTTCGCGACGGGCTGGTGGACCGGCTCTCCTGGTTTCATGCCCCTTGCGTGATCGGTGGAGACGGTTTTCCCGCCGCTCAGGCCTTCGGCATCCAGAAATTGGCCGATATGCCACGTTTTACCCCTGTTTTCATCCGTCGTCTCGGCTCAGATACACTGACCGAGTTCACCCGCGTCGCGCGTTAAGGACAGAGCATGTTCACCGGCCTCATCACCGGCATCGGTACCATCCGGGCCATTACCCCCATCGGCAACGGGCAGGATGCCCGTTTCACGATCCAGACCCCCGCCAACGAGGTCTGGCAGAACGCCGAGAAGCGGCTGGGCGCGTCCATCGCCTGTTCCGGTGTGTGCCTGACCGTGATCGCGGCGGGGACGGATTGGTTTACCGTCGAGGTTTCGGCCGAGACCTTGGCGAAGACCATCCTGGGTGGCTGGAAGCCGGGGACGAAGATTAATCTGGAGGGGTCACTGCGTTTGGGGGATGAGCTGGGCGGGCATCTCGTGTCCGGCCATGTCGATGGCCAAGCCGAAATCATCTCCACCATGCCGGAAAATGCGTCCACACGCTGGGTGTTCGAACTGCCGCAGGATCTGGCGCCCTTCGTCGCTCCCAAGGGCAGCATTGCCATCAATGGCGTGTCCCTTACCGTCAATGAGGTGGACGGTCCGCGCTTTGGTGTGAACATCATTCCCCACACCGCCGAACATACGAATTTCTCGACCCTGCGTGTCGGAGATAAGGTGAATGTGGAAATCGACATGCTGGCGCGCTATCTCGCCCGGCAGCTTGGCTTTAAGACTGCGTGATACGATAACCCGGTTATATTCATCCGCTGAGCGAGGCTTTTTGGCGCTCCGGCGGGAAAGGACGGCATGGAATGGACGGCTTGAAATCCCTTACGACCTCCGGGTTGCAGGATTATATCTCTTCGGCTTCGGAGATCATCGAGGAAGCGCGGGCGGGCCGTATCTTCATTCTCGTGGATGATGAAGACCGGGAAAATGAGGGCGATCTTGTCATTCCCGCCCAATTCGCCACACCGGATGCGATCAATTTCATGATCAAGCATGCGCGGGGCCTGGTCTGCTTGGCGATGACCAAAGCGCGGTGCGAGGCTCTTGGCCTGCCGCTGATGACCCAGGCCAATGGCACCCGGCATGAAACCGCCTTCACGATCTCCATCGAGGCGAAGGAGGGGGTCTCCACGGGGATTTCCGCCGCCGACCGTGCCCGCACCGTCGCCGTGGCCATCAATCCAGAGATGGGACGCGACGACATCGTTTCTCCGGGCCATGTTTTTCCCCTTATGGCCCGCGATGGCGGCGCCTTGGTCCGCGCGGGCCACACGGAGGCATCGGTCGACATCGCGCGTCTGGCCGGCCTCATCCCCGCCGGGGTTATTTGCGAGATCATCAACGACGACGGTACCATGGCCCGTCTGCCCGAGCTGGTGAGCTTCGCGCAACGCCATAACATTAAGCTGGGCACCATCGCGGATCTGATCGCCTATCGCCGGACCAACGAGAAGCTGATCAAGCGGGTAGAGCAGGGGAGCATTGCCGCGCGTGACGGTGGCAGCTGGAGGATGATTGCCTTCGAGAGCAAGGTCGATGGCATGGAGCATCTTGCCCTGGTGAAGGGGGATTTGTCCGGGCAGGAGCCCGTTTTGGTGCGCATGCATGGCATGGATCTCATTGGCGATGTGCTGGGTAATGGCCATATGGAGGCGCTGCACGCCTCGATGAACGAAATCGCCAAGGCGGGGCGCGGCGTGGTGGTGATTGTCCGTGAGCAGCGTCAAAAAGCCATGTCTTCTGGCCTGCGCGCCTTGCTGGAAGGGCAAGATGCAAATAGGGATCTGCGCGAATATGGCATTGGCGCGCAAATCCTGTTGGATCTGGGGGTGAAGAACATGATTCTGCTTTCCAACCATAAGCGCAACATCATCGGGCTGGAGGGATATGGGTTGAATGTCATAGAGCAGCGCAGCCTGTCCGGCGTCGAAGTGAATTGATCAATATTTTTCCGGTTGAAAACTGAACATCATGAGTACTGCCGACGCTCCCTTGCCCGTGGCCCCATCGCTTCCGGGCGCGGCCCCCAAGATCCTGATTATCAGCGCGCCCTATTACCAGGATGTCGTGAATGGTATGTTGCAGGCCGCGCGGGATATTTTCACCCAGGCTCATGCCATGGTCAGTATTGTCGAAGTCGCGGGGGCTTTTGAGTTGCCGCAAGCCTTGTCCATCGCGGCGGCCGGGCATGGCGGTTTCGATGGCTTTATCGCCCTGGGCTGTGTGGTTCGCGGAGAGACCGATCATTATGAATATGTTTGCTCCGCCGCCATGGATGCGCTGATGAACGTTGCCGTGACAGGGCGCCTGTGCCTAGGCACGGGGCTTTTGACCGTGGATACGTTGGCCCAGGCTCAAGCCCGCTCCCGCGAGACCGGCGCCAATAAGGGGGCTGAAGCGGCGGTGGCCTGCCTCAAGCAGATCGCCTTGAAGCGCCGGTTTGCCGCATGAGCCGCCCCCGCACCCTCTCGCGTGTTGCCGCCGTGCAGGCGCTCTACCAAGCCGAACATACCCAGATCAGCGCGGAGACGGTCATAGACCAGTTCGTGCGCCATCGCCTGGGCAGTTTGCCTTGGCAGGGAGGATTGGAGGACGGCAAGATGCCGGAGGCCGATATACCGCTTTTCACCCGCATCGTTCGCACGGCCACGCAACAGCAGGATGTGATCGACGGCATGATCGCCCAAGCCCTGCCGGAGGCTTGGCCCATGTCCCGTCTGGACCCGGTGCTGCGCGCGGCCTTGCGCACCGGCGGCGCGGAGCTTTGGATGTCCGATGGTCCGCCGGCGAAAGTGGTTATCAATGAATATCTCGATGTCGCCCACGGTTTTTTCTCCGGTGAGGAACCTCGTATGTTGAATGGCGTACTGGATAAGCTGGCGCATCTGCTCCGCCCGGCGGAATTTTCTTCCGCGGGCTGATGGACGAGTTCGCCCGGATCGAAAAATTCCTGGCGCCGCTGGCGGGTGAGGCGGGGCTGGGGCTGAAGGATGATGCCGCCGTGCTCTCGCCGCCAGCCGGGCGGCAACTTGTACTCACGGTCGATCAGATGCTGGAAGGGGTACATTTTTTCACGGACGACAACCCGGCGCTGATCGCCCGCAAGCTGTTGCGGCGTAATCTGTCTGACCTCGCGGCCATGGGGGCGGTGCCGTTGGGTTATCTGCTTACCACAGCCTTGCCGGCCGCCTTGCCGGAGGCTTGGCTGGCGGCCTTCGCCCAGGGGCTGGAGACGGATCAGCGGGTTTTTGGCATCGTCTTGCTGGGGGGTGACTCTTCCTCAGCCCGCGCGGATATTTCCTTGACCGCCACGCTCATCGGCCATGTGGCACCAGGGCAGGCCCTGCCGCGCCATGGTGCCCGTGCGGGCGATCATATCTGGGTCACGGGCACGATCGGAGATGCGGCATTGGGACTGGAGGCGCGGCGCGGGAAGCTGCGGGACCGGACGGGCTTTCTCACGAACCGCTCCTTGCTGCCTGAACCGCGTTTGAATTTGCCCCTGGCTGGGATCGTCTCCGCCGCTATCGATATATCCGACGGGCTGGTGCAGGATTTGGCCCATATCTGCCGTGGCTCAGGTCTTGCGGCTGAGATCCAGGCTAACGCCATTCCCAAATCGGCGGCGGTGGCGGAACTGGACGATGATTATCTCGAATTGAGACTGACCGGCGGGGATGATTACGAGTTGTTGCTGGCTGTCCCGCCAGAGAAGGCGGATGCGCTTCAGGGTGCCTGTGCGGATGTGCCGGTCACGCGGATCGGGGTTTTTCAGCCGGGTGAGGGGGTCAACATCGTTTCCGGCTCCGGAGCCAAGCTTGCCTTGTCGTCCTCCGGCTGGAAGCATTTCTGACGATTCCAGCCGGCTGGCGGCTTGCGCTTAAGGGCCGTGCACCAGCTCCTGGATGAAACCGAGTTTCCGGATAACCGTTGCGGACAGGACGAACGGATACATATCCGCAAGACCCATGGAGCGGTTGATGGAGTTCATGGCGAAACGCAAGGGAAGCCAAGCTTCCACCAAGGCCTCAATATTGCCGACCCCATGGGGATCGAAGTCGATGTCGGTGTGCAAGATCTCGTTGTCCGTCTTGTGTGGATGGATGCGCAGGCCAAAGGCGCTGGCGGTCTCCAGCGTGTCGACGATATGCAGATAATGGGCCCAGCTTTCTGCGAAATCCTCCCATGGGTGGGCACTCGCATAGGCTGATATGTAAGTCTGCGCCCAATCGAGAGGCGGTCCCTGCTCATAATGGGTTTGCAGAGCCGTGCCATAATCGAGCCGTTCATCTCCGAAGACGGCACGGCATTCCTCCAGCCGGCTCATGTCCCGGACCAGCATGTTCCAGTAATAATGCCCGACTTCGTGGCGGAAATGGCCAAGCAGGGTACGGTAAGGCTCGCCCATTTCCGTGCGGAAGCGCTCCCGCATCGCATCGTCCGCCTCTGTCAGATTGATGGTGATCAGGCCTTCCTCGTGGCCGGTGAGGATTTGCGGGCCAGGGCCTGGCGGATCGGCCAGAAAATCGAACGCCAGCCCGTGTGCTGGGTCTTCCGCCAGGTTTTTCATGGGTAGGCCAAGCCGCATCAGGGTGTAGAAAAGCCGGTGCTTGGCGGTTTCCATGGCTTGCCAACGGCTTAAATTCTCACCGGCGGCCAAGTCTGGAATGGTCCGGTTATGTTTGCAGGCGGCGCAGAATTCGTCCGTGGAGGTTTCGGGGATCAGCCAGTTGCAGGCGGCATGCCGGGCATTGGCGCAATAACGGTAGCTTGGTCCGCCCCCAACTGGAACCAGTTGCCCGGCCCGCCGTTCCAGGGTCAGCAGCTTTAACGCTTGCGTTGAAAATCCGAGACCGCACCCGCAGCGTTCGCACGAGGCGTTTTCAAAAAAAACCGTTTGTCCGCAACAATGGCAGGTGAACAGGCGCATCAAAAAGCCCTTCAATCCGATCTGGAGTTGAAGGGCAATCTAAGGCGCCAGGGCGGATTTTCCCACGAAAACTCCGCCATTCAAGAACAGGCTCGGCTGTTACTTGATCTTGGCTTCCTTGAATTTCACATGCTTGCGCACGACGGGATCATATTTGTTCAGCTCCAGCTTCTGGGTCTGCGCGCGGGCATTCTTCTTGGTGACATAGAAGTAGCCGGTATCGGCGGTGGACACGAGCTTGATTTGGACGACGTTCGATTTGGCCATGATAAGAATCTCCGAGAGCGGGCCGTATGGCCCAGTTTGCCTGGTTTCGTCAAGCGTTGCCGGTCAGTGCAGCAATGCGGCCTGGTACATTTCCTGGCTACCGAGTATCGCCACCGCCGCCTGCTCATCCAGGGTGCCGCCAATATCGGCGGGGCAGTTGCCGCGTAAGGCTAGTATGGCATCGATGCTGACAGGCGGGCGTATGGCGCGGGCCTGGGCCAGGGCAGGGGCCATCAGGTTGTGCCCCTTGGCCAAGGCCGCAAGTTGCCGTTGCAGCGTGGCGGGGCCATTGCTGGTGCAGACTTGCGGCATCAGCCCCACCCCTTGCAGGGGCCATCCCCGGGGGGCCAGCACACGGCTCCAGGTCACGAACAATTCACCGCCATCGGGTAGGGAGGTCACGGTCTGTACCAGCCCCTTGCCCAGCGTTTCGGACCCGATCACCACGGCCCGCCCGTCATCGGCCAAGGCCGAGGCCAGAATTTCGGCGGCGCTGGCGGTTTGGCCGTCCACCAGCACGGCAAGCCTGGCGCCTCCCGTGAGGTCGGCCCCTTCGGCGGTGAATTGCTGGTCGGCATCCGGGTCGCGCCCATTTGTTTCGGCTATCGGGCCGGATTGCATCAACGAATCGGCCACGAGAACGGCTTGCCGCAGGACCCCCCCACGATTCCCCCGCAAATCCAGGATCAATCCCGTGGGGGGCGGATTGGAGCGTGACATAAGATTCGCCAGGGCCGTGGCGAATTGATCGCCCGTGCCCTTGTTGAAGCCCGAGATTTTGAGCAGGGCGATGCCATGGGCGGGATCGGGTCCGCTGAACACTGTCTGGGGCGGAATATAGCCCCGCGTCAGCGTCAGGGTTTGCGGGGCCTCGTCGTTATCCTGAGGATCGCGCAGTGAAAAGGATATCTTGGTGCCCGCGATCCCATTCATGGCGCCATTCAGCGAATCCACCATGCCAGGATAGGCGGCGCGGCCATTCACGCTGGAGATGACCGTGCCTGTCTGAATTCCGGCGTCGGATGCCGGGCTGTCGGCGGCGACGGCTGAGACCACGACCTTGCCATGTTCTCCGGCCAGGGTCAGGCCGGTACCGGCGAGCCCGGTGATCATCAGCTGATCCTGAGCCGCCTGAATTGGACTTTCGTAGCGCGAATAAGGGTCGAAATGATTGAACAACTCATCGAAAAAATTGCCGATGATCGCCTGCGTGCCCGCTTGTTGCAGGGGCAGGGAATTGGCATAGGCCGCCGCCGCGATTTTCGCCGCCGCCAGCCCCCAGCCAGCGGCGTCGCTGGTGGCGGGGGCCGGCACGGCCAGCAGCAGCCTGTTCGGTCCATATAGTCTGATTTCGTTGTCTTGCAGTGTGGCGTTCAGATTGGGGTCGAGCGCGGCGAGGCCGTTCAAGCCCCATAGCGTCATTTGAGGAATGCTGATCGGGTTGAGCGCGCGCGGCGCGATATAGGCCAGGGCGGCGGACCATATATTGGCGGCGGCGCTGCTGTCGAACCCCGCGGGCGCGGCCGCCGATGCCGCGCGGCCGCAAAGTCCCATCGGTATCAGCAGGCAGAGCAGAAAAAGGGCGGTTTTTCGTTTCAACGCCGCGGCTTTTGCTTGTGTTTCATCTTGCCGCCGGGTTTGGCGCGGCGCTGGGCGTGTTTGGACGCGACCGGGCCGTGTTTCGCTTCGCCCAGACCAAGCAGGAGACCACCCGTGACCGGTTTTGCCTCACTCAGCCTCACCTCAACCTCCTGAGCCAGGGTGAAGACCACGCGGCTTCGCCGTCCGGACAGTGTTTGGGTACGTTCGTCAAAAACCCAGTAATCGTCCGGCAGGCTTGCCATACTCAAGAATCCGCTTGCACCACTTTCCGTTAAAGTGGCGAATAGACCGGACTTCGTCACCCCCGAAATCCGGGCTTGGAACAACTCTCCGACGCGGTGTTGCAAATAGAGCGCAAGGTAGCGGTCTGTCGAATCGCGTTCCGCCAATGTGGCGCGCCGTTCCGTGGCGGTAATATGTTCGGCCGTGTCGGGAAAACTGAAAATCTCCTCATCTGTCAGCCCATCGCGCCCGAGCTTCAGCCCCTTGATCAAGGCCCGGTGCACCAGAAGATCCGCATAACGGCGGATGGGCGAGGTGAAATGCGCATAACGTGTCAGCGCCAGCCCGAAATGCCCTATATTTTCAGGAGAATATTCCGCCTGACTCTGGGCGCGCAAGATCGTCTCGTTGACCAGCGGGGCTGAAGGGGTGCCCGCCACCAGTTTCAAGATTCCATCCAGATCGCGTGGGTGCAACTGGTCTCCCGGTTTCAATGAGATGTCTAGCGTTGATAAAAACCCGCGCAGATTATCCAGCTTCTCCGGCGCGGGAGGGGCATGCACGCGGTACATGCAAGGCAGCTTCAACCGCTCCAGCTCTTCCGCGGCACAGACATTGGCGAGGATCATGAACTCCTCGATCAGCTTGTGCGCGGCCAAGCGCGGGCGCGGTGCCACGTTCTGCACATGTCCGTCTGGGCCCAGGGTTACTTTCCGCTCTGGCAGGTCGAGATCCAGTGTTCCCCGGCGTTCACGCGCCTCGCTCAACGCATGGTAAGCGGCATAGAGATGCGCATGGTTCTCGGGATTATCCTCGAACTCCCTCTGCACCTCTTCATAAGTCTTGCGCGCGGCCGAGCGCATCAGTCCGCGTCCGAAGGCGTGACGCAGCTTGTTGCCATGCACGTCGATATGCATTTCCACGAATAGGCATCCGCGCTCCTCGCCGGGTTTCAGCGAGCAGAGGCCATTGGACAGTGCCTCCGGCAGCATCGCCACCACGCGGTCCGGAAAATAGCAGCTATTGCCGCGCATTCTGGCATCGCGGTCGAGCGCGCTGTCCGATTTCACATAATGCGCCACATCCGCGATGGCGACGATCAGCCGGTAGCCATGGGGTTCGGGGGCGGCAAACACAGCATCGTCGAAATCCCGCGCATCGGCGCCGTCGATGGTGATCAGGGGCACTTCGCGCAGATCCGTCCGCTTGCCGAGCGCGACGGGTCTGGCCCGTTTAGCTTCCTTCGACGCGGTTTCGGAAAATTCCATCGGAATGCCGTGCTGGGCGATGGCGATCAGACTCACCGAGCGCGCATCCTGCGCATTGCCCAGCCGTTCTGTCACGCGCGCGGGCTTCGGCCCGAACGGTTTGCCAGGCAGGGGCTCGGCGCGGACAATCTCGTGATCCTGAGCGCCCATCGTTTCGCTGGCCGGCACCACCCATTCGCCTTTCTGCCGCCTGTTGGTCGGTTCGATCCGTCCGCCATGCGGGGTGGCATGGAACAGCCCGACAATGGCGCCGCTTTGTCCCTCCACGCGTTTGATTGTGCGTCCTTCATATTTATCCGGACCGATCCGCTTCAACTTGGCCAGAACCTTGGCGCCAGGGGCCAGGGCTGCGGCGCCCCGTATTTCCGGTTGCATGAAAACCACCGGCGCCTTGCCAGGACCATCCCATATCACCGGCCGGGCGATGGCTTCTCCGTCACGGTCGATCCCGGTGACTTCTACCAGTGCGTTTTCGGGTAAGCGTCCGGTTTCGGTGAAGCGCTTGCGACCGGCCCGTTCCGCGTGACCTTCCGCTTCCAGGGATTTCATGATGCCGCGTAAGGCCTTGCGGTCCTCGGGCGCCACGGAAAAGGCGCGTACAACGTCCCGGAAATGCATTTTTCCATCCGCCTGGGCCAGAAGCTGCTTCACCGATTCGCGGTTTGGCAGCGTCGCGAGTCGCGGGGGGGATGCGGTTTTCGCGAGCTTTGGCTTGGTCTGCTTATGCCTGGTCTTCATGAATCCTTAGTATGGGGGCGCGCGAAGCGCACGGCCATGGGTAGGTGCGACGGCATGGTGATTCGTCGTCCTTGTCAGGGAATTCATTTCTTCTCGTTGATTACTTTTTAGAAATATGTAACCTGTAGTTGTGAATGAGAAGCTGAATATCAACGTACCCGCGACCATTGCCGCCATCGGAGGACAGCCTGGGCTCTCCTCCCTCGTGGGTTTGCCCGCTGGCTTATCGGTATCGGACTCGGATACAGGGGCCTCCATCACGGTGCAGATCGCCGCGGGGAACAGCGCGGCGAGTTTGTCGGCAAGCGCCGATGGCGGGGCTTCGGTTACCGCCAATGGCAATCTGCTGACGATCATCGGCAGCGCGGCGCAGGTAAACGCGGCCCTGGCCACACTGGAAATCACGGAACCGGCGGGCACGGATGCGGACGTGATCGGCCTCAGTGCTCTGGACGATACGGGGCAGACCATGCAGAGCGCTTTCGCGCTGGAAATCGCCCCGCAGATTTCCCCCGCTTTCGTGGATCCGGCGAAGCTGGTGACGCTTTCGCCAAACCAGCCGCAATCCCTGCCGGCCTTGCTCCTGTCGGATCCCACGGCCAGTGCCCTGGCCGCCATGGGGTTGGGGGCCGAGGAAACATTGCAACTGACCTTGTCGGTGGCCGCCGGCGTGCTGCTACTGCCTGGATATAGCGGGATTTCCGGCATCCAGGCAGAGGGAGTTGGCACGGGCACGATCGAACTGACGCTCAACGCCAACGATATCGGCGCGTTGAATACGCTGCTGACCTCTCTGGAATTCTCTGGCCCGTCGCTCGCGTCGGGTCAGCATCTCAGCTACGCGCTCTGGAACCATGACGGCGTGCTGCCGCGTGAGGTCACGGACGGCAATATCTATCTCAATGTGGTCGGCACACCGGCTAGCGCCGGGACCTATGTGATGGGCGCCCAGACCCTGGTGACCGGCGCCACCACCCTCTCCGGCACGCTCGCTGTTTCCGGCACGCTTTCCATGCTGGGCAATCTCCAAGGGAGCGGGGCTGTCTCCATCGCACCCGGGGCCCTTTTGGAACTGCCCTATAATTCCGTCTTTCTCGGAGGATTGAGCTACGATTTTGGCGCGCTGGCAGCGGAGGATGTCAGCCTTGGGGGACAAATGCTGGTGGGCGGTGACGCGTCCCTGCAAGGTGAACTGGTGCTGGCGGCCAACGCGCTGATGGATGTCACGGGCGGGCTGACGCTGGATACCGGTGCTGGCAATGATTTCCAAGAAGGGCTGTCCCTGGCTGGCGGCGCGGTGCTGGAGGGGGGCGGTACGCTTGCTGTCGGAGATTTTTCCAAATCTGGCATGATCGATGGTTCCGGCACCATTCTCGCCCCGCAGGGAGACACGCTGGAAATCGATGCCGGGCTTGTCGCTTCCGGAGTCAATCTCGATGTCGCGGGCGGCGGTGTGATGGTGCTGGGCCCGCTCGAGCCTCTCTATGGTGTGTTCGATACCACCCCCCTGACCGTGCAGAGCGGCGCGACGCTGAATTTTCAAGGACCGGGCAGCCAGCCGGTCACAGGCGGCTACGCCAATCCGCTCGGTGGAACGGGCGGCGCTTTTGTCATTTCAGGGCCGCAGGTTTTTTCCGGCACCGTCACGGGCTTCACCCAAGGCGACGAGCTGATCTTTCCTGGCCTTACGGGGCTGGTGGTGCACGATGTCAACACCATTTCCGGCTCTTCCTCGTTCGTGGTGTCGGGTGTGGATTCCAATGGCACCACCCAAAGCTACACGATCTTTGCGGATATTCCCGCGGGGCTGATACCCGCCGCGAGCTTCGATGTGGCGGGCGATTCGGATGTGGTGCTCCATGCGAGTCTTGCCACCATCACCAATGGCGGCGTGTTCGCGGCCAGCGCGGGCGTGGCGCAACCCTTGCTGGGGCTTAGTCTGGTTCTGGCGGCTCCGACCACGCAAAGTCTTTCCCTGACCTTGTCTTCCGCTCATGGCGAGTTGAATGTCGGCTCGCTGACGCCCGCATCTGTTCTGACCCTGACAGCCGGCGATATCGAGACGCTGAACGCGAAACTGGCCTCCCTGACCTATACGGGCACCGGCGCGCTGGATGTTCTCACCATCACCAGCGGCACGGGCATTTTGGCGGGGTTGAGCAGCCTGATCGGCATTAATCGTGGAACGACGGGGACGGTGGACGGCTATTCCGGCCTTGGTTTCACCGAAGCTGAACTCGTTTCGTTTGGCAGCATCGGCGGGCTCTATGTGGATAAAGCGCCCCATGCGCTGGGCGGGATGCTCGTCACCGGGCAGGTTGAATATGACGATCAATTGCTGGCTGGCGGTCTCTCCGGCACGTCTCTGCGGGTGGATGACGGCGGGAATGCCGTTTTTGGCGGCGCGGCCAGCGTCACATTGTCGGGCAATGCGACCATCGGCGATTCGGCCGGCGCCGGCGCGCTGGAGGTTTTGACGGATCATGCCAGCTTGGCGGGTAATCTGACGCTCACCGCGGCAGGGGCGGGCAGCGGTTCGAGCCTGGCGGTCATGGGAACATTCAATGTTCTGGGAACCGTCTCGGCTGGCGGCAATGGCAGCGCGTTTCTGTTCGATGCGGGAGCGTTGTCCGCCACCGCGCTCAGTCTGGGGACGCAGGGCACGTTGCAGGCCTATGGCAACGCCTCCATGTCACTGGGGAGCATTGGCAATGCCGGCGCCATGTCCCTGATGGCGCAGGCGGCTGTCACGGCCTCGTCTTACACGGGTACAGGCGCCATCACGCTGGGAGGGGAGAGTTCTTTCAGCCTCACCGGCCTGGCCCAGTTGAACGCCGGGCAAGCGGTCATCGGCACGGATGCGTCGTTCACCGCCGGTTCCATCGCGCAATCGGGCGGTACGCTCGCCATCGCGGGCGCGTTCGAGGCCACGGGTGAAATGGATTTGGTCAATGCCAGCCTCACCGGTGGTCTTGTTTCGGCCAGTCTCTTGAATGTGACCGGCATGTTGGCGGGTTACGGGGTGGTCGATGCCGCTGCCTTGTCCGGTTCGGGCACGGTGGTGGCGCAAGGTGGCCGGATGCTTATCGCGGGTGGAGGCATTGAGGCCACCGGGTCCCTGGAAATCGAATCCGGGGCCACGCTGGAGCTTTCAAGCGTGGATCTGTCCGATACACCCGTTAGCTTCACCGGCACATCCAGCCTCTTAGTGATTGACAATGCGATGGCGGGTGCGCCGGATATTTCCGGCATGTCCAGCTTCGATGCGGTTGATCTGGTCGGCATCGCCACCAGTCTGGTCAGCATCGCCACGGGCACGGTTTCATTGCTCGATCTTCAGGGCAGTGTCTCCGGCAGTTTTGCCCTGACCACCGCTAGCGCGGCCCTGCCGGAACTTTCCGTGCTTGCCGATGGCCATGGTGGCTCGCTGATCATGCTGGGCGATGAGGTGCCGTGCTTCGCGCGTGGCACCGGCATTCTCACACCTCATGGGTACCGGCCGGTGGAGGCGCTACGGCCCGGTGACCCGGTGATCAATGCGGCGGGAGAGCGCCGTCCCGTGCGCTGGATCGGTTGGCGCACGCTGGATTTTGGCCCCGGCGCGGCGCGCGCGGCGCTGCCGGTTGTCATCCGGCCCGGCGCGTTCGGTCCGGGCAAACCCTGCAAGACGTTACGGCTTTCACCCCTGCATTGCATTTATATCCAGGGGGTGCTGATCCCCGTTACCCAACTCGTCAACGGCGCCACCATTCTGCGCGACATGACCGTTCCCGCCATGACCTATTATCATCTGGAGCTGGATCGGCATGATGCGTTGCTGGCCGAGGGCTTGGCGTGCGAATCCTATTTCTGCGATGGCAATCGCGCCGGGCTTTATCATGAGCTGGGACGGCGCAGCCCCGCAAGGCGGCCTTTCGCGCCAACCGTGACCAGCGGGGGGCGGCTGGCCTCGGTACGACGTGGATTGCATGAGCAGGCCTTGGAGCTGGGGTTTTCCACGGGCTTTGTACCAAGGTTGCGGGCCGTGGGGGCCGGGCAGGACGTTTTGCCCCGCTTCAGCCGCAAGGGGCGCTGGCGGTTTGCCTCCTTCAGCTTCGCCGAGCCCGTGCGCCACCTCACTCTGCTTTGCGCGACAGCCGTCCCAGCGGATACGGATCCGGATTCGGAAGATCGGCGCGAGCTTGGTCTCTGCCTTGGCGATGTGCCCGGGCTCAGGCTGGGGCAGGGGTGGTTACCGCCCGGGCTTGAGGATGAAGGTGTTTGGATGGCCGGCAGGGCGGACTTATCCTATAGTCGGCCAAGACGTCAGATCAGGCTGCCGATCGCGGCGGTGCCGCGAAGCTGGTTGCACCCAGCCATTGCGCATCAAAATCCCATGGCCGGCATTGACGCGCGGCGGCCAACCCTTTAGAGGCCCGGCTCATTGCCGGGAACGTGGACGGGCGGTGGTCGCCCGCGCCCGCTCTTTATCGTGAACATGGGAAACCGTGATCGCGCGCGAGAGACTACTGGCGGAATTTGAACAAGAAAGGTGTAAGCGCAGTGACCAAGCGCAATGAGAGCAAGTATAAGATCAACCGCCGCCTGGGCGTCAATCTGTGGGGCCGCGCCAAATCCCCCGTGAATAAGCGCGAATATGGCCCGGGCCAGCATGGCCAGCGCCGCAAGAAGCCTTCTGACTTCGGTGTGCAGCTGATGGCCAAGCAGAAACTGAAGGGCTATTACGGCAATATCTCGGAAAAGGCTTTCTATAAATATTACGAGGAGGCCGTGCGCCGTAAGGGTGACACCTCCGAGAACCTGATCGAGCTGCTGGAGCGCCGCCTGGATGCGGTTGTCTACCGTATGAAATTCGCGATCACCCCGTTCGCGGCTCGTCAGTTCGTCTCCCATGGCCATGTGACCGTGAATGGTCAGCGCGTGAACATCCCCTCCTATCAGGTCAAGGATGAGGACGTGGTCGAGGTTCGTGAAAAATCGAAGCAGTTGGCCGTGGTTCTGGATGCGGCGCAGAGCGGAGAGCGCGACGTGCCGGAATATATCGAGACCGATCATCGCGCCATGAAGGGCCGTTTCTTGCGCGCGCCCAAGCTGGCGGATGTGCCGTTTCCGGTTCAGATGGAACCGCATCTGGTGGTCGAGTTCTACTCCCGCTGATAATCTCCGCCTTTTGGCGGTTCTGCGAGCGGCGCCTGCGGGCGCCGCTTTTTTTTGTCACATGTCAGAGACGCTGGCGTTACATGCTCCATCTATGAACAGGACATCGACTTTTGTTGTGGAGTATCGTTTTCATGCGCCGTCTTATTCTTGCTTCCGTCGTCGCCCTGGCGCCTGGCCTTGCGTTCGCGCAAAGCGCCAGTGACAATTCCAATCCTCCTCCCCCGCCGCCGGGTGCGGAAGGCATGGGCCCTGGGCCCGTTGGTGGGCCGATGATGGGCCCCCCCGGTGGCAAGGGTCATCGTCATATGATGGGGCCGGAGCAGATGTTGATGGATTTCTACGCCGCCAACACAACCCATGACGGGCATTTGACCTTGGCTCAGGCGAAGGCGGCCGATTTCAGACCGGTCGTCGATCATTTCAGCGCGATCGATGTCAAGAAACGCGGCTATGTGACATTCTACGATATCCAGGCCTGGCATCTCGACGACATGGCCAAACATCTGGAAGCGCAGGCGACAGCCCTGCGCGCCATGGATAAATAACTGGACGTGACCGGGCCGGCCATCCGGCCCGGTAATTTCAGCGTGTACCGCCGCGCCCAGTCGGGAAGCTGGCCTTGCCTTGTTGCGCGGGGTCTCCGGTCACGAACATATCATGCAGGATATCTCCAGCGCTGGGGGCGGCGGATCCACCGCCGGAGGCGTTTTTGCCTGTGTCTCCGGCCTGACCGGAGGAGGGCTGTGGAGAGCCGTTTGACGTGCCGCTCGGCAGAATATTAGCCGTGATCGAGTCCGGGCCGAACAGATGGACCACTTGCCCGGAAGGTTTAGGTTCAGGATCCTGGCGGGCAATGGCCGGGAACGCGGCCAAGCTGGCAAAAAAAACGGCGGGCAGGATTTTCACAGTCTACGGCTCCAAACACTTCGTTTCCCACCATCGCTCCAGCATTTTCAGCAGGCAAGTCATGTTGACGCAGGGGCCCCATGTTTACCTGGCTTTCCGACGGACCTTCCCGTCAATGTTTCCCGTCGCCCAAAATGGTGTCGAATAAGCCGCCTTATTCGGTCTGCCAGACTTTCCAGGTACTATTCCGCTCGTCTGCGGGTTGGCGTTCGCAAGCAAAAGCCGCCAGCCTGAGTGTAACCGCTCCATGCTCCATGATGATGGTACTGTCCTCGCCGCTGCCCGGCCAGCGGGGAACCACGCCGACGGCGATTGATGTTTGGCCCGGTAATAAAGAGGGCAGGGTGGCGCAAAATCTGGCCGCGCGCTCTCCTCCCGTGAGGTGGTCCATGCCATCGCACCAAAGCCCGATCGTGCTGTCGTCGATTCGTCCCAGTAGGTCGGTCGGACGTACTATGTCCCGCAGCTCTTCAGCCAGGCGTGTCGCCACCTCCTTGCGCAGTTCAGGTGCCGCCAGGGAAAAACCAAGATAGATCAGCGTGCCGGGCTGGCCTTCCACGTCCAGCCTGTCGAGTCGGCGGGAGATTTCATTGGCAAAGGCCGGTGCGGCCCACAGGCCGGTTTCCGTATCCAGAACCGATGTCCAAGCCCCGCCTCCATTGCCTTCATGACGGTCCGGCAAACCAAGCTCCGGGGCTTCCAGGTCGAACAGCAAGCCATAGGTGCCCAATATGCTGCCCGCCGAGAAGCGCGGCGCCAGCGACAGACGATAGAGCGTGCCAGGAGCCTCTCCTGCTCCGCTCAGCCTCACCCTGCCATGCCAGGCCACGCATTCGGTGCAGATGGTCGTGATGATGGAACGAAATGAGGCGCTGGTCAGGGCTTCATCTTGGCTCGTGCCGCCCGCCAGCAGGGTGGCCATTTCGGTTCCCATGAGATCCGCCGCTGGACGGCCCAACACCAGGCCGGGCCCAAAGGAGGTGAAGCGGCCCATATGGTCGGTTTCAAAGGCCAGATCCGCCAGCATGGCGGTAACCGTGAGCCATGATGTTCCTGCGAATGTGGCAGGCGCGTGTAACGGCGGATTGGACGAAAAAGAGCGGGTCATGCCCCGCTCTTAGGGAGCGTTTGTTAACAACGGTTTAATGCTTTACCGACCTGTCTGCCCCCGGTGTCGCAGCAGGTGATCCGCCAACACGCAGGCCAGCATCGCCTCGCCCACGGGCACGGCGCGGATACCGACGCACGGATCGTGCCGGCCCTTGGTCATGACCTCCACCTCCTCGCCATCCGCACTGACGGATTGCTTTGGGATCAGAATAGAACTGGTTGGTTTTACGGCAAAACGTGCCACAATTGGTTGGCCGGTGGCGATGCCACCCAGAATGCCGCCGGCATGGTTGGAAAGAAATTCGATCTTTCCATTCCGCATGCGCATCTCATCGGCGTTCGCCTCGCCGCGCAGGGCGGCGGCGGCAAACCCATCGCCGATTTCCACCGCTTTCACGGCATTGATGCTCATCAGGGCGGCGGCGATGTCGGCATCTAGCTTGCCATAGAGCGGCGCGCCGAGCCCAGGCTTTACCCCTTCGGCGACAATTTCCAGTACCGCTCCAATGGAGGAACCGGCCTTACGGATGGCATCCAACTCCTCCGCCCAGGCCGCGGCCGTTTTGGCATCGGGGCAGAAGAAGGGGTTTTCGTCCACTTGCGCCCAATCCCAGCGGGCCCGTTCGATGACATGCGAGCCCATCGCCACCATGGCGCCACGGATCACCACTTTCGGCCCCAGAACCTTGCGGGCGATGGCCCCGGCGGCCACGCGCATCGCGGTTTCGCGGGCGGAGGAGCGGCCACCGCCCCGTGGGTCGCGGTGGCCATATTTCATGTCGTAGGCGACATCAGCGTGGCCGGGCCGGTAACGTGCCGTGATGTTGGCATAGTCCTTTGAGCGTTGGTCGGTATTTTCGATGAAGAGCGAAATCGGCGTGCCCGTCGTTCTGCCCTCATGCACACCGGAGAGAATCCGTACCTGATCGGGCTCCTGGCGCTGCGTGGTGAAGCGCGAGGTGCCGGGGCGGCGCTTATCCAGGAATGGCTGGATGTCGGCTTCGGATAGCTCGATGCCCGGCGGGCAGCCGTCGACAACGGCGCCGATGGCGGGGCCGTGGCTTTCTCCCCAGGTCGTGACACGAAAAAGCTGACCAAAGCTGTTGAAGGACATGGCTTACTCGCTGGCGACGGAAATATCCGGCGCGTCCGGGTTTTTCATGCCGACAATATGGTAGCCGCAATCCACGTGATGGATTTCACCGCTCACCCCCTTGGAAAGGTCGGAGAGCAGATAAAGCCCGGACATTCCGACTTCCTCAAGCTCCACATTGCGGCCCAGGGGCGCGTTATATTTGTTCCATTTCAGGATATAGCTGAAGTCGCCGATGCCGCTGGCGGCCAGCGTCTTGATCGGTCCGGCGGAAAGGCCGTTGACGCGGATCCTGTCCTTGCCCAGATCCGCCGCCATGTAACGCACGCTGGCCTCAAGCGCCGCCTTGGCCACCCCCATGACATTGTAATGCGGCATCCAGCGTTCGGCGCCGAGATAGGTGAGCGTCAACAGCGCCCCGCCATCTGGCATCATCGCGGCGGCGCGCTGGGACACGGCGGCAAAGGAGTAGGCGGAAATGTCCAGGGCTTGCTGAAATACCGCGCGCGGTGTGTCGACGAATCGGCCGCGTAGAAAATTCTTGTCCGCGAAACCGATCGCATGCACCAGAAAATCGATCTTGCCCCATTTTTCCTTCAACGCAGAAAAAGTCGCGTCGATGGCGGTGTCATCGCCGACATCACAAGGCAGTACCACATCGGAGCCAACGGAAGCCGCCAGCGGGCGCACCCGCTTCTCCAGCGCCTCCCCCATATAGGTGAAAGCCAGCTCGCCCCCCTGCGCCGCCACCGCGCGGGCAATGGCCCAGGCGATGGAACGGTTATTGGCCACCCCCATGATCAGGCCGCGCTTACCCTGCATCAATGTTCCCTGGGGCAGGGCGGTCTCGGTCTCGGTCTCGGGCATGGGCGATATACTCCGTGCTGCTATCGTCTTGGGGCTTGGGTGGTGGCATAGAGTATGGGCAGCAATCAAGGCTCGCAAAATTCAAGGAGCGCGAAGTCACATGAGCGAGGATCCTTTTCGCCAGTTCGGTGCCTGGTTCGAGGAAGCCGGACGTACCGAACCCAATGACCCCAACGCCATGACGGTGGCGACCGTGAGTGAGGGCGGGCGTCCCGCCGCGCGTATTTTGCTGCTTAAATCCTGGGATGAGCGGGGATATGTCTTCTATGGCAATCTCGGCTCGCGCAAGGCCCAGGAAATGGCCGCCAATCCCAATGTGGCGCTGCTGTTCCACTGGAAGAGCCTGCAACGTCAGATCCGTATCGAAGGTCAGGTCGCGCCTGTGGATTCCACGCAGGCAGATGAATATTTCGCCACCCGCCCGCGCATTTCCCAGCTCGGCGCCTGGGCCTCGGAGCAGTCCCGCCCGTTGGCTTCGCGCGCCATGTTCGAAGAGCGGCTGCGGGAGATGGAAGCTCGTTTCGCGGGCAAGGCCGTGCCCAGGCCAGATTTCTGGTCAGGCTGGCGGTTGAAGCCTGACTATTTCGAATTTTGGCAGGGGATCGATTTCAGGCTGCATGACCGGCTGACCTACAAGCTGACATCCCAGGGCGGCTGGGAGACAGGGCGGCTTTACCCTTAATCGCCGCCCGCCAGTTCCAGGGCACGTTTGTAGACTTGCTTTTTTGGCAAGCCTGTTGCCGTGGCCACGGATGCGGCGGCATCCTTCACGCTCATCGCGCGCAGAGCCACCCGCAGCGTTTCGTCTAGCGACTCGGTGTCGGCCCGTGTCTCTTCAGCCGGGCCGATCACCACCACGATCTCCCCGCGCGCGCTCTCATTGGCATAATGCGCGGCCAGCTCGTCCAGTTCCCCCCGGCGAACTTCCTCGAAATGCTTGGTCAGTTCCCGGCATATCGCCGCGGGACGCGCGCCGAGGACCGTGGCGGCATCCTCTAAAAAGGCCGCCAGACGGTGCGGTGCTTCATAAAAAATATGGGTGGTGGCAAGCCCCGCCAGTTCGGCGCCGCGCAATTTAGCCAGGAGGGCCCGCCTGGGGCCTGCCTTGGGGGGCGGAAAGCCATTGAATAGAAAGGGTTGTGGCGGCAGACCGGACAGGGTCAATGCCAGGATCGCGGCATTCGCTCCTGGCACACCGGACACGCTCAGCCCTTCCGCGATGGCCGCGCGCGCCAGCCTGTAGCCGGGATCGGAGACCAAGGGGGTGCCTGCATCCGAGATCAAGGCAAAACGCTGCCCCTGCCGCATGGCCGCGATCAGCTTGGGCAGGGAGGCTTCCTCGTTATGTTCGTGCAGGGCCACGCAGCGTCTGGCGATTCCATGGGCGCGCAGCAGCACCGCGCTGGTGCGCGTGTCTTCGCAAAGAATGGCGTCGACTCCGGACAGGACGGTCTTGGCCCGCTCTGACAGATCTTGGAGGTTGCCGATTGGCGTGGAAACCAGCACAAGGGCGGGCAGGGCCGCTCCGGTTTGTTCCCCGGGCGGCGCTCCCGATGGAGGATCTTGCATTGCGCCTTGTGCCGTATCTTCGTTCATTCGTACTCCTTGGCGCCACGCTGGCCCTGGCGAGCTGTGCTGGTCAAGCCCCGCAGATTCCAGGCAGCACCATGCTGTCGGGCATGCTGGGGGCCGGAAGCGCGGGGGCCGGCAATGCGGGCAAGACAAGCGGCAATGTGCTGCTGCTGGTGCCGCTCTCCGGTTCTCTCGCGCCGGTGGGACAGGCTCTGGAAAACGCCGCGAAGCTAGCCTTCGTTTCCGGCGGGTCTCCCTCCCTCGATGTTCGTGACACAGGTGGCACGCCAGCAGGCGCCGTGGCCGCCGCGAAGGCGGGTCTCGCCGCGGGGGATGGCATCATCCTCGGCCCGTTGACGGCGGCGGATGCCAAGGCCGTGACCCCCGTGGCCAAGCAGGCCGGGGTCAACATGCTGCCTTTCACCAATGACAGCACTGTCGCCCAACCGGGTGTCTGGCCGTTGGGCATTACCCCGGTGCAGCAGGTGCAGCGTGTGGTGCAGGCAGCGGCGGATGCCGGGCGTACCCAGCTTGCCGGCTTGCTGCCGGATACGGATTTTGGCCGCCATCTCGCCGATGCACTCCAGCATGAGGCGGCGGCCCTGAGCGAACCGGCGCCGACGATCGTTTATTACGATCAGAGTTTTTCCAGCGTGAATCAGGCTGTGCGGCAAGTCTCCGATTGGGATGGGCGTGGCCAGCGGCTGATGGCGGCAATCAAGGCCGCCAGGGATTTGGGCACGGCGGCCGGCCGGGCCAAGGCGCATGAATTGCAGCGCCAGCAAGTGGCGCCCCCCAGCTTCAATGCGCTCTTTATCGGCGCGACGGATGGCACCACCCTGGCGGAACTGGCCAATTTTCTGCCTTATTATGGCGTGATGCAGCCGCAGGTGCAGTTGCTCGGGCCGAGCCTGTGGGCGAACATCGCCCCCGCCATGGCCAGCCAATCCTCTCTGATCGGGGCCATGTACGCGGCACCGGACCCAGAGGCGTCTTCAGCCTTCGATGCCAAATACACCGCCGCTTACGGCAGCGCGCCACCCGCGATCGCGGATATCGCCTTCGATGCCGCGGCATTGGCGAAGCTCGCCGCCACCTCCGGTGGTTATACCACCCAGGTTCTGACCTCGCCTGCGGGCTTCACCGGCACAGACGGCCTGCTGGTGCTCCAGCCGGATGGAACGGTGAAGCGTGGGCTGGCCGTGTTCTCCATCGCGCAGGGCCAGCCCGCCATTACCTCACCCGCGCCGACCAGTTTCAGCCACCCCTAAGGGCGGACCATGGCTGATACAGAGGAAGCAAGCTGGGAGAGAGCTGGGCCAGCCGCCTTCGCGCTGTTTCTGGCTCTGGCGGCGGTGCCGAGCGTTGTATTCGCGCTGCTGACCTTTCTGGGAGAGCTTCGCCCGCCCGTGGCGCTGGCCGCATGGGCGGTGTGCAGCCTTGTCGCCGTGGGGTTCGCCCTTTTGCTGGGGCGCGACATCATGGTGATGACGCGCCTGGTCCGGGCCTTGCGCACCGCGCCGGAGGCTCTGCCCGTGGACAGGCACCTGATGGTGCCGGGCATGAGCGACCTGGGCGCCGAGGCCTTGCGGCTGATCCATGCCGAGCGGCTGCTGCGCGGTCGCCATGTCGCCAATGCGGCGGAGGACCGGGCGCTGGTGGAGCGTTTGCCGGATCCGTTGATGAAGCTCGACGCCGATGGCCGTGTGCTCTGGCGCAATGACAGCGCGCTGATCGCTTTTGGCACTGAAACAGCGGCTTTGCTTCGCCACCCCGATATTCGCGCCGCGCTGGCCGAGGTTCTCTCCGGCGGCAAGCCGGTACGGCGTGAAATCGTGCTGGCGGTGCCGATGAAGCGGGATCTGGAAATCACGATGATCCCGGTCGGCGGCCCGCTCTACATGCTGGTGAGCGACCGGACCCGCGAGAGGGCCCTTGAAAAGATGCGGGCCGACTTCATCGCCAATTCCAGCCATGAGCTGCGGACCCCTCTGGCCAGCCTGATCGGGTTCATCGAGACCTTGCGGGGGCCGGCGGCGGACGACCCCGAGGCGCAGCAAAAATTTTTGTCCATCATGGCTGAGCAGGCCGCGCGCATGCAGAATCTCATCGGCGATTTGCTCTCTCTGTCAAAGATCGAGATCTCCGAGCATTCCCCTCCGAAAGATCTCCTGCATCTGCCGCCGTTATTGGAGCGGATCGCGGCGGGAATGGAGCCCATGCTCAAGGCGCAAGGTACGACGCTCGTCATGGAGGCTCCTGATGCCTTGCCTCAAGTTCCCGCCGATGCCGATCAGTTGACCCAGGTTTTTACCAACCTGCTGGACAATGCCCTGAAGTACGGCAAGCCGGGCGGGGTCATCAGGTTGAACGCCACGGCGGTCGCCGATACGCGCTTTCCCCCTGGTGGGGTGGCGCTGAGCGTGGCCGACGATGGAATCGGGATTCCGCGCGAGCATATTCCACGCCTGACAGAGCGTTTCTACAGGGTGGATAAAGGCCGCTCGCGGGCCATCGGCGGTACCGGGCTGGGGCTCGCAATCGTGAAGCACGTGGTCAACCGCCATCGCGGCCGTCTGATCATTGACAGCGATCCAGGCCAGGGCACGGTGTTCACGATCTGGCTGCCGGGTCAAAACAGATGACAATCATCGCGGCCAATGACAAGGCCGCAGGAATGGGAGGAGCATGAGCATGACCCTGTGGGCCATTGTGGGATTATTGATTATCCTGGGGCTGGTTGGCCTTTTCATTCACGACAAGCTGCAGACCCGCCACACCGTGCTGCGCAATTTCCCGGTTATCGGACATTTTCGCTATTTTGCCGAAACCTGGGGCGAATATATGCGTCAGTATCAATATCTCTCGGACTGGGTGGAGCGTCCCTTCAACCGCCTTGAGCGCAGTTGGGTCTACAGATCCGCCAAGGGGGTTTCCAATTTCATCAGTTTCGGTTCTGAGGCCGTGCCCGTGTTTGTGTTTCGCAACGCGGCTTTTCCGGTTTTGGATGAGGACAAGAAATCCTACCCCGGCAAGCTGATCGGCATTGCCGATGGGCCAGGTGCTTGCGAGCATCCATATGCCGCGCACAGTTTTTTCAACATTTCCGGTATGTCCTACGGTGCGCTCAGCCATACGGCGGTCACGGCGCTTTCGCGCGGGGCGAAGCTGGCGGGAGTCTGGATGAGCACGGGCGAGGGGGGGCTGAGCAGCTTCCACCTGGAAGGTGGCGCGGACATCGTCATGCAGATCGGTACCGCCAAATATGGCGTGCGCGACGAGGAGGGAAATCTTTCCGAGGCGAAGCTGCGCGAGATCGCCGCCAAGCCGCAGGTGAAAATGTTCGAGGTGAAGCTCGCGCAAGGCGCGAAACCGGGCAAGGGCGGTATTTTGCCGGGAAACAAGGTAACGCCCGAGATCGCCAAGATCCGTGGCATTGCCGTGGGGCAGGATTCTGTTTCCCCAAACCGTCACCGCGACATTGGCGGTGTTCAGGAACTGGGGGCTTTCGTCGATCGTGTCCGCCGCATCACGGGCAAGCCCGTGGGCGTGAAGTTCGTACTCGGCGATCCGGCTTTCCTGGATGAATGGTTTGGCGATTGCGCGGCGCACCCTGAGCATTGTCCCGACTATGTGCAGATCGATGGTGGCGAGGGCGGCACCGGCGCGGCGCCGGAAGCGCTGGCTGATTATGTCGGGCTGCCGATCACCCAGGCGCTGCCCTATGTCGCGGCGATGCGTTATGAGCACGGGTTGCAGCAGCGCATTCGCATCATTGCCTCCGGCAAGCTGATCACCCCCGACAAGGTGGCCTGGGCATTGTGCATGGGAGCGGATTTTGTTTCCTCCGCGCGGGGCTTCATGTTTTCCCTGGGCTGTATCCAGGCGATGAAATGCGGCTCCGGCCATTGCCCCACTGGCGTGACCGCCGCCGAGCCGCGCTTGATCAATGGGCTCGACCCGACCGACAAGGCCGTGCGTGTGTCGCGTTACGCCTTGAAGATGCGCGACGAGGTCGAGATCATCGCCCATAGCTGCGGCCTGTCTGATTCCAGCCAGTTCGCGCCGCGATATGTCACCGCCGTCGAGAACGGTGTGGCGGGGTTCCGGGCACAGTCCAGTTGATCTATCCGCTGCTATTTCTGCTGGCGGCGGGACTGAATATCCTGCTTGGGCTGCCTCAATGGCCCCATGTGCTGGCGGGAAATTTGCAGGACCCCGATTCCTACATGCGCCTGCTGCGGATCGAGCAAGGGGTGCATGCGGGGCATCTTGTCACCATTGTGGCCGGCGATCAGTCCGGCCATGGCGTGATGGTGGAATGGTCCCGCTTGCTGGATATGATTATTTGGCTCTTGGCCGCGCCAATGGCGCCGTTTCTTGGTTGGCACAGGGCTTTGTTTGCCGCCGGCGTGGCGCTAGGGCCGCTCGGCGTGGGGTGGCTTGGCGTCTCCCTGGCTTGGGCGGTGGAGCCCATGGCCCTGCGTCGGCATTTATGGTCCGCCGCCGCCGCCTCCGCACTCTTGCCCGCCATCGCCAGCATCGCTTTGCCGGGCGTGGTGCATTATCATGTGGCGCTGCTGGCGCTCATCACACTGACCGCGGGATGCGTGCTGCGTGCCGTGCGCGACAATGTCTGGTACGGCTTTCTGGCGGGGGTTTGCGGCGGTTTCGCCATCTGGATGACGCCCGAGACGATGCCTTTTGTGCTGATGGCCTATGGAGCGCTGGCGTTGCGCTGGCTTTATGCCCGTAACGCGGTGGTGTTGCTGGCCACGGGAGCGGGCTGTTTCGACGTGCTCGGGGCAGGGTTGTTCGTCGACCCGCCGGCGGGTGGCTACGGTGTTCCGGAGATCGATAGGCTTTCCTATGTTTATCTCGCGCTAGGATTGATTCTGCTGGCCAGCGCGACCTTGCTGCTGCGTGTGCAGCAGGCACGGCATGCGCGCTGGCGCGGGCCGCTGGGGCTGCTGGTGATGGGGTTGCCCCTGCTAGGCTGGATGTTGGTTTTCCCTGGTGTGGTGGAAGGGCCGGCCGGTCTGCTGCCCCCCGCCGAGGCCAAGGTCTTTTTCTCCAATATTCTTGAACAGATGCCTCCGCGTGGGTTGGAGTTGATTGTCTTTCTGCTGCCGGGAGCATGGGCTGTTTTCTACGCGATGACCCGTGCCTGGAGGGAGTGGCGGGCTCCGCGCGCGCCGTTCCACGCCGACGCTGACATCGACCTGCTGGGTACGGCACCGCGCGTGCCGCTTGCCTGGGCTTATGTCGCGCTGTGCGCCGCCGTCGCCCTGGGGCTGGGGGCAGGCTATTTGCTGTTCACCTCGCTATCCGCCATTTTCGCGGCGGCCTTGTTGCCGGTGGCTCTCAGCTGGATCGAGGGGACGGGCGGTAGCCAGGCTTTATTCAAGCGCATGGCGTTATTGTGCCTGATTTTGCTAGGACCGTTTCTGGCGGCGCGCGCCAATGCGCACGCCGCCACGCCAACCGTCGGCATGGGCAAGGCCTATCCATCCTGCGCTTTACACAATATCGCTCCATTGCTGGCGCCGGCGGCGGGGCAGGTGGTGTTGGCCCTGCCGCAGGATACGCCGGAATTGCTGTATCGCAGCCATATCTTCACGGTCGGATCGTTATATCATCATGGGATCGCCGGGTTCATGAAGGATCGCGCCGCGTGGCGTGCCAGCCCCGGCTTGCGTGAACCGGCGGCCGTTGCGCGGACCGATGCGCATTATGTGCTGTTCTGTTCCACCGCGGGGCGTTTCTTGCTGGTGGCGGATCTGCCCCGCAGCACCTTATGGGACGCCCTGAATGAGGGCGTGGTGCCGCCATGGCTAAAAGCGCTGGCCCATAACAAGGATGGCTGGACTCTTTACAAAATTGTTCCGTAAAGCCGCCCGCCGGTTTGCGGTGTGGGCACGCCCGTTGTGGTGGGAAGAGAGAGAGGCAAGCCGCGCCAGGAGCGAACCGCCAGAAACGCGAAGCATTGCGCTTCCAGCGCATCGCCATTCCAGCCCACCGCCTCCACGGGTCTGACCGGTCCGGCAAATTGCATGGTCAGGCCATGCATCAGCGCTTTGTTGTGCCGTCCGCCACCGGTTACCAGAACCTGTTTTGGCGGCAGTGGCCAAGGCGCTTGGGCAATGGCCGCGCAAATGAAGGCGGCCAAGGTCGCGGCGGCCACCTCGGGAGGTAAATTTTCCGTCGCCTGAGCGATGAGGGTCGAAAAACTCAAGCGGTCTAGCGATTTAGGCGCGGGCAGCCTGAAGAAGGGATGAGCCAGCAATTGTTCGAGCCGGGTGGAGCATGCCTGGCCTGAAGAGGCCAAGGCACCATCCTTATCATAAGGTTGGCCCAGATGTTTTTGCGCCAGATCATCCAAGGGGCCGTTGCCGGGCCCCGTATCGCAGGCGAGAATCTCTCCCTCGGGCCCCAGCCAAGTGGCGTTGGCCACCCCGCCGATATTCACGATCAGCAGGGGTTTTTCCAGGCTTTTCGCCAGCGCCGCGTGAAACAGTGGCACCAGAGGGGCGGCCTGACCGCCAGCCGCCATGTCCGCGGACCGGAAATCATAGATCACGGGCAGGTGGGTGAGACGGGCCAGAAGAGCGGGATCGCCGATCTGCCAGGTTCGGCGGGCTTCCGGCGCGTGCAGGATGGTCTGGCCATGAAACCCTATGATATCCGCGTTGCGGCCCAGCATTGCCACCGCCAAGGCGTGTTCCCGGGTTAGCTGCCCCTCGATACGGCGCAGCAAGGGGTCGTCCGGATTCAGGGTTGGGGCCTGTTCCAGAAGCTGGCGAAGAGCCGCGCGCAACTCTGCATCGTACAGAACCGTGGCGGCGGGGCCGAAGCCGCGGATGCTTTCGCCGTCCGTCTCGATCCAGGCGGCGTCCACCCCGTCCAGCGATGTGCCGGACATCAGCCCGATGGCCTTCAGGAAGTTCTTCGACATGGCAGAGCATTGAAACGCCTTGCGGCCGATTGCAAGGAAGTGCTCCGTAACGGTCTTGTTTCATGAAATTAATGTTTTAGTGCAAGAGGCGACAGGCAATCCAGGATGAATCGAGGAGCAGGCGGGCCAATGAGCGGATATACGGACACGGCGGCTTTCCTGAGCCGCAATTGGCTAACCAACTGCACGGCGGCGATTGCCTTCGCGATCAGTGAAATCCTGGCCCTGCGAGGCTTGTTGCCCGTGGTTCTGCATCCGGGAGAAGTATTGGCGATGGAAAGTGTCGCCATTCTCGCCGTGGCGGCCTCACCTCGTTTGCGGGTGGCTGGGCAATGGCTTGTGCTGGCCCTGCTTTGCGCGGCTTCGTTCTCTTTGTTGGCGGTCACTTTCGCCACCACGGAGTGGAAAGATGCATTCAAGGGGTTTCCTGCCATTTTTCTGTGCGGGGTTTGCTTTTGGATCGTTGCCCAGAGGGTTCATAAATGGGGACGCCCTTATCGGATCGTCTGCTCCTGTTTGACGAGCGTTGCCTGTTTGTTTGTTGGCGCCATCATTGCCTGGTCGCTGCTGGATACCGCCGTGAGGTATCTGCCTTACGTATATGATCCCGTTCTATTCCGTTTCGATTATATATTGAATCTGAATATCTTTTACCATCTGGCTGTTTTGCTCGGCAATCATCCACAGCTGTACCAGCTTATTTTGGTGCTTTATAAATACAACTTGGTCTTCGCTATTCCCGCGATATTTTCGGAAGCTTTCCATACGCGTAAGGCCGCCTCGACCTTGCCGCTTGAATTACTGCTTTCCTCTTTCTTGGTGTTTCCATTTTTCTGCATGGTGCCCGCCTTGGCCCCGGCTTTCTTTTTTGGCGGTGCTTTTCCCTCCGCCTTACCATCGGCCATGGCTTTACCGCTCCACGCGGTCGTGGCGCCGGCGTCGTCGATCCGCAACACGTTTCCATCCTTGCATGCGAGTTGGGCGATTCTTTGTGTGTTGGCGCTGCGCGATTCGCCCCTTTGGCACAGGCTTGTCGGGATCTCGTATATGTTTTTCATTTTCGTTGCGACGCTTGGCTTTGGCGAACATTATGCCATTGACTGGCTGGGAGCGATGCCGTTGGTTCTCGTCGTGCGTTCTCTCGCGGCGTTGCCACGTCCGGCAAAAGTTTGGTTTCCTCCCTTGATCTGCGGCTTGCTGCTGTTGTTTGGCTGGGTACTGGAAATTCAGCATGCCGATTTTGTGCGTGAATTGCCGGTTTGTCTTTGGGGGCTAGCTGGCATGTCGCTGATATTGCCAATCTGGTTTGAAGCAAAGCTGGCGGTGGCGGAACGCAAGACATGCTGACATGCCTGCGCGATTGGCTGAAGACCGCCTATCACCTTCTGTGCCTGGGCATATTGCTGTGGCTATGGGGGGCGGTGTTCATGCAGTTTTTAGGGATCATGCTGCCAAGACTCGATCATCTGGGGCTCGCTGGCATGTCCGTCAATGACCGCCCTTGCGGTAGCCCTCAATGCGATTTTTCAGGGTTTTGGGCTGCGGGGTTATTGGCGCGGGCGGGGCAATTCAGCGTGCTGTTCGACCCACAGGCCTTTCTGGGCTTTTTGCATCGCATCTTTTCACCGGATGCGGAAATGATTCGCTGGTATTATCCACCGGTTGCCTTATTGCCAGTGGCGGTTATCTCCTTTCTACCATTTGAGCTTGCTTTCTGGGTGTGGAACATTTGCTTCCTGGCTGCCTCGGTCTGGTTGCTTCGCAAGGCTGGGTTGGTGTGGCCTGTCGTTGCAATGGTGCTGATGAGCCCAGCGGCATTATGGAATCTGGAGTTGGGTCAGTTCGGCATTATAATGGGATCCTGCCTGATTTTCGGATTATTCTGTCTGGCGCGAGAAAAATGGCAAGGTGGCGCGGTGCTCGGCATACTGCTTTGCAAACCTCAATATGCGCTTCTGACACCCGTGGCGATGTTTGCTTGCCGGAGCTGGCGCTTCATGCTGGCCTGCGCCCTGGTGGTCGGGGTGCTTCTGTTATGTTCGGCTGGTCTTTTTGGCCTGCAAGTCTGGCATATTTATTTGACGCGGGGGCTTCGCGTTTCACACGAGGTTTTGCAACTGGCCTTCAATGGCCATAATTCAGAAAAATTCGGCGTTTCCGTGTTCTGGATGGTCCGCAGTTTCGGCGGAGGCTTGAGCCTTTCATATTGGTTGCAGGCCTGCTGTAGCCTGGCGGCTCTGTTGGGAACCTGGCTGACATGGCGTCACCATGGTCTTGCCGCGGAAGCGCGGGTTGGGGTTACGGTCATTCTCTCGCTTCTGGCAACGCCTTATGGCTATACGGACGATATGGTGGCTTGGTCCGCGGTTCTGGCATTGTCGGCTTGGCGGCGGAACTGGCGGTTGGGCGGGCTGGATGTGTTGTTCTGGATCTGGCCAATGCTATGCCCGGTCATATCGGAACGCACCGGTTTGCTCTTCACGCCGGTTATTGTCTTGCTTTCGCTTTGGCGCGTGACGCGCCGGCCCGGCGCGTCACCAGAGTTTTCCTTGATTCGAGGTCATGCATGAGAGCGAGATTCCTCGCTTATGCCCGCTTGATCGACAGGCTCGGCGGAACCCTCTTGCTGCTTGCCTTCTGGGGGGGGCTGCTATTTGCCTTTGCCCTGCATATGGCGCCGCGCCTTGCTTATCTGACGGGAGCACCGATCGGCGACGACCTACCCTGCCACACGCCTGAATGCGATTTCGGTGTATTCTGGCCGGCGGGGATTCTCGCGCGCGCGGGGGCGTTCTCGGTCTTGTACGACCATGCGCGCTTTGGCGTCATTGCCGCGTCGATGCTCAACACCCATGGGTATATTGAGCATTTTCTGTATCCGCCGACGATGCTACCGCTGATGGGAGGCATTTCCTTTTTGCCGTTCGAGCAGGCGGCCTTCGTTTGGATGTTCGGCCAATTATTGCTGGCTGCGATCCTGCTGCGCGTCGCACGGTTTTCCTGGCCGGTCATTCTGGCCGCTCTGTTCAGCCCCGCGGCGCTTTTTGGCACGGAGATCGGTCAGATCGGCGTAATCTGCGGCGCTTGCCTGGTCTGCGGGTTGGTTTTGGCCAACCGGAATCGTCAGGCTGCTGGCGGTCTTCTCCTGGGGATTCTCGCCATGAAGCCCCAGGTGGGAATTCTGGTGCCATTCGCCCTGATGGTCCGGCGCCAATGGCGAGGGCTATTGTTTTTCGTCCTGGCGGCGTTGGGGTTGTGCCTTCTCGCCACCGCCTGGTTTGGCACGGCTCCCTGGCGTGCCTTTCTGGCGGAGGATCATGCGGAAATAGCCACCATGCTCAATCGTCCCTTCGATCCGCATACCTACCAGGGCTGGGGCGTTTCCAGCTTCTGGATGGCGCGCGGTTTCGGGGCGGGGGTGGAGCTGGCACGGTTCATCCAGGCGGCTGTCATCGCCTTATCCGTCGCCGCCTTGTATGTTTTGCGGCGACGCGCCAATTTCGTGGAACTGGTGGTTTATCTCTCCTTGCTGGCTTCGCCTTACGGTTTTGCTTACGGCATGGTCGGTTTCTCGCTCATGCTCGCGGACTCCGCCCGCCAGCGTGGGTGGCGCATAGGGTTGCTGGATGCCGCCTTGTTCCTCTGGCCTGGTCTGTGCCTCGTCGTTTCGATCGCCACCGAGCGTGAACTAACCCCGCTTATCGTCCTGGCCGCCTTGCTGCGCACGGCTTTGCCCGCCCGGCCTCCTGTGCTACCCGCCCCGGCACAGGAGTAGAACCATGGCGAAAAGCGCGTTTTTGGCCGAGGCGAAGGCCCGCGGCTATATTTTCCAGTGCACCGATGAAGCAGCGCTCGACCAAGCCTGCGCAAACGGCATGATCGCCGGCTATGCCGGGTTCGACCTCACGGCCGACAGCCTGCATGTCGGCCATATGATTCCGATCATGCTGCTGCGTCTGTTCCAGCGCCATGGCCACCGCCCGGTGGCGTTGATGGGGGGGGGCACCACCCGCATCGGCGATCCGTCCTTCCGTGAGGAAGCCCGGCAGCTTCTCTCCGACGAGCAAATCGCCAAGAACCTGATCGGCATTCGTAAGAATCTGGAAGCTTTTCTGGATTTTGGCGCCGGACCGCGAGATGCCATCTTGGTCAATAACGCGGACTGGCTGGATAATCTGTCTTATATCGGGCTGCTGCGCGAGGTGGGGGTGCATTTCTCCGTCAACCGCATGCTCTCCTTTGATTCGGTGAAATCCCGCCTGGATCGGGAGCAAGGGCTCACCTTTCTGGAATTCAATTATTCCATTCTTCAAAGCTATGATTTCCGGGAGTTGAGCCGGCGCCAGAACGTGGTGTTGCAGATGGGAGGTTCCGACCAATGGGGCAATATTGTCTCCGGGATCGAGCTTGTGCGCCGGACAGATCAGAAATCCGTATTCGGCCTTACCACCCCGCTCATCACCACGGCCTCGGGCCAGAAGATGGGCAAGAGCGCGGCGGGTGCCGTCTGGCTTTCAGCCGAGAAGTTGAGCCCTTATCATTACTGGCAGTTCTGGCGGAATACGGAAGACGCTGATGTTGGCCGCTTTCTGCGTCTGTTCACGGATGTTTCCCTGGATGAAATCGCCCGGCTGGAGACGCTGGATGGAACCGAGATCAATCAGGCCAAGATTGTCCTGGCGACGGAGGCAACGAGCCTGGCTCATGGCCGGGCCGCGGCCGAGGAGGCCGCCGAGACCGCCCGCAAACTATTCACTGAAGGGATCGCCGATGGGGGGCTGCCCAGCGTGAGCCTCGCGGCAGAGGAATTCGGTGAGGGAATGCCGGCTTTTGCCTTGTTTGTGAAAGCCGGGCTCGCCGCGTCCAATGGCGAGGCGCGCCGCTTGATCCGTGGCGGCGGCGCGCGTCTGGACGATGTGGTGATCATGGACGAAGCGTTGATGATTGCCCCTAAACCTGAACAAAAGCTCTCGGTGGGCAAGAAACAGCATGTGCTGGTGAGGGTCGAGGGGTAGCAATCAAAGGGAAGCCTACCCCGGACAGCCGCCTGCGCCAGATTTGTTGGCCAAGCATCCGGGGCTGAACAGCTAGCCCATCGCCGCCCGCCAAGCTCTGGCGTCTTGCGCTGACAGATCCGCATAACGCGCCGCGCCGTCGGCGAAACCGGCGCGGACATCCCGCCAGAGACGTGGCGCCATGCCTGAGAAATTGGCGATATGCCCGACCAATGCAGCTTCTGGAACATGCCGGGCCTTTCGTGCCGCGCGCAGCGCGGCGCGCCGCCGCCAGGGCAGCATGGAACATAGGCTGGGATGCATGAAGTCCGGCCAGGGCGTATCCTTGAACAACTCGGCAAAGGCCCGCATATCCGCCTGCCCATAGAGCGTTGCCCATTCCGGGTCGCGCCAGGGCTTCAGCACGTTCAGATAATGCAGAATATGAGGGTTGATCGTCTCTTCCAGCCCCAGCCCCATATAATGGGTACAAAAATTCCAACGCGGGGAGAGTTCCAGCACCCGTTTGGCGGCCAGCACATTCAGCGCGTCCTGGTCCATGAAGCGCAAAACCGAACCGTGTCTGGCGATGAAGGCGCTGGCGCGTTCCCATAGTAATTCCCTTCGCCAGAGTGAGGCGTTCATCAGGATCACGCCGCTATTGAAATAAGGGCCTTCAATGGGCAGGCCGATCTGGCGCCGATAATCGTTCCAATCTTCCCGCCCGGCGGCGGCCCCCAGATAGCGCCCGCAATCCTCGACCATCGCGGCCAGGGTCTCGCCCATCTCCAGCCTGAACAAAGGGGCTAACGGGCCGATGATTCGCGTATCCGAATCTATGTAGAGCAGCCGCTCATAATCGCGCAGCCACAGCGTGGGCGCGGCTAGCCGTGCATAGGCGAAAGCGGACATATGAGATGGACCACCAGCCGTGAGCAATGTGCCGGGCAGGTTGATGGGCAAGAGCCGTGCGCCTGGTGGTGGCGTCGTTCGCGCCAGATCCTCGGGCACCAGAAGCCAGACATCGAAGTCGCGCTCTGCTTCGCTCGCCACCGTTCGCGCCGCGGTCCAGGCCAGGGGCAGGTAGGTGTTGTCCGCCGTGAAGAAGACCGCCTTGCTTGCGGTCATGCCTTGGATTCCGGCGCCGCCTGGCGCATGCGATGCCCTCCCAGAAGCATTTTGCCCGCTTGATGCTCGCACTATGCGCATGCCCTGGCAATCACGCCAATGTCATGCGCGCTTTCTGCTCTGGTTGCTATTGCGTTGCGAAACCGGCCTGCGCATGCTGGCGGTAAAGTGTAGTCAAGGAGTCTGCATGTCCATTCACGCCGCCATCACGCACCGCACCTCCTATAAATATGACCGCCCGGTGGCCTTGGGCCCGCAAACCATCCGCCTGCGCCCAGCACCCTATGCGCGCACCCCTATTATTTCCTACGCTTTGCAAATTTCGCCTAAACCGCATTTTCTCAACTGGCAGCAGGACCCGCAGGGAAATTATCTGGCCCGCGTGGTGTTTCCCGAGCGTGTCACCAGCTTCGAGGTCGTCGTCGATCTTGTGGCCGACATGGCCACGATCAACCCGTTTGATTTCTTTCTGGAACCGGAGGCCGAAACCTATCCTTTCGCCTACGATCCCGTGCTGGCCGACGAGTTGGCGCCTTTCCGCGTCCTCAATACGCCCGGCCCCTTGCTGTCGGGCTTGGTCGAGGAAATCAAAGCCGAGTTCGCCGGCGAACAGCCCCGTACGGTGGACATGCTGGTCGAGATCAACCGCATCGTGCATGAGCGGATTTTTTATGTGGTGCGCATGGAGCCGGGTGTTTACACGCCCGAGGAAACGCTGAGCCTTGCCAAGGGGTCCTGCCGCGATTCCGGCTGGCTGCTGGTGAATTTGCTCCGTCATCTTGGTTATGCGGCGCGGTTTGTTTCCGGTTATCTCATTCAGCTGACCGCCGACCAAAAGCCCGTGGATGGCGGCGCCGCTGGGCCGGAAGCGGATTTCACGGACCTGCATGCCTGGGCGGAGGTCTATCTGCCCGGCGCCGGCTGGGTCGGACTGGACGCGACTTCTGGCCTGTTCGCCGGCGAGGGGCATATCCCGCTCGCCGCCACGCCTTCTCCGCAATCAGCCGCCCCCATCTCGGGCGGTTTCACGGCGGAAGACGGTACCGAAGCCGAGTTCGATTTTCATATGGAAGTCCATCGGATTTCCGAAACACCGCGCGTCACCAAGCCTTATACCGAGAAGCAATGGCAGGATATTCTGGCCCGTGGAGCCCGGGTGGACAGGGCCTTGCTTCAGCACGATGTCCGTCTGACCATGGGCGGCGAGCCCACTTTCGTCTCCGCCACCGATCATGAGGGGGCGGAGTGGAACATCGACGCGCTTGGCCCCACCAAGCGCGCTTATGCCGGGCGGCTGATCCGCAAGCTCACGCCGCTTTGGGGCAAGGGGGCGGCGCTCACCTATAATATGGGTAAGCATTATCCTGGCGAGCAATTGCCCCGCTGGGCCATTCATGCCCATTGGCGCGCGGATGGTGAACCGGTCTGGCAAGAACCTTCACTGCTGGCCTCCGACGACGATGTCGACAATGCCACCGCCGACGACACCGCGCTGTTCGCCCAGGCCCTGGCCGAACGGCTACAGGTGGACCCCGGTTTGGTCCGTGCCGCGCATGAGGATATTCATTATTATCTCTGGCGGGAGAAACGTCTCCCCGCCAATGTGGCCTCCGAAGACGCCAAATTGCGCGATCCGCTGGAGCGCGCGCGGCTGGCCAAGGTCTTTGGCCAGGGGCTGGCGGCCAATGTCGGTTCGGTGCTGCCGCTGCGCCGTGTGATCATGGATGGCCAGCGCCGCTGGCAATCCGGCCATTGGTTCTTCAAGGACGATCTGCTTTTCCTGATTCCTGGCGACAGTCCCATCGGCCTGCGTCTACCCCTGGATAGCCTGCCCTGGGCCGACCCGGATCATATCGAGCAGGATCATGAACATACATTCCCCAAGTGGCATGCCGTCTGACGTGAGTTTCGCCTGAATCCGACCGCAGGACAATCATTTTCCGTCCCGAGCGGCGTCGTCGGGCGCGCAAGGCGCTGAGACAGGGCAGATCGG
>NZ_JBFWIX010000022.1:0-54874 GCF_050253495.1 Acidocella sp.
GCCAGGTCCTCCAGCCTATCAAACAAAATAACCGCCCTAAAATGCCAGTAGGCAAAGTAAGGGCGGTTATGCTTTTGACGCGGGGTGGAGCAGCCCGGTAGCTCGTCAGGCTCATAACCTGAAGGTCCCTGGTTCAAATCCAGGTCCCGCAACCAGAAAATCAAGGTAATTCAGTGTGTTAACCGTTCCTCAAACGGGCCAAAACACCGGAATTATCAAGCCCACTGGTTAGCCCACTTTGCGGCAACAGAATTGGCAAGAGGTTATCCTCTAAACCTGACAAGACCCCCCGCAAACCTGACAGACCTCAGGGCAATGTCCTCGTATCAACCGAAGCGGCTGCTGATACGAGCGCATCCATAGAGCGTCAGTGAGCGCATCTGCTCGTGCAGTGGCCCCGATTTGGGGAATTGCCCGATGGAAAATATTGTTCAACGCGTTCAATTGCTGGGCGGGGATGTCCAGCTGTTCAAACGGCCCAGAAGCCCTTTTTGGTATGCGCAGACGACCGTCGCCGGCAGGCAGCGGAAAACCAGCACCAAGAAGGAGAGCCAGAAGCTTGCCGAGGAAGCGGCAAAGACCTGGTACCTGACGCTGATTGGCAAGGCCGCGAATGGCGAGCTCTCGTCCGAGCGGACCTTTGCCGCCGCGGCGAAGAAATTCATGGCCGAGTATGAGACCATCACCCAGGGACAGCGCTCCCCCAAATGGGTGGAGGGGCACAGGGGGCGGATCAGGCTGCATCTAATGCCGTTCTTTGGCGAGACGGATTTGCCGGCCATCACGCCGGGTATGATCCAGGATTACCGGGTTCACCGTATCAAGGTGGGCACGGCGCCGCGGGGTGGGAACTTCAAGAAGAGGAAGGGGCTGCCCGACCCCACGCCGGCGGAACTGAAGAAAATCCTGGAGGATGCCAAGGCGGTGGGACAGGAGCGGGTGGTGCGGCCACCGTCGCGGAGCACCTTGCATGATGAGGTCGTGACGCTGAACCTGGTGCTGAAGACAGCGGCCCGGCATGGCTGGCTGAACAGCCTGCCGGATATTTCTGCGCCGTATAATGCCCAGACGAAGATTGTGCGCCGGCCGTGGTTCAGCCCGGACGAGTATAAGGCGTTGTACGCTGCTTCACGGGAGAATGCGCGCAATCCCGGGCAACCACAGTTCAAATGGCATGCGGAGCAGCTGCATGACTTTATCCTCTTTGTGGGGAATACTGGTCTGCGGCCGGATGAGGCGTGGAACCTGCAGCACCGGGATGTGTCGATCATCACCGATCATGCGACCGGGGAGAGGATTCTGCAGATCGAGGTCCGGGGGAAGCGCGGTGTTGGGTACTGCAAGAGCATGCCCGGTGCCGTCATACCTTACGAGCGCACGCTGAACCGGCCGAAGCCGACGCGCGGGCTGCAGCCGCGGAACAGGAGCAAGAAGAATCCGAAGCCGGTGCTGGCGCCGGAATATCCCGAGCGGACGGATCGCGTGTTCCCGCAGACCCATGCAAAGATGTTCAGAGAGCTGCTGCATGCGGTGGATTTGAAGTTCGATCGGGATGGGAAGCCGCGGACATTCTACAGCCTGCGCCACACCTATATATGTCTGCGTCTCACGGAGGGGGCGGACATCTACCAGGTGGCGAAGAATTGCCGAACCTCCGTGGAGATGGTCGAGGAGCATTATGCCGCGCATATTGCGAATATGATCAACGCTTCTGCCGTCAATGTGATGCGGCCGAAGGCGGCCCGTGCGGCTGAGCGGCAAGCGAATGCGGCGGGGAATGCACCAAAATCTGTGACCCGGACAGCAAGGACACCCAGCCGGCCGGTACGGCCGGCTCATAAAACAAAACTTCGGGACGCGGAACGCGGCCCGGCTGATTATCAGACTGCGCCGGGAGACCTCACGGTGAAGAGGTGACGATACTCTTCAAGCCAACAGGGCGCCCGGAGGGGCGCCCCAAGTGCGATCCGCTCGCCGGATCGCACCAAAAGCGCGCCGTACGGCGCGCAATTCGGCCGAAGGGCCGGTAGAAATGCTTAGCACAGGCTATGATCCGTGAGCTATCAGTGGCCATCTTCATAAGATTGCGAGCCAACTTCATATAAGATGGCCGTCATCGCAGCATCGATTCAATAACTGGTTTCAACCCGGACTTGGGTCGTATCTTGACACAGCAATCGAATGCAAATCAGAATAAATATATAGACGCCCTATAATCCAACCATGGAAACGTTATCATGTGCGACGACGACAACTTGCTTCAGGTCAAAATTGATATAATCGAAAAGTTAGACAAAATGATTGATGGCTTAGCGGACAAGTCAGACGGCTTCGTATCTCCTCAGATCGCAATTTTTTTGGGATTTGTGTCCATCGTTCTGTCTGTGTTTAATCTGAAAAATCAATCTTTGTCTGCCGTAAACCTCGCCGTATTTGTCATGAGTCTTACAGTTTTCTTGGCGGTGTTCGCAATCATGACGCTATTTATTCGGTATACAAAAATAATACGAACAAAGATTAACGTGATTAACAATACAAGAGATCAAATTGTAGAACTCAAAACGAAACAAGAGATTTATACCCATTACGCAACCTTCCTAACACTTCGCTGAAAAACTCCTATCCTCTGGGATTATGATGTGATTCAGTTGCTCTGGGCATATTGTGGGTTTTGTGATGCGGGGTTCTTTTCGAGACCAGGGCGGGATGTTTTCGTATGTTTCTCCTGAGAGCCGGGTTCCTGCACAGCATCCGTTGCGCGCGATCCGTGCCTTGGTTCGGGATGTGCTGCATGAGATGAGCCGCAGCTTTGCCTGGCTGTATTCCAAGGAGGGCCGTCCCTCGGTACCGCCTGAACAATTGCTGAGCGCGTTGCTAATCCAGGTTCTGTACGGGATTCGCTCGGAACGGCAGTTGATGGAGCAACTGAATTACAACCTGCTTTACCGGTGGTTTGTGGGGTTGTCGCCGGATGATCCGGTGTGGAATCCGACGACGTTTACAAAAAACCGCGAGCGCCTGCAGAATGGCGATGTGTTCCACAAATTTATGAACCGGCTTCTGCACCACCCCCAGGTCATGCCGTTGTTGTCGGATGAGCATTTTTCGGTGGACGGCACATTGATTGAAGCCTGGGCTTCGCAGAAGAGTTTTCGGCCCAAGGACGGTAGCGATGATGACGGCTCGGATTTTCATGGCCAGAAGCGCAAGAATGACACCCATTCAAGCACCACTGACCCTGAAAGCCGGCTGTACCGCAAGGCCGCCGGGCGTGAGGCGAAGCTTTCATACATGGGGCACGCGCTGATGGAGAACCGGCACGGCCTGGCCGTGGCGGGCCGCGTGACCCAGGCTACCGGCACGGCGGAGCGTGAAGCCTCGGAAGCGATGTTGAAAGCCAGGGCCAAGTCAGCCGGCGGGCGCATCACCGTGGGCGAGGACAAGGCTTACGATACCGCCGATCATGTTGCCAATCTGCGCGACGCCGGTGTGACACCACATGTTACGCAAAACAACGGTGAGACCAAAACCGGCAGGCGCCGCCGCAGCGCCATCGACGGACGCACCACGCGCCACCCCGGTTATGCGATGTCGCAGACCCGCCGGGCGATGATCGAGTGCATATTCGGCTGGGGCAAGCAACATGGCACGATGCGCAAGACCAAGTTACGCGGAATTGCCCGCGTGACCGGTACGTTCATGCTCAACCTGATCGCTTATAATCTGGTGCGCATTCCAAAACTGGCCGGAGCATGAGGGACGAGTCTGTCCCGTACATGAAAAAAGACCGTAAAATTCACTCCTGTTTCAAAAAATTCGCCAGAAAGTCAAACCATCAAGCCATGCCAGACAACGTGATGATCAAATGTTCAGGTTTTTCAGCGAAGTGCTAAGTAAGTATAGGCATCCTGTTTTTGATATGCCTCGCACTATTTGCCAGATGATTTGCAACTGCTACTGCAACAGCCCTGGTGGGCTTCAGAATCGATAATGACGCAGGCTTGTTTCCCTTCCGCATATCCGCGTCACTATATTTTGAGGATTTGGTCAGCTGGAGCGCGATCGGCGTGCGCATGGGGAGAACCAGATCCATCGGGAGATGGCATCCGGTCTGTCCTGCCTCGTTGGCATGAAGAATGCGGCCAGGGGTGATATTGGTGTGGCTGTGGATGTCGTCATGGCTGCCACGACCCGGCACAGTGTTGTATAGATATAGCATTCTGAGCTGAGGCAGTTTGTACGGGAGATAGGCACTTGGACAGTTCGCTAATCGTTGACAGTTTAGTCAAGTCTCTGGAGGCACGCCTGTCCTTCAGAGACTCTGCTTACACAACCAACCTGGCCAATGTGAAAGCGCAAATGGCGGCACAAGGGCTTTTCAATAGCGGCAGGCGCGGAATAATTTTTGGTGAATCGTTTAGGAAAGAAGCCTTGGAACGTGCTGATACCATAATAGAGCAACTACGCTTAGCTCGGCTCTCGCTTTCTCCAGATGGGATCGTTCAAGGAGAAAGCATGATGCGCTCTAAAGTTATTGATTTTTTTGGAAGAAATCTAAGTGCCGCTGCGTATAAAGCTGAGGTCGGTGGTCATTTGATTCCGATTCAAGGGAATATGCAACAACAGGCACTTGTGAATTCTTTTGTATCGATAGTGGAGGAATCAAAGGCGGCCGCGATGACTATAGTTGATTCATTGATTACGGAAATTGTTGTCGCTGCCCGCAGCGCGCACGCGGAGAATGATCGGCAGAAGCCAAATTACACGAATAATTTCTATGCACCTGTCAGTGGTTTTGCCCAGGGTGGAAGCACGATTGGTTCGATCGCGCAAGAAAATAGCTCGTTTACGGCCGAGGAACTTGCGGACGCCATTTCAGGTATTGTTGTAGAGCTGTTGCCGCAACTTGAAGGGGACACGAAAGCAAAAGAGAAAATTGAAGAACTGGGCAAGACGGTAGATGAGCTGAAGAAAGGTAGAACGCCGTTTGCAAAGATCACGAGGGCCTTGAATGGTTTAGTCACGATAGAAAACATCGCGGTGAATGCTCCGGTCGCTTTGTCGAAAATTCAGCAATTAGCTCATTCATTGGGAATTTAGATACGGCGAGGGAGAGCGAGAGGTAGAGGGCGGCCGCTGCTCGCATTGTCGGGTTAGGATTCGGGAGAGAGGCTCCCGGGGCCCGGCGTGGAGTTCTTGCCATGAACACAGCAATTTCCTCTTCCCGGCCTGACGCCGGGGGCGTGTCTTCGGCCGGGTTTAAAGTCGACGTGTCCCGTGGCCAGCGGGTTGGTCGGGTGTCGTCGGAATGGTTCTCGCGTCCGGATGATGAGCGGTATCTTTCGTTGCCTGATATGTACGCGGCGGTGCGTGGCCGTGCGGAGCGCGCCACAGCCCGCACCGTGGAGAGCAGTGCCATTCGGGTGGAGGCGGCGCCGGGTGATGCGGAGCGTCTCGCCCTGGCTGTGCCAGGGCGAGACGCTCCGATTTTTCCGACTCATTGGAGCTTTGGGCAGCTCAGCAGCTTGGTGGGGGCGCCGGCCAGCTATCTGCGGGAATTGCCGGCTGCATTGGCCGGGATCAATCTGCAGCACGGGCTACTGTCGCATCGTGCCGAGCTGATCAAAACGCTGGAGGCTGAGGATGGGCGGGTCGAACTGCGCGCTGTTACCGGCCCTGATTACGGCCGCATCTGGGACCATGAGCTGGTCGGCGCCGTCATGAAGATCGCTGGCGATGGCACGGGCGATACGCGCTGGAAGGTGCCTGGTGTGCTCGACTGGGCGACCATGACGCACAATCCTTATGTGGATGTGACGAAGGAGACGACGACGTTGTATGCCAGCGACAGGGACGTATTCCTGTTCCTGGTGGACGACACGCACCCGATTGAAGCCGGGCGGCTGCCGAACGGGGAGCCGGATCTGTATTTCCGTGGCTTCTACGCGTGGAACAGCGAGGTCGGCTCAAAGACGCTCGGCATTGCCTCTTTCTATCTCCGTGCTGTGTGCGCGAATCGAAATCTATGGGGTGTAGAAAATTTTCAGGAGATCAGCATCCGGCACAGCAAATTCGCGGCGCAGCGCTTCGCGCATGAAGCCGCGCCGGCGCTGCGGCGGTTTGCCGATTCCTCACCGGCGCCTTTCATCGAGGGGGTGAGGGCGGCGCGCGAGAAGATTGTCGCGCGGAAGGATGAGGACCGTGAATCTTTCCTGCGTAAACGCGGATTCGGCAAGGCGGACACGGCGAAGATCATTGCCACGGTCCTGGATGAAGAGGGGCATCCGCCCACGAGCGTGTATGATTTTGTGCAGGGGATCACCGCGGTCGCGCGTACAAAACCGCACCAGGATGCGCGGCTCGAGCTTGAGGGCAAAGCCAAGCTGCTGATGGCGCGCGCGGTCTAGCGAAGATTGTTTCGTTGTCTGACGTCACGGCCGCCCTCGATAGAGGGCGGCCGTTCGCGTCGTGGCGGGTGTGCAGGCCGGAGCAGGTTCCGGCTGCCCGCCGCGGAGACGGACAATGGACCACAGCAATTATTCGGTGGGTGATGATTATAGCCGGTATGTGGCGCAGGCTTTGGCCACGGAAGGTGGACATCTCGCGGTCGGGAGGGGCGGTGCGACGCTTTTCTTTGGCGCGGGTGTCAGCATCAGCAGCTGTGACATCGAGGGTATCAAGGCGGAATGCATCACGGCGGGCCTGCCGGTGATCGACACTCGCCTGGTGGATTTCGGCGTTGTTGCACGGATCGCCATCAACGGGCCGTTGGTCGCGGTGGGGCAAGAGCCGGACCGGCCCCCCTATCATGCGCTGTCGCGTGCGCCGCTCGCGTTCGTGGCCGAGGCTTATCTCGCGGCGGGGGCGATGGTGTGGAACCAGTTCCGCATTCCGGGGTTGGGGCATGTGTGAGAGGGAGAGAGGGGTTGGGCGCTTCGCGACGGGTTTGCAGGCTGAGAGAGAGTCTTTCGGCCGCCCGTCGCGGAGTGATTTTCATGACCATGACCCAGACCAAAGAGCCGGGCGCTGCGAGAAGCGCGGCAAAGATCATGCTGAGTGCGTCGCGCGACATTCCCTTCAACAAGCTCAGGCTGTCCCAGGCGAATGTGCGCAAGGTGAAGGCCGGCATTTCCATCGAGGAGCTGGCAGCGGATATTGCGCGGCGCGGCCTGTTGCAGAGCCTGGTCGTCCGTCAGGTGCAGGAGGGGAGCGGGGCTGAGACCGGCATGTACGAGATACCGGCCGGCGGCCGGCGTTACCGGGCGCTGGAATTGTTGGTGCGGCAGAAGCGCCTTTCCAAGAATGCGCCGATTCCCTGCATCGTACGCACGTCGGGCATCGACGAGGAAGATTCGTTGGCCGAGAATGTGCAGCGCGCACCGCTGCACCCGCTCGACCAGTTCCGCGCATTCCAGACTCTGCGGGAGCAGAAGGGGCAGAGCGAGGAGGAAATCGCGGCGGTGTTCTTCGTCTCCACCAGCGTGGTGAAGCAGCGGTTGCGGCTGGCCTCCGTGTCGCCCAGGCTTCTGGAGGTCTATGCCGAGGACGGCATGACGCTGGACCAGCTCATGGGGTTCACGGTGAATCCGGATCACGAACGCCAGGAGCAGGTGTGGGACGCGATCCAGCATGGCTGGAAGAAGGATGCACCGCATATCCGCAGCCTGCTGACCGAGGGCGCGGTTCGTGCGTCGGACAAGCGCGCGGCTTATGTTGCCGCTGAATATGAAGCCGCCGGAGGGCCGGTCATGCGTGATCTGTTCCAGGCCGATGAAGGTGGCTGGTTCCAGGACGTCACCTTGCTTGAACGGCTGGTGGGGGAAAAACTTGAGCGCGATGCCGCTGTGGTTCGTGCCGAGGGCTGGAAGTGGGTCGAGGTGGCGCCCGATTTTGCCTATGGTCATACATACGGGCTGCGTGGCCTGCGGGGGACGCAGCCGTCTCTGGCCGAGGAGGCGGCGGCGAATGAGGCCGCGCTGCGGGCGGAGGCCGAAAATCTCGAGGCCGAGTATGAGGATGCTCCCGAATATCCGGAGGAGGTTGAGCGGCGGCTGGGGGAAATCGATGAAGCGCTCACCGCCATAGAGGAGCGCCCGCTGGTGTATGAAGCGGCGGATATCGCCATCGCGGGGGCTTTCGTCAGCATCGGCCGCGACGGGGCATTGCATGTCGAGCGTGGTTACGTCCGCCGGGAGGACGAGCCGCCTGTTCCTGAAATGGCGGTGGCTGGGGATGTCGGCGGCGAGGAAGAGGTCTCGCCCGAGGATGGTGTGGACGGCATCGGCGATGAAGCGGCTGATGGTATGGCGCCCAGGGGCGCTGCGCCGGATGCCGAAGAAGAGCCCGAGGAGGACGGCATCAGGCCGTTGTCGGATCGGCTGCTCACGGAGCTGACCGCTTACCGGACGCTGGCGCTCCGCGAGGCTGTGGCCAATGATCCGGGCATCGCCTTTCTCGCCATGCTGCATGCGCTGGTTCTGCAGTTGCTTTATCCCTATGCGCTGGATTCCTGCCTGGAGGTCAGGGCCAGCATGGTGGGCTTTGGCAATCGCGCGCCAGGGTTGGCTGACACGAAGCTCGCCCAGATCATCGATGCGCGGCATCGAGCTTTGACACAGAAGCTCCCCGAAGATCCGCGGGCGCTTTGGGAGGCGCTGGTCGGGCTCGACAGCGACAGCCGGCACGAGCTGTTCGCGCATTGTGTTTCGCTGACGGTGAACGGCATCCATGAGGCGTTTAACCGGCAGCCCAGGGCGATTGCTCATGCCGGCCAGCTGGCCGAGGTTCTGTCGGTCAATCTGGTGGATGCCGGCTGGGTGGCAACGGCCGATAATTATCTTGGCCGGGTGACGAAGGCGCGAATCCTTGAAGCCGTGCGCGAGGCCAAGGGCGACGATGCGGTGGACCGGATTGCCCATCTCAAGAAAGGCGATATGGCGGCTGCCGCTGAGAAGCTGCTCGCCGGCACCGGCTGGTTGCCCGAGGTGGTGCGCACGCCTGGCGTCAACACGATGGTCGCGCCGCAGGCCGACGATGAATCAGCAGGCGCGTCCGAACCGACCGCTGACAATGGCGACGTGGTCGATGTGCCGGTGATCAATCAGGACGATCCCAATCATCAGGCCATTGCGGCGGAATAACCCTTTGCGGGCGGGGCGGCTCAGGCTGCCCCGCAGTTGCTTTCCTTCAATTCAAGCCCGGCACGAGCCGGGCTTTTTGCATTTATGGAGACTGTCATGAGCGACGATCAACCTGCAACAGCAAATGCTCAGCCAATCCCTACAGCGGATTTCAACTTGGAAGCCTGGTACGAAAAAGATCGCGAACATGGACGCCGCGCCGACGAGTTGCTGCCGGTAAACAAAGCCGCTTTGTTCGGCGTGCTCGCCGCGGCTGGCATCACCACGGTTGTGGTGTCCTTTGACGGTTATGGCGACAGCGGCCAGATTGAGGAAATTGCGGCGCAGGCCGGCGATGAGCCTGCTGAATTGCCCGATGAGAAGATCGAAATTCTGAGCCCGATCTGGGGTAGCACCGAAACCAAACGTGAAACCTATACGATCCAGGAAGCGATCGAACACATGGCCTATGCCTTCCTGCACCAGACGCATGTCGGCTGGGAAAATAATGACGGCGCCTACGGCGAATTTACCTTCGATGTCACCGAACGGACGATCTCGCTCGATTACAATGAGCGGTACACCTCGTCCGAATTCTACACTCACGAATTTTGAGGAGGCGACGGTGGCACATCCATATCATCATGCGCTTTCCTCCGCGAAAAAATGGGGCGGGACGGCGGAAGATTTCCTGGACCTGCATACATGGTTCGATGAGAGTAAAATGATCACGGCCGATTTTCGGCACCGGGCGCTGCGGCATCATGCCGAAGGCATCTTTATGGCGGAACGTTTCTTCGGACATGTTTTGACGCTTTCGACAGGACGCGTTGTTCCCGTGCGTTTGATCGGTGAACAACATGTGCTGGAAGATTTGGGATTCATTCCGAGTTTTGCCGATTGGGTTAAATGCATCCGCCCGGAACCTTGGATGGGACGGACGAAGCGGCTTGCCGTTGAAACTGACCCACCGGCGGCAGAAGCCGCCTGATACCCCGACACATCATCAATCCAAGCCCGGCCATCGTGCCGGGCTTTTTGCATTTATGGAGGTTGAAATGGCGGATTACTACACGCCGACAGTGGTTCAGGAGACAATTCCGAATGCCGATATAACGGCGTTGGAGCAGCTTTTGCTCTCCCATGTGTTTGAGGCTGTGCCGGATGGAGGTGGGGTTTATTTTTCGTCCTCGGAGGGGCCGTCGGACCTTATTTGGGTAAGCCGGTCTGAACTCACGCAGGCTTTGGCTGCATCGCATGATAAAGACAGCCAGGTGCATTCCGAGATCGAGAAGCAACTTGCGGCCGCGAATCCGGACGATGCAGGAGAAATCGAACTCGATCTGGCTGAGGCGTCGTGGGAACATATGCTGCAGGACATCGTCCGGCGTTCACCCACGCTGCGCTACATCACGGTTACCGCGGCGTTCATGTGCTCAAAAATGCGCGCCGATGGATTTGGTGGCATGGCGTTGTTCATCACCGCAGATGCGGTCAAAGGGTTTTCGACAACGGAGTTCATCGCCGATTGTCTCGCGGAAATTGCTTCGGGCCGAGAATCGGAATAATCTGATCTACAGGCGTTACGACACAGAATAATGTTGGGCCGGACCTGAAGTGGTTCGGCCCATTTTTATGGAACTCTGCTGTAGAGAAGCAAGCCCGTTCCCGGCATCAGCTGGTCGAACCAGTCGAAATCCCGGATGTTGCCTGTCAGCAGGTCGCATCCCATCTCCGCCGCGTGCAGAAACAATATCGCATCGTTGAGCAGCGCTACGCTGTTGGATTGTCCGGTGAGCCGCGCGGTCAGGCCGGCCAGCATGCCGGCTTCGCCGAACGTGCGGTCCGATGGCGAGATCAGCCGATGCGGCGGGATGTCGTCGATGGTTTCGTCAAGGCTTTTTAGAACAGTGGTGGTTCCGGTGTGAGCGGGGTCCAGGGCGCCGAGAAGATGGGTGAGTTCGGCCAGGGCGATCGTTGAATGGTTCACGATGCGCGTCTGCAGCAACCGGTCGGCATTGGCGGGCGTTTTACCCTGGAGGACATCGATATAGACGCAGGTATCGAGCAGCAATTCCCGTCCGGCCGGCGGCGCGCCGGTCACGAACGGAAGGGCTGTGTCGGCACGACGCGATAGCGGGGGTGTACGCCGTTGAGGTTTTATTCGCCGGATCGACGCCTTGCGGTCAAACCCCAAGTTTTAGATCCGCGGGAATGCTGCCCTTGCGGCGAACGAGCTTGACGCCGAAATCATCTTCGAGCGCCACCTTGGCGAGTGCGTATTCGACGAGATCGGTGGTTGAGCTGATGCCGCTCCGTTCCTTGGCGCGGGTGATGAGGCGGTGAGGAACGCGTGCGCCGAGCGCGCTGTTGTCGCCGGCGAGCAGACCTTCGGCCTTCGCCGCCTCCACCACCGTGCGGCGACGGGTAACGGCCGGTTCAGTTGCTTCAGCCTTCATGATGGGTCTCCATGGTGTTTAACATATATGTTTATTTGTTAAACGGCAAGGTCTGGTTGTGAACCATGCAGGTAGAATGCCGTCGGCCAGACCGGATGGGGATTGGCGATGCTGATCTATGGGGGCGCATCGCCAATTCTCGGTACCGCACGCCGCGCCATATAAGGAGATCGTTTATGCCTCAGGATGCGTCGGATCTGTCGCATCGTCTTGCGCGCAACGCGGAGGCGGTGTGCCGCTATTATCTCTCCAACGGCCGCCGTGAGGGACGGTACTGGCTGGTGGGCGACGTCCACAACACGCCGGGCCGCTCGATGTATGTTCGCCTCTCCGGGCCGCAAGCGGGCAAGGGGGCTGCCGGCCGGTGGACCGATGCCGCGAGCGGCGAGCATGGTGATCTGCTGGACGTCATCCGCGAAGCGTGCGGTCTCACTGTGTTCAGGGATATCGCGGATGAGGCGCGGCGGTTTCTTGGCATGGCACAGCCCGAGCCGTTGCCACGCCATGGCAGCCGGAACGGCCATGTCCAGCCTGCTCGTGGCGACGCGACACCCGACATGGATGATTCTGCCGATGCAGCGTGGCGCCTGTTTAGCGCGTCCCGCTCGATCCGGAGCAGTGTCGCGGCGGTGTATCTGCGGCGGCGCGGGATCACGGGTCAGGCACTCCAGGGCGTGGAGGCGCTCCGTTTCCATCCGCGCTGCTTTTACCGTGCGAGCGCAGATATGGATGCGGACGGTCAGGTACTGCCGGCGCTGATCGCCGCTGTTACCAGCCTTGACGGTACAATCACCGGCGTGCATCGCACCTGGCTCGACCTGCTGGGCCGGGATAAGGCTCCCGTGGACACGCCGCGGCGGGCGCTGGGGCATCTGCTTGGCCATGCCGTGCGGTTTGGTGGGCCGGGCGATGTGCTCGCTGCCGGCGAGGGCATCGAAACCGTGCTGTCCGTGCGCTGCCTGTTGCCCCGCATGCCGATGGCGGCGGCGCTGTCCGCCGCACACCTTGCCGCCCTCGTCCTGCCGGATGGTTTGCGGCGCCTCTATGTCATCCGCGATGCCGACCCGGCGGGTGACCGGGCGGCGGAGCAGTTGACGGACCGCGCTGGTTCCGCCGGGATCGAGGTGCGCGTGCTTTCGCCGCAACTGGGCGATTTCAACGATGATCTCGTCAAGCTCGGTATCGCCCGCCTCCGGGCGACTGTCCGGAAGCAGCCCGCCCCAGGCGATGTGGTGCGTTTTATGGAGGTGGCGAAGCCGTGGAGTGGCGGGGCTGAGGGCAGGGCGCCGTAACCGTCACTCTCCTTTCCGGCCCGCTTGCTTGGCTTTCCCTTGCCGAGGAGGGCCGCGCCTGCGGCCTTGGAGAGGGCGCTCCGTGCCAGAACCGCTGGCTGCCCGCAATGGTGGCGGGGCCGCTATTTTCCGCCGATGGGGCGGCACGAGGCCACCCCATCTTTGCATCGCGAGCCAAAATAGCGGCCTCGCCGCCATCCTCCGCGCTGCTTCGGCCCTGCGGGTGCGCGCCACCCTCGGCTCTGGCCGGGATCGCCTTGCCAAGGCCGCGATGGGCGCGGCCGGCCCAGGCAAGGAGTTTTCCCGCTATGATGACCGAAAATGATGACATGGGTTACGAGCCGCCACACGGTCTCTCCCCCACCGGTCATGTCCTCACCGAACTCCAGATGTACGGCTACCGCCCTTTTGATGGCGAGCCAGATCCCCGGCCGATGCCGGAGGCCAACGAGGCTGCCGGCGCTATTGCCGATATCTTCGACGCCTTCATCGCCACGCTGGGCGAGACGCGGCTTGAACCCGATCTGGAGGAATTGCTCTGGGGTACGGTCAACCTGTTCCACCGTGCTGCCGGCCGGGTGGAACGTGACCTCGACAAGAACGAACAGGCGCAGAAGCACAGCCAGCAGGAGCAGGACGGCTCGGAGGTGAAGTCCGGGGAGCTGGAACGCCTCACGGCGGAGGGACAGACGCTGTTAGAGCGCCGGGACGCCATGGAGTTTTTCCGCGACCAGGCGGCGGAGCTATTCGAGCGGCATATCGGCTCGGCCTGGAGGCCGCGTTCGGGTTCGATGGCCAACCGCCGGGCCCTCACTGCATCGATGATTGATAGCCGGGATTTTATCGCTGCTCGGCGTCGGGCCGAAGCCGAGACGTTGATGCCCGTTGGCCCGAAGATCGTCTTTACCGGCGGGCTGGAGTTCAACGATCACGAGTCTATCTGGCGGCAGCTCGATCGTGTCCACGCCAAGCATCCGGACATGGTGTTGCTACACGGTGGCAGCCCCAGGGGAGCAGAGCGTATTGCTGCGGCCTGGGCTGAGAACCGAAAGGTCACACAAATCGGCTATAAGCCGGATTGGACACGCTATGCCAAGGCGGCGCCGTTCAAACGCAATGACGCCATGCTCGAAGTATTGCCGATCGGGGTTCTGGTTTTTCCAGGCACGGGCATTCAGCACAATCTTGCAGACAAGGCACGGCGTCTTGGAATCCCAATCTGGCGCTATGAAGCAGATGGCGCTTAGACGTAACAGGCGACGAGGAGTAGTTTACTTGTTTGAGCGTGGGGAATTGGTCCCCACGTCAACGAGGCGACTTTCAAAATCCAACAGGAAGTTTGTCTCGGTTTAAGATCGCACTCGGGATAACGCAGTGAGTCGGAGCGCCATTGCATGTGTGCTCACACCATAACGCTTTGCAAGAACTGAGATCGCGGTGGAGTCCTCTATCTCAATTAGAAATGTAGACGGGTCACGCTCCAATGTTACTCTGGGCATGAGCAGCGACGCGGCGAAATGATTGGCTTCGATTTCTTCTGGGTCTACGCCCTGAGACGAAAGATCCGAACGGAGGTTCATACGAAAGACTTGATCGTGATGAACCTCGCTCCCTTCGTGCAATAATGCGTGCCCGAGTTCATGCGCAGCCGTGAAGCGTTGCCGTGCCTTTGAGTGGCGCCGATTGACGCCGATAACCATTCCCTTGATTCGCCGCACCAATACACCGGAGACGTCATCTCCGAGGTCAGGATAGTGCAGCTCGATTCCCTCGCTACGAATTAAGATCTCGATTGGGATAGGCGGTTCATTAATCCCATACTTAGCTAGAAGTTCCTCCACCCTGCGCTCAACAAGTGCCCACCGAGGACGTGCGGGCTTCATGCCCGTTTTGCCTTGGACGACCGAGCGGACAAAGAAGCGACAAACAACTCAACTTTACGGGGAGCTTCTAATCTGTTTGCCGGCGGTTCAGGGGCGTCCGGAAGTAGATTAACCGCAGTGGTATCGAGGGCGGAAGCCAATGCATAAATATGATGGAGCAAAACCCCCTGCCGTCCGGCCTCAATGCTGGCCACGGTGCTCCGTGTCAGACCCGCTCGTCCTGCGAGCTCGTGTTGGCTAATCCCTTGTTTCGAGCGGTGCTCGCGCAGCTTGGCGGCGAGTCCGGTATAAATCGTTTGCTCCATTGTCCCTCTTGAATCATCGACCGCAAGTACAGGTAACGATTGCGCCCGTGCTTTGTCAACCAGATACACATTAATGCTTCGTGTACGATATTGGTGTGTACTTTATACACATAAGTAGATTTGTGATTAGTATTGACAAGAATCGCAGGATCGTGACTTTATGCCCTTCAACGACCAGCATGCCGAATCGACGTGTCCCGGCGGGTCTCTGGTCAAGGCGAAAGGACGTAAGATGCCTAGGCTAACGACTTACCCGATTGGCAACGCCGATACCTCGTTGCTTGACTTTCGAGATGGACGAAAGATGCTCGTCGATTACGCCAACACTCGGAACGCGGACGATCCGGCGGATAAACGTATTGATCTTCCGGTTGAGCTTAAAGCCGACCTGCGTAATGCACGCCGCTCTGACTATGACATTGTCGCTTTTACGCACCTTGATCGAGATCATGTGCAAGGGTCCAGCGAATTTTTTTGGTTTGATCACGCCCAGGAATATCAAGGGGAAGGCCGGATCAAGATTCGAGAGCTTTGGGTTCCGGCTGGGGCTCTCACCGAGGTTGGAACTCAGGACTGCGCTCGTGTGATCCGGCAGGAGGCGCGACACCGTATGCGGAAAGGGTATGGCATTCGGGTCTTCTCGCGCCCCGATGCCTTACGTGATTGGTTTGCACACGAAGAGATTGAGATGTCGAAACGTGCGCATCTAATAACGGACGCGGGAACGCTGGTCCCCGGATTTAGCAAATGGGGGGATGAAGGTGTGGAGTTTTTTATCCATTCCCCATTTGGTTGGCGCCGCGACGAGCGCATAGTGGAAGACCGAAATCAGGACAGCCTGGTGTTTCAGGCCACCCTCCGGGAAGGAGGCCGCGATACACGCATATTATTCACGGGAGATATGGAGTGGGAGGGCCTGAATGATATTGTTAATATCTCCCGCGGCCATGGCAATGATGAGAGGTTGGAATGGGACGTGATGAGCATACCTCATCATTGCAGCTACCTGTCACTTTCGTCTGAGAAAGGGGACGACAAGACCACACCGACATCCCAAATCGCCTGGTTGTATGAGAACGCTGGACAGCGTGGTTCACTCTTGATTTCTTCGAGCAAGATCATCCCGCTGCCCCGAACTCCTGAAGATCGCGACCCTCAGCCTCCGCACCGACAAGCCGCTAATTATTACCGGTCGGTCGCGAGTCTTCACGATGGAGCCTTCGAAGTAACCATGGAGCGTCCTGCGATGAAACCGCGTCCCACAGTGGTTGAGATCACCAACAGGGGTGCTCGCCTTCAGCCTTCCGCCTTGGCACCGGCTGCCGCAGTTGCCGCCACTCCGATGCGGGCCGGGTGACGGGCCTGCTACATCCCTTCGCATCCGAGCTCGGAGCGCCGATCGCCGCGAATGCATTGCGCGACGATCGGGCCGCCGCCCTGGCAGATTACCTTATTAATGCTCCTGATGGAGACGCCACGTTCATCGATACGCGGCAGACGGAAAAATTTGATGCCGTAATCTTCCAAATTCGGACCTACCCGCCTCAAGATCGAGCGGCGGATATTCACCATGTTGAGGAAGTCGCGGCGATTTTCACTGAACGTCATTGTCATCCTGTATTGTTCGCGCTTCGGGGCAATTTTCCTCATATCGCACATTGCAATCCGGTAGGTGCTCAATTGCCCGTAGCCCCCTGTATTGATGACCGGCCTTGGGCTGATGCCGCACTGACATGGACTCCATATTCGTATATTGCACGTGTACGATGGTGGTTTGCCATGGCCGCGGAAGGTGGGCTGACGGGGGCGGGTCAAGTCGTTGATCCCGTTTTTCTTCCGTTGGGGCCGGATCTTCTGATTGCGCGAAAATTATTGATGTCATTGAACAGCGCGAAATCTTATGCTCTTGTTTTCCTGAAAAATGATGTGGCTCCGAAAGCGCTCCGGCTAGTTGAAGCCGATGATCCCACGGCCCATAGCTCGCATCCGTTCCGAGTGTTTTTTGTCGCTCTGCCTCCGAGGTCACCAGGAGCGCTCCAAGACGTTCCCAGGACGTTGTCCGAGTTTCTTGATCTCGGGGGGCTAGGTGATAATGGTTTTCTGCCTTCCATAGGTAAATTCATCTCTCAATGTGACGCCGCTGCCTTGACCTGCCGGCTTGCTATTCTGCTTCACTGCCCAGTCCAAGGTATTGAAGGATTGAGGCGAGACGATTTTCTCGCGCTCACATCAAGTTCATCAATTGGAGAAATCGGAACGGCATTAGGCATCTTGCAGCCAATGCCCGACGGCATTCGTGTATGGGGAAAAGTTTTGTCCCCTATGCTTGCACTTGATCCGAACTTCGCAACACTTCCCCTTATCGGTCTTGATGTATCGCTTGACTACGATCAAGAGCTGAGTCGAGTGAGCTGTGGAATTGAAGACGGGGCCGCACTTCCAGTGACGCTGCTTGGTGCAGGTGCGCTTGGCTCACATCTAGCCACGATTCTTGTCAAAGAAGGGGCTCACGAATTCCGTGCCGTGATAGACGAAGATTGGTTGCGGCCACATAATGTTGCTCGTCATGCGCTATCTCCAGGCGAAATCGGTCAAAGTAAGGCGCCGGCATTAGCGAGAGAACTCGGCAAGTATCAGTGTGTGCACCCTGATAGTATCATTGCTGATGTAGTTGGTTCTGTAGAAGATCGCGACGCGGTTAAAGCCGCGCTGGAGAAGTCAGAAATTGCCATAGATGCTACTGCGTCTGTTGCGGTTGGACGTGAGCTGGCGGCATTGAATGTCCGGCAACGTTGCGTTTCGATTTTTCTTAACCCTCGTGGTGATTCCGTCGTGATGCTGATGGAAGACGCTGATCGTTCGATCCCCCTCAGTGTTTTGGAGGCTCAATATTATCGACTGATCCTGCACGAGCCCGCACTACAAGCGCATCTCGCCGTAGACAGTTCGGGGATACGTCATTCGGCCGCATGTCGGGGGGCTTCGGCCAAAATTCCCGAATCTCGTATTGCAGCACTGACTGGTATTGTCGCGACCGGCGTGGCAACGGGGTTGCGAAAGCCCGACGCGGCCGTCAACGTTTGGACGCTTTCAAATGACGGCTCATCGCGTTGCGATATCATTGTTCCGACGGGTGTCGTGGATAAGCACTTCGGCGAATGGTCTGTCTCTGTTGACCGAGCTCTTTTAGAGCAGCTGGCGATTCGGCGGCGAGACCATCTTCCTTGCGAGACGGGGGGCGTCCTCATCGGCATAGTTGATGTACCTCGCCGACAGATTTTTGTTGTTGATGCACTACCTGCGCCACCAGACAGTGTTTCCTCCCGCAATGGATTTGAAAGAGGAGTCGTTGGCGTTGCTGATAAATTGGCCGAGATCGGTTCGCGAACACATGGTATGGTGCGGTATCTCGGCGAATGGCACACACACCCGGCGCGTAGTTCGTCATTGCCAAGTTCCGTTGATTTTGATCAACTGATAAGTTTACATACCCAGCTGACTCGTGAGCAACTTCCAGCTACGATGCTGATTTTTGCGGACGGTGAGTTTTCGATTGCTCAACTTGTGTTCGAAGGAGATGTCGCGTGACGGGAGCTTCCTTCGATTGGTTGAAGTTGTTCGATCGCTATGATCTCCTTGCCCGCATAATTCCTGGTGCTCTTGCTCCTCTGGTGCCAACTATTGCGCTTGCTGTTGGGGCGCCGCGCTTTATCACAAGCGACCTTAAAACCCTCGCTGGGTATTCTTTTATTTCGATTGCGGCCATGTTTGTGTTTGCGCAGTCGGCTCGGGCGAACGGACGAAGAGTTCAGAAGCGTTTGACTGACCGTTGGGGTGGGATGCCAACCGAATTACTGCTGGCATGGAAAGACCAAACGATTGAGGTCACGACGAAACGCGCGTATCATCGCGCCCTGCAAAAGCTCGCTACCGATATAACATTACCAGATATGGAACAGGAATCGAGAGACCTGAGTGGCGCACTAGGGCTTTATCGCTCAGCGGTTCGCCGTCTCATCGAAATGCGTCGAGGGCCAACTTATCGTCTTATACTCAATGATAACATCGCCTACGGTTTTTGGCGCAACATGTTAGGTATGCGGCCGACAGCTTTGATCGCATCACTAATTTCAAGTGTCATGCTTTTGATTTTCTTGCACGACGGCTTGACGACGTTCCCGAACGCTTTACCCAGCTTTTTTCTAACAGGGGTATGGGTTTTGTTTCAATGTACTGTAATCGGCGAAAAAAAGGTATGGGATGCTGGTGTGGCGTATGCTGAGCGCCTACTTTCATCTCTTCATCTTGGGCCCGTGCCAAGGCGATCTCGCAAAAAAGCTTCGGAATTAGATGCTCCTACTTCTTAGCCGGCCATCAGGTGCAATCGTGTATTCCGATGAGGTAGTGTCGGATGAGGGTGCATATTGTGTATCGCGATGGCTGGTGTCACCCATCAGCATCGTTAATCTCCCAAGCTGATCCAGCTAAGTCCTATTTCCTTGTGCAGACCGTTTCAATAAATGATGGACGAGAATTGGCGTGGCTGTTTGGCCGCGCGCTTGTGCCCAATCGCAGGGCCTTATAAGCTAGGTCGCCATTTATCTGTCTTCTTCGGCCGCTGCCAGGATCATTCCCCGTACTATGACGCCTTTGTAGGGGGCTGGTCCGCCTATGCCGTCAACCCCGCAAGGGGGTTCCCCTCGCATGCGCTCGGTGACGGCGGCGTCCCACCCCCTTCTTTGGCGTCACCGGGGAATGATCCCCGAGCAACCGAAGGAGACAGACCATGGCGACCATTGCTACCCTGACCCAGAAGGCCGACGGCAGCTTCGAAGGCCAACTCACAACCCTCAGCATCACTGCCCAGATCGCGCTCGTGAAGAACGGCCGCAAGGTGAAGGACAACGAGCCCGATTACCGGATCGTCAGCCGCAAGAACGGCTTCGAACTGGGCGGCGGCTGGAACCGGACCTCGAAGACCAGCGGGGAGGAATACATCTCCGTCTCGCTCTCCGCGCCCGAATTCGGCACCATCTACGGCAACGTTGCCCCGGCGCCCGGTGATGACAGCTCCAAGAAGGTCATCATCTGGAACCCGCCGTCCTAGCCGCTCCAAACCGGCCTCGCTCCCGCGAGGCCGGTTTTTTCGTGGACGCCACAGCGCCCGCCTAGCTGGACAGTGCGGGCGCTTTTCGTGCCATGACCCGGGCGGCACGGCAGATGGAGCATGGTAAGGATTGTATTGACATTATCAGTACAATCCTTACCATGCGTCGTGAATATGGAGAGCGATATGGCACAGACGATCAGCACCGGCGCCCCTCGCAAGGGGGACGTGATTCAGATCAGAACCTCGGCCGAGACCAAGGCGGTCCTCAACCGTGCGGCGGCGATGCGGGGGCAAAAGCTCTCGGAATTCATGCTCGAAAGCGCCCGCCGCCAAGCCGAGGACACGATCCTCGACCAGCGTGTGTTCTTTTTGGATCCAGAGGCCCACGAGGCGTTTCTGGCCATGCTCGATGCGCCGGGCAAGCCGGCGGTTGAGTTGCGCGCACGGATGAGCCGGGCGCCGGTCTGGGAGCATGAATGAAGGAGGCCGGCGGTTTGCAGAAACCGCGGGTTTCGCCTCCGGAGCGTCTGACAGCCCGGCATGACGTTTCGGAGTTCCAGAACGGTAGTCATTCTTCCCTGGATGATTGGTTGCGGGACCGCGCTCTGGCGAGCGAAGGGTTGTCGGCACGGACCTATGTGATCTGTGCGGCCGAAGCGCCATCTCAGGTGATTGGCTACTACGCGATCACGACCGCCATGGAACAGCGCCTTTCGCTCCCCAGCGCTAAACTGAGGCGTGGCATGCCGGAGCAGATTCCGCTCCTGCTCATCGGCCGGTTGGCGCTTGACCGGAGATGGCAAGGCCATGGTCTGGGCACGGATTTGTTGGCGGATGCGCTCAAGCGCTGCCTTGCTGCCTCGGAGATTGCTGGAGTTCGGGCCGTCGTCGTGCATGCCATTGATGATGGGGCCGCGGCTTTCTACCGGCGGCATGGTTTTTTAGCTTCTCCACTTGGAGAGACGATCATGCTGATGCCGATTGAGACAGTGCAAGCGCTGTTCGTAGGCGACTGAGGCGTGCCGAGCGCTGGGTGTATCGAGTAAACAGACTAAATTGTATTGCCGGCGTCTTGACGTTACATCGCCTTCCGGCTCCATTTTCAACATGTTCACATATCCCAACGCCCTACAAATCCGGGTTTCAGTAGATGGGGTCGAGCCCGCCATATGGCGGCGTCTCATCCTGCCATTGGAATGGAATCTTGGGCAGTTGCATCTGGTCATCCAGGCGGCCTTTAACTGGTGGAATTACCATCTCTATGAGTTTCGGATTGGCGGGTTAAGTTATGGTGATCCCGAAATGCTTGAGGATGGGCGCGCAGCGGACGGACCGCGAAGCTTCGATCAGCAGGAAGTGCGGTTGCGTGACTTTCGGGAGCCTGGAATCGTGTTCACCTATGTCTACGATTTTGGCGATAATTGGCACCACACGATTGAAATCGAGAAGTTTCTTCCCCTGGATGAGCCGCCGCGGCAGGCTGTCTGCATTGCTGGCGCTCGCGCCCGGCCGCCGGAGGATGTCGGCGGTACGTCCGGCTATGAGGAGTTTCTGGAGATCATGGCTGATCCGCAACATCCCGAATATGCGGCAACCAAGCGCTGGTGTGGGGGGCATTTTGACCCTGAGTGGTTTGACCTGAAGTTGACCGACAAGGATGTGCGAGCGGCCCTGAAACCGAATGTCCGGCGGCGCCAGCATCAGCCCAAACCGAAGGCGGCAAAACCGGAGGCATAGACCGGCCCACATACGAGGGGTACCTTCGCAGTGGCGGTTGTTATGGCTGCGGCGCGGCAGTGGGCCGGTCGAGCCAGACGGGCATGGTGCAAAAGTGCCGGCCATCTTCGCCGGTGGAGATCGCCTTGCGGCATGCCGTCATCTCGGGGCGCGGGTCATTGTTTGCCATCAAAGTGGCCCATGTTGCTGCTGCGTCCGGTCCGCCCTTCATGGCAGCCTGGATGGTCTGCCCCGCGATCTCGCCTTCCGCGCGGCCGGTGCTGAGCCCGGTGGTATAGGCGAATGCGCTCGGAAGAAGTGCCAGGGCGAGTACTGCGATGCCCCACCCGCCGAGGGTTCTCCATTGCATGGTTTTCGCATGCCGGCGGATGGCATCGTTGACGTTGGCGGCAATTTTGGGGGCGATCTGCTCGACGATCGCAACCTGCCGTGACTCCAGGGCTTGCTCGCCCCGCTTGAGGACGAGGCCCGTGCGCTGGATGGTCTCATGATATTGCCGGTCGAGCCGGCCGCTCGCGTCACGGAAATAGCGCACGGCCTGGTCGTGCAGGCGCCATTGCAGTTTCAGGGATGCCAGCGTGATCTCGAGCAGGGGGTAGAGGGGATCGCCCTTGAGGCCGGCGAGTTGCGCGCTGCGGTTAAAATCGGCGATGAGCTTAATGATGTCACGGCCCAGCGCCTCGCTGTCATTGTCGTCGCCCGGTTCGTAAGCAGTATCTCCGGCCAGATCGTTCATGGCAGCCAGGACCGGATGGGTTCGAAATTGGCACTCATGCCGTCCAGCCATTTGGCGACCCGCGCCCGGTCGAACGGGCCGAGAGGTGCATCGCCGCGTCCTGTACGTCCGTCAACCGCCTCGCGGAATTTCAGGCGGCGGACCTCAACCTGCTGGGCAGCGAAGAGGCGCGGCATATAAATGGGCACTGCCCCGATCGAGACAGCTTGCCGGAAAACACTGTGGCGGAAGATGCGGGCGAAGGCGGCTTCGCGCGTGTCACCGGGCTCTACCAGGGCCTCGTTGAGAATGATGGCTGTGGCCGTTGGCCGGAAGCCTAGCCCCTGCAGGGTGGCCAGGGGGGACAGATCCTCTTCCTGCGGCCCGGTAGTGTGGCACAGCACGATGGCGAAGCCTTGGGTCTCGAACAGTTTGGCCAGGTCGGGGAGCTGGGCCACCAGCCGGCGGAGATTGGTATCGCCACCGCCGAGGTCGACGAGCAGGGAGGTCTGTTCCTGCAGTGCATGCTGCAGCAGCCGGTCCAGCCATTTCAGGGAGCTTGTCGGGTCTGACGCCTCAGGCGGCCGGGCGACGCGCTCGGCATAGCGGGAGAAGGTGTCGTTGGTCGTGTCCATGTCGGCCATCAGGAGGGGGGTACCCTGGGCCAGCACGGTCTCAGCCAGCCAGCGGATTCCGGTGGTTTTGCCGGTCTTGCCGCGGCCGACCCAGAAGATGATCTTTTTCTTGGCGCTGAGGTCGAGCGTATTGGAGGCTTCGGGCTCAGTCCCGTCGCCAGTATGTGCTGGGTCGACGCTCAGCAGATCGAGCTCCGGCACGTTGTTGTCTGCCGCCATGAAGTCGAACGCCATGTTCGCGGGCCGAGTGGCAGAGGAGCCTTTTGCGCTGGGGAATGCGAGCAACGCAGGGGTATGCTTGTCGGAATTCTCGGTGGACATTGGGCACTCCTGTTCTGGGTCAACGCCTAGAATGGTGATTTCTTGCCGGTGAGGCGCTCCATGGTTCTGCGGTAATGCTCGCTGAACTGCTCGATGGGCGGTTCGTTGTGCGGCGCCTGCGCCGGTGTGGCCGCAGCCGCTTCACATGCAAGGCGGCGTCGTTCATCCCAGTCGATGAAGCGCACCGGTCGAAATTCTGGCTCGGCCTCTTCGTGTGGTTCATCGAAGACGGAACCTAGGTCCTCGAATTGGCGAACAGGTAAAGCCGAGGGTAGTACTGCGTTTCGCGTGGCAAACGCCGGTACCGTGGTCTCCGTCGTATGTGGCATTTCCGTTCTGGCCACAGCCGGCGGCGTCGGCGAGCTCTCACCATGCTGCCGCGAATTTGTCGCGCGAACAGAGGGGCCCTTCAATTCCACTTGAGCGCGGGAGAAGGCCTGCATCAAAGCCGTGCCGGTCCAGGGCCTGTCTGTGCGGTAGGTGATTTTGGCTTTGTTGAGCGCGAGGGCTATGCCGGCCCATGACCAGTCCTCACTTTTTAGCTCTCTGAACAACGTTGCATGCTTGCGCAAAAATCGCCGAACGCTCTGCTTTGGCGTCCAGAGAGTTTTCAATCTCTTTGCCAATTGCCTCACATCTTCATCAGGTGGAAGCGGTTTCTCGTTCATGGTGACCGGCACCAAACTCCAACTTTTACATCCACGTCAATTAAAATTCAAAACATCTGCCAAAAGATTTGCCGCTTTCGTGTGAGGGGTATTAGCCAAAGGATTGGCCAAAACATTAGCCAAAACCTATCCTCTTTTTCCGTTGCGAATTACGGTCTATCTCTAATAGACCAAGGAACCCTAGCGGGTGCTGCCTTCATTGCCGAAGTCAGTTTCGGCAGAAAATTTTCTGACAGCTATCGCATGATGCATTGAAGCCATGACGTCAACGAATGTCATGTTGGGCCCACCGGACCACGAAAGATTCTGGCATTTGGCCCAAAGTCTCCTTGTAGACGCGATCGTCCGGAGAGAAGCGCAGTGGCAAGAAATTTGATTGTCGTATTGAGGAAATGCCAAAATGGCTCATTATTGAACGGCTGTAATTTGACAGAGATGATACCGTAAGTGGCGAGCAACAAAGGAAAGCTCTACCGAAAGTTTTGCCGCTGAAATTCACATGATCCAACCATTTTTGACATAACCGCAGTGGAGCCACGGACAAGAGTGCGCGCGTTACCATCTTCCATGTCGATGGTAGTGCAGTACGATTAATCTGTACGCACATCGATTTTTTGGAGAAGCATGCCAATCAATTTGGCTCTTCGTCGTTGTATGTCCGGAGAGAACTATGCTCAATGCGCCGGCCTTTTCTAAGAAGTTTATAGTGGTGGCAGGCCTAATCTTGCTACCGGCACAGGTGCTCTCCGCTCCGATTTCTACTGCAAACTTCGATGCGTTAGCCCAGAGCTGCGCGCCTTCGATCGCTTTGGCGACACTTAGCGCCGTGGCAAAAGTCGAAAGTGGCTTCGATCCCTGGGCATTGCACGATAATACGACCGGCCAAAATCAGCACGTCTCCAGTTTGGAGCAAGCTGAAGTGCAGGCAAGCCAATGGATAAGTCACGACGATTCCGTCGATATCGGCATGATGCAAATCAATTCCGCAAATCTCTCAGCACTGAATCTTACGGCGGTGCAGGCTTTGGACCCATGTGCCTCTCTTGCGGCAGGCGCAGAGATACTGCGTGCCGCATACGGCGGTGATAATACACCGATAACGCAACAAGTGGCACTGCTCATGGCGCTCTCTCGTTACAACACGGGCTCACCCCTTCGAGGGATCATGAATGGATACGCCCGTAAAGTGATGATGAGCATGACGAATGTGGGCGGCCCGGTGCCGCAGACTCTGGCGATGAATTCTGCGGTCGACGCCGTATCAGACCCGAATACGCCACCACCTTGGAACGTAGCGGCCGCGGGTTCGTATGAAGAGGTCCATGGTGCGCCGTGGCTCATATCGTTGCCGCCGACTGTTCAACAAGAATCCTCCGTGAGGTGAACTATGCTGAAAACGATCGAATGTGAATCTTGGCAGATACGCGCCCAACTCGCCAGTTATCGGGGGCTTTCGCGATTACCTCTTGCTCCTCTGCTTTCGGCGGCTCCTGCCATAGCTCGCGCGCAAACCGTATCAGGCGGAACAAGCCCCGAGACCATGATCAATAATGTCTGCACTTTTTTGCTTGGTCCATTCGGTCAGTCGATTGCGGTTCTTGCCATCATTGCCATCGGCTTTCTCTTTGCGTTTGGCAGGGCGTCAGTGGGTGTGATTGCCAGCATCGTCGGCGGCATCGTGATCATGTTCGGTGCTTCCTATCTCGGCCAGACGTTGACCGGCGGCTGATATGGAACCGCTGGAAGCCAACACGCTCTATCTCGCGGCCACTCGGCCTGCACTCTTTATGGGCGTTCCGCTTGCGCTGGCGGCGATGTTGCTCATGCTTGCCGGCTTTATCGTCGTCTTGCTCAAAAATCCGCTTTATCTGGCGATCATGATCCCGCTTTGGTTCGGTGCGCGCGAATTGGTGGCACGCGACTACAATGCGGTGGGCGTTGTGCTCCTCTACCTTCGTACGGCTGGGCGCTCCGTTGATAGTCATAAATGGGGTGGTGCATCGGCTTCCCCTTATCCTATTCGCTCCGCGCGGCGGGGCAGGGGGATGATCGATGCTCGGCGATAATGGGCGCACGGAACGTGGTGCAGAACGTTACCTTCCCTATGTTGGGCATGTCGGCCCGCAGACAGTACTGCTTGATGGCGGCGCGTTGCTTGCCATGGGGCACGTGCGCGGGCTGCCCTTCGAATTGGCGGATCATGCCATCCGAAACTCTCGGCTGAGGTTGCTGAATACGCTGTACCGCAATGTCGCCGACGATAATATTATCATCAACACCTATCTCGTGCGGCGTGCAGATGAGGAGTCGCCGCCACCGACATGCTTTCGCTCCGGGTTCGCGGCAGCACTTGATAAAGCTTATCATACGACTGCCCTGGAGGGTCGGCTCTATCGGAATGATTATTATGTGGCGTTTGCCGTTCTGCCCCGTAGCCCGCTTGGAGTCGGTGCACGAAAATTCTGGTCAAAATTCCGCGGTGAGACGACGCAGGTTGTGGATGGCCTCGCGCGCGAGTTGGAGGACCAGTGGCTGATTCTTGCCAATGGGCTGGAAGGCTTTGGCCTGCGCCGCCTTGGTATCTATGAGCGGGACGGCATCATGTTCTCCGAAATCGCGGAGGTGCTGCGCTTGATCATCACAGGACGGCATTTGCGCGTACCCGTCGTCTCCGGGCATTTGGGGGACTCTGTCTATACCGATAGAGTCATCTGCGGCCGCCGGGGCATCGAGATTCGCGCCCCGGACAAAAGCACGTTCGGCACCATTTTCTCCTTCAGGGAATATCCGGCGCGCACACGGCCCGGCATGCTGAATACGCTGCTTTCCGCCCCTTATCTCCTGGTGTTGGCGCAGAGTTTTGCATTCACCACACGGGCGCAGGCGCAAGATAGGCTGGCCCTTAAGTCGGCGCAGATGGTGGGCGCCCAGGACAAGGCGGCCAGCCAGATTGAAGGGCTGATCGAAGCCGCGGATGCGCTGGCCTCGAATGAATTTGTCATGGGCGTCCATCATTTGTCGCTCGCTGTGTATGGGCGCAGCTTGGCCGAGGTTGAAGAACGTGCCGGCGGTGCCCGGGGGCGTTTGGCTGACTGCGGTGCCGTGATGGTTGAGGAGCGCCTCGGGCTCGAAGCGGCCTTCTGGTCTCAGCTTCCGGGAAATGTTGAATGGCGGACGAGGCCAGGAGCGATCAATTCGCGCAATTTTGCCGGGCTGTCGAGCTTCGATAATTTCCCGGCCGGACGGGAAGCAGGGCATTGGGGGCGGCCCATTGCCCGTTTCAGGACGTCGGGCGGGACAGCATATGATTACGTCCCCCATGTCGAGGATGTGGCGATGACGATCATTTTTGGCCCCATCGGCTCCGGCAAGACGGCCTTGCTCATGTTTTTGCTGGTCATGTTCGAACAGGCGATGGTTCAGGAAAATACCGTATCCGGCACACGGGGATCGGTCATCTTCTTCGACAAGGACCGGGGAGGCGAGCTTCTCGTCCGTGCCAGTGGGGGTACCTATCTGGAGCTGCGCCGGGGCCAGGCATCCGGTATGGCGCCGCTACGAGGCCTCAAGGATTCGGCGGCAGACAGGGATTTTCTACGGACCTGGCTTATTGCGTTGGTGCAGAGCGACGGCAAAGGGGGGCTGAACCCGGACGAAGAGCAGCGTCTGGAACGGGCCGTGGGCCGTCAACTCAGCATGCCGGCCGATCTGCGGTCTCTCGCCGGCTTGCGGGAATATCTTGGACATGCTGACCCGGCGGGCATCGGGCCTCGGCTGGAAAAATGGTGCTGGGGCGGGGCGCTGGGCTGGGCATTCGATGGCGAGGCAGATGAGGTTCGCATCGATGAGGCGCTCACGGGTTTCGACATGACCCAGTTGCTGGAGCACGAAGAGGTTTGCGCGCCGGCCGGAGCCTACCTACTGTATCGTGTGGCTCAGATTCTTGATGGGCGCCGCGTGGTTGTCAGCATCGACGAGTTTCGTTTCTACCTCAAGAATCCACAATTTGCGGCTGTCGTTGATAATCTTCTGCTGACGGTCCGTAAAAGCAATGGTGCGGTGTTTCTGTCCTTACAGATGCCGGAGCATGTGCTGGAGAGCCCGCTCGGCCCATCCATCGTTGCGCAGTGTCAGACCAAAATCATGTTTCCATCGCCGACGGCGGACCGGGACATCTATCTGAACGGGCTCAAATGCACGGAAGGTGAGTTTCGGGCCGTCCGGGAGGAGATGGCGATCGGCAAACGCCGCTTTCTGCTCAAGCGCGAGGAAGGCAGTGTTATCTGTGAATTCGATCTGAGCGGAATGCGCGAATATTTGGCGGTGCTCTCTGGCCGGGCAAACACGGTCCGGCTCGCGGAAAAGCTGCGCGCGCAGCTCGGGGACGCGCCCGGCAAATGGCTGCCGGAATTTTTTCAGCGCTATCACGAAGCAACCGATTAGCAGAAGAGGAGTCCGGCTATGATGAGGCGTTTATGCGTTGTATCGATTCTGGCCGGCACGCTCATGGTTCATACTGCGCGGGCTCAAATGGCCGTGCTCGACGCTGCCAATCTTGCGCAGAACATGAAGACCGCAGCCCAGGCGGTTGTCGAGGTGGAGCAGCTCAAGGCGCAGCTCGAACAGTTGCAACAGACCTATGCGATGTTCACCAACCCGACCGACATCATGAATATGGCGCCAGGTATGGAAAACCAGGCGTTGGAAAACCCCATGCCGTTGGCGGATTCACTTGCGGCATTGATCGGCGGCTCCGGTGCAGGATCAGGTGCCGCCCAAACATATTACGATCAGAATCATGTTTATTCGCCGACAGATGGTTCGGTTGCGAGCACGGATTTGAACAAAGGCGCGCAGACGATCGCCAATGTCGAGGGCATGGCAGCAACGAATCTTTCCGCCATTGAACAACGCTTGCAGCAACTTCCTGACTTGGAAGCGGACCTCAATTCTGCTACATCAATCACGCAAGTCGACGCCATCAATGGGCGCATCGCCGCTGAATCACAATTTGTCCAGGCGCAACAGGCGCAGGCACAAAATCTCCAAGTTCTTGCTGCTGAGCAGGTACAATCGCGACAGCAGCAGGATCGCGAACAATTCGATGAAGATCAAACCAATCTCGCAGCCGAGCTGCAATCGGCGGCGACTTCCAATGGTGGGCCATAATCATGCTTGCATCAAAATATATAGGCGTGGGAATCATTGGCATCGGCGTGGCCGTCGGTCTTGTCTTTGTGGTGATCAATCGTGGAGGCCATCCAGAGAGTGCGCCGCTCGTTTCGATAAATCCATCGCCGGGTGCTCCCGTCCAAGTCGTCCATACAGCGGACTGGTATGTGATGCATCCAGACGTGTTGAAGGCGGACGACATCAGATGCGGCAGTGACGCAGCCTCCATACCGCAGGCGGCATGTCAGAATGCCGCCACGGCGGATCAAAGATTGCTTGCGGCACAGCTTGGGCAAGCTGCAGCCACGAACGCCGCGGCAGAGAAATCTTCGCAACAGAAAACTCCATGAGGTGAGAGATGGCAACCGCACCGGACTGGGCACCATTCTATGCCTTCGATCAGATTATCCAGACGCCGTTCACGGACGGGCTGCAGGAGACGGTCAGCGCGGCGATCGCAGCGATCCAAGGACCACTCACGGCCATCATTGTATTATGGATCATCGTCTCGGGCATTTTGGTCATGCGCGGCGATGTTGGCGTGCGCACCGGCATCACGAGAATCATATCGGTGAGTGTCGTGGTCGGCCTGTTGATGTCAACCTCGCTTTATAATGAATATATCATCTCTTTCTTTACCACGGGGCTGCCCAATTTTATCGCCGATGCTCTGCTTGGCGCGACAGGCCCTGCGCCCTCGGCACATAGTTTTGATGTGATCTGGGATTCTTCAGCGCAGGTGTTTACCACGGCGGAGAATAACCTCAATTTCTTCAATGTGCTTTATTCGGTTGAACTGGCGCTACTGCAGAGTCTCATTGTCGTGCCGATCGGGTTGACATTTCTGATCTACGAGACCGCAAAAATTTTGACTGATGTGGTTATCTGCGTTGGGCCTTTCGTGCTTGCGGGCTATTTGTTCGCCGCCACCAGGCAGATTGCAGATCGATTTCTGGGCAAATTGATTGGCTTGGCCTTACTGACGTTGCTTGTCGACATCGTGCTCTCGATTATCGTCAATGGCTTCATCAGCTATGTGGATACGACGGCAGCGAATGTTGCTGCTGCGTCGAAGCCCGAGGCGATCCTTCTCTGCACGGAGCTTTTCGTGTTTCTCGCGATTGGCAGCATGATCACCTGTTTCTTGCCCGGTATCGCCAGCTTCATCGGTGGTGGCATTTCGGTCAGCCCATTGGCCATGGCGGTTTCTGCTAGTCAGGCGGGCGGGGCACTTGGCCGAGGACAGACGAAGCAAAAATCTCAAGCGACTGCTGCCGTGGGAGCCGCACGATGATTACGGACAGGCAAATTGCCCAGTATTTCGCGGAAGCAGTGACGGCAGCCCTGTGGTTGTGGGCCGCATCCCGCCGTTTCTATTCGGTTAAGCCGTTGCCAGGAATATTCGCGATTCCCGGTAGAATTTTCAAGTTCTGCTTGGTGTTGACGACACTCGGTTTGCTCGTGGGGTGCAGCAACAATGATGTTTTGGCCGAAGCGTCCGGGCCGCTCTTTCCGTTGAATGCCGGGCATTGGCAGCCAACGGTGCAGGATCTTGCGGCACCTCCAAGCGTGTCAGACCATTAGGGGGATGCTATGCCAGATGAGGCGGGGGCATTTCCTCTTGCGGCGCCGTTGCTGGAAAAGCACTATAAAGAGGTTGAGTCCTTTCAAGAACGGCGTGCCCGCTCCGCGCGGCTGCTGTCAAAAGGCGCCATGATCGGGCTTGTTGTCTCGATGCTTGCCAATCTGGGGCTTGCTTGGGTGGTAGCCTCGATGTTGCCTTTGACCAAGCTGGTGCCTGTGTATTTTGTCGTTCGGGCCGATGGAACGATCGATGATTCCGTAGCACTTTCCACCTTGTCTCCCTCGACAGATCAAGCCGTGATCCGCGCGGCCCTCTGGCAATATGTGCAGATGCGCGAGGGGTATTCTTATGACACGGCGCGTTATCGCTATGACATCGTCTCCGGCATGTCAGATGCGGACGTGCGAACGGGATATCAGCAATGGTTTAATTATCCGAACCCGCAATCACCGCAGGTCACGGTTGGTAAAGAGGGCACACTGACCGTGGAGCCGATCTCGGTGGCGATGATCGGGCCGAGCGTGGCGCAGGCTCGATATCAGCGCATCCTTACCCTTGGCACCAATGACGCGATCACGACGACATGGACCGCGACACTGCAATTTCAGCAGGTCGGCACGATGCCGCAGGCGCAACGCCTCTCCGATCCGGCCGGTGTTATCGTCACCAGCTACCAGGCTGAGGAGGATACCGCGCCATGAGGTGGGTTCATTCCGTATGCCGCGCCTCGTTCCTCGCGTCCGGCGTTCTTGTTGTCACGGTGCTCGCGCCGTTTGCGCCGGCCCGGGCAGATCAGGTGCCGGCGGCAGGCCAATATGATGGCCGCATGCGCTATGTGGCGTACAACCCCGGCCAGGTGGTGCATCTCTCGACCCTGGTGGGCAATACGATGGTGGTGAGTTTTGCCGCCACAGAAACGGTTACATCGGTGGCCGTCACCGACAGCCTGCATTTGGCGGCGGTTCCGAAGGGCAATTACCTGTTCTTTAAGCCCAGTGCGGCCCTCTCTTTGCAGCCGGTCATCGTCCTGACCCAGAGGGCGGATGGGTCGCTCCGCCGGTATGTATTCGAGATCGAGACCGTTGCTCCGTCTCCTGCGGCGGATGGCAGCAATGGCGTGTTTTATTCGGTGCAATTCACCTATCCGGAAGATGTTGCTGCGGCTGAAGCTGCGCGAGCGGCGGAGGAGGCGCGAAGAGTCACGCAGTTGAACGCACAGGCGCTGGCACAGGCGAATCAGCGCGCTGCGGAGGCGCTGCTCGATGCTGCTCGCACCAATCCTTTTGCCGGCCCGCGGAACTACAAATATGTGGCACAGGGCGACAAGAATCTCGTCCCCCTCGCTGTGTGGGACAATGGCTATTCCACCGTTCTGCAATTTGCGGGCAATGCGCGCATCCCCGCCGTATTTGTCATCAACCCAGATGGGAAGGAGGCGACGGCTTCCTATGCGGTCAGCGGTTCAACTCTGCAAATCGGCCAGACGGCACGCGAGATTCGGCTGCGTGACGGCGGTACCGTGCTCAATATTTACAATCTTGGCTTTGATAGCGTCGGCGGCAACCCTGGCACGGGCACCACGAGCCCAGATGTCTCGCGTATGGTCGATGACCCGGAAGCCGGTACCGGTAGCACTACGGGAGGCACGCCATGAGCGAGAATTTGCCGCCGGCCGGCCAGGCGCCTTCGCCTGCCGATAATGGCCGCTCTCCGGTCGCTGGCGCCCCCCGCCGTGAGCTTTCGACGGGTACCAAGCTGGGCCTCATTGTCCTGATGGGCGTGATCATCCTGGGGTACATCTGGTTCAACGCGCTCTACAGCCATCACAGGGCCGATGATCGGCAGCAAGCAGCTCCGGGGGTGTACGGAATGGGTGGCGAGAATTTCAACGCGCCGCCTGCCTTACCACTCAAGTCTGAACCGTCTATCCCCATGCCGGCGCCGGCGCCACAAACGGCAAGTTTTGGCGGTGAGCCGCGCGAATCTCCCGCCTCGGCGCCGATCATGGCGTTTTCCAGCGGTGGCGACATTGTGCCGCAACCCTCTGCGGCGGCCGCGCAAACAGGTAGCGGGCCGGAAGGAGGAGGTGGTGGTACGGGAGCGACCCAGGTGGCCGATACCACCCCGCTGGCGGCCAGGCTGAAGCCAACGGTGCTGGACGGGGAAAAGGCGTCCGTTCTGCCCAACCCGGATATGGTCATCACCGAGGGCACGCTCATCCCTTGCACCCTGCAGACCGCGATCAACACCGAGCTGCCCAGCCTCGTGACCTGCGTGGTGCCGATCGATATTCGCGGCACGACAGGCAATGTCGTGCTGCTCGATGCCGGCACCAAAATTGTCGGTCAGATCGAAAGCGGGCTTCTCCAAGGACAGAACCGTGTTTTTGTGGATTGGACACGGGCCGAGACACCGGAGCATGTCATCGTCACGCTGGATTCTCCGGGCGCGGATGAACTTGGGCGCGGTGGTCTGCCCGGGGCGGTGGATAACCATTTTTGGCAGCGTTTCGGCGGTGCGCTGATGCTGACGCTGGTACAGGGCGCGCTGGATGCCGCGACCGTCACCGCGGCGGGGAATGGGGATAATAATTCGACGTCGAGCCAGGCCGCGTTGGGCTTTGTTTACGCCGCCCAAAGCAATGGCCAGACAATCGCCAACACGGCCTTACAGAATTCCATCAATATCCCGCCGACCTTGACCAAGAATCAGGCCGAGACCGTCGCCTTGTTCGTGGCTCACGATCTCGATTTCTCGGATGTCTACAAGCTTCAGGTCAATCATCAGACGGCAGGAGGCAGCAATGGCTGGTGAAGCAGCGCGCCAACTCTCTTTCCTCATGAAACCGCTCGCGCCATGGCTGGGCGATCCGGCGACCGAAGAAATCTGCATCAACCGTCCGGGTGAGTTGTTCGTCCGCCAGCGTGGCGCGTTTCAGTGCCGGGAGGTGGGGCTGTCCCTGGCCGACCTGGAAGACATCGCCACCCTGGCCGGGGCGCTGCGCAAGCAGGATGTCGGGTCGCGCAGCCCGCTTTGCGCGACCGAGCTGCCGGGCGGGGAACGGCTGCAAATCTGCCTGCCGCCTGCCGTGCCGGCTGGCACGGTGAGTCTCACGATCCGGAAGCCGGGACAGTCCGTGGCCCCTTTGGCGGCGCTGACCTCGCGCTACCAGGCAACGCGCTGGAACCAATGGCAGGGGCGGAGGGCGGCGGCACAGCGCGATTTTGGTGCGCTGCTGGCCTTATACGACGCGGGAGATTTGCAGAGCTTTCTGGAGGCCGCGGTCAGAATGCGCCTCACCATCCTGCTCTGCGGCGCCACCGGCTCCGGCAAAACCACGATGAGCAAGACGCTGATCAGCGCGATCCCTGCCCACGAGCGGTTGATCACCATTGAGGACACGCTGGAATTGGTCATCCCCCAGCCGAACCATGTCCGGCTGCTGTATTCGAAGGATGGGATTGGGCTATCACGGGTCGCCGCGGAATCCTTGCTTCAGGCGAGCTTGCGCATGAAGCCGGACCGCATTCTGCTGCAGGAGCTGCGCGATGATGCGGCCTGGACGTACATCAACGAGGTTGTTTCCGGTCATCCCGGCTCGATCACCACCATACATGGCCGCGACCCTGAGCAGGCATTCAAACGGCTTTTTGCGCTGGTGAAGGGCAGCCCTCAGGGCGGGCGGTGGGACGACAAGACGTTGATGGATTTTCTGGCTGCGGCCGTGGACGTCATCATCCCGTTCCGGAACGAAGGGACGATCTACGAAATCTGTGAGGTCTGGTTCGCCCCCGATGCCGCACGGCGGGGCGAGAGTGCAACCCAGCTATTGAGGGCAGCGTGACATGAGCACCTTGGTTGGAGAGGAGGTTGGCCAGTTTATTGTCAGGTTTGGTTTCGGCCTGATTCTGGCTGTAGCTGCATGGACCGTGGGAGCGTCGCTCGTGTTCCTCATGGGTACCGGGTTGCTGCGTGATTTTCCGCACCCGTTCTGGCAGTGGTGGCTTTACGCGCTGAATGAAGATGGAAATGCGCGTGTTGCCCTATGGCTGAAGATTGGCGCCGGGGTGGGGGCTGTGCCGCCTTTGGTGATGATCGCTGGCCTGATTTACCGGAGCCGGCAGGTCGTGGGGCCGCGCCTGCGCCGTCCGCTCTTTGGCGGCATCGTTTCATCTCCTCTCGCGGTAACCGACAATCACGGCCGGTCCGAATGGATGAGCATGGCGGCGGCAAAAGGGAGATTCTCTGGCCCTGATCCTGTTTTTGGCGGGATTGTCGTCGGTGAGGCGTACCGGGTTGATCAGGATAAGGCGGCGCGCAAACGCTTTGATCCGGATAATCCGCGAAGCTGGGGGCAGGGCGGTAAAGCGCCGCTGCTGATTGACCCTTGCCGGGAGGGGCCAACTCATTCGCTGATGATCATCGGCAGTGGTGGATTCAAAACCACCTGCGCGGTTTCCACTCTGCTACACTGGACCGGTTCTGCCGTTGTGCTTGATCCATCGGGCGAGCTGGCGCCTATGCTACGCGCCGCGAGGCAGGCGATGGGGCACAATGTCTATGAGCTCGACCCAGCCGGACAAACGGGCATCAATGTGGTTGATTGGATCGATATCGGCTCGCTGCTGGCGGCGACCAATATCGCATCCGTAGTTGCCTGGATTTGTGGCGATGCGAAGCCCGCCAATAAGAAGGATGATTTTTTCGACAGCATGGCGCGTAACGTTGTGCGCTGTTCTCTTGCGCACCTCGTTTTCGATCCTGATGCTCCGCCGGAGTTGAAGACGCTGCATACCGTGCGCCGGGCCATTGCCCTGCCGGCGGATCAGATACGCGCGACCTTGCACGGTATTTTTGAGAGCAGCCCCAGCATGTACGCACGCCAGTTGGCGGGACCGCTCTGTGGTTTGGTCGAGGAAACATTCAGTGGCGTTATCGGCGGTGCCGCGGAAATGACGACATGGCTGGGCAATGAAGCGTTCAGTCATCTTGTTTCAGGTGCGAGCTTCAAGACGTCTGCCCTGTTGGACGGCAAGACGACGGTGTTTCTCAAAATGCCGATGAAGGCGCTGGAGACGGAGCCGGGCATCGCGCGGACCATTATCGGGGCATTGCTGAACGCGGTGTATGAGGCAGATGGCGATGTCAACGGGCGGGTGCTGTTCCTGCTCGATGAGGCGGCGCGCCTTGGTTATATGAAAATCCTGGAAACCGCGCGCGATGCGGGGCGCAAATACGGCATCACGCTTCAGCCGATCTACCAGTCCACAGGGCAGATCGTTGAGCAATGGGGGGAGCAGGGCAAGCGCTCTTGGTATGATGGCGTTTCCTATCGTTGTTACGCTGCCGTGCAGGATCTCGATACCGCCACCGAGCTGGAAAAATCCTTCGGCACTTTTGGCGTGATGGCAAGCTCCGAGGGGACGAATACCGGCAAGGCTGGTAAGGCGATGGAAGCCTCAAACCTCTCGCGCGGCTCGAACATCTCCTATCATGAGATTGGCCGGCCGCTGATCCGCGCGGCGGAGCTGATGCATGATGTTCGTGACGATGAACAATTTATTTTGGGCCGCGGCATGGTGCCCCTGCGCTGCGGGCGCGCGATCTACTTCAGGAGGCCGGACTTCAAAGAGCGTGTGGCACCCAACCGATTTTATCGGCCGCTGGGCACGTCGCCCGCGTCACCTCGTGAGGAGGCGGCGCAATGAGCGGGTCAATCACCGACGCCCTTAAAGCCGCCGGGCTTACAGACCGGCAGGTCGACGAATTGACCGCATTGCAGGAGCAGGGGCGCGGGATCGATTTTCGTTATCATTTTGCCGATGATGGCAGCGACCCTTTGCGCCGGGGCAACCAGATTGACGAATTCACGGCGCGACTTCGCTCGTTTGCGGTGGAAGGAGAGGTGCCGCTGCAATTTGCGGCGTCTCTCTGGGAGCATGTCACGCCCCGCTTTGTCGGATGGAAACCGGATTTTGCGGAGGATGTGGAGACGCGGCATATTGGATATTTTCATGTGCGGTTGGATCAGGAGATCGATGCACGCCTTGGCCGGGACATGCCGCAGGCTGTACGTGCGGCGGCGTTGGATGTCAGGGAGCGCTTTGATGATTTGAGTTTTTCCTATGAGACGGGTGCTTGGCGCGATGCGCGCACGTCGGGGGAGGTAAGGGACGAACTGCTGTTCGTTGCGTCTCTGGATGAAAAAATACGGGGCGTGCTCTATGGTGATAACCGCGTCATTGATCTGACGCGGGAGACCACCGACCTGGGTGCCGTAAAATCCGTGGGGCGTGATTTGGCTCTTGAGCCCTCATTTGAGGGCAGGACCTATCAGGCGCAGCTTACCGCTGTCGCGGATATTCTCGGTCGGCTGCGAGGGGCTGGTATCGAAATCCGTACTGGTCTGGCCGCGCAACAACGGCCCGAGCGCGAAACCCGTGCAGTGGCAGTGCAGAAGGACAGCACCGCACTTGCGCGTACCCGCACGGCGGCAACTGCCAGCAGAGACAGGCGGGAATTTGCTCATCGCCCCGCTGCGGATGCGACCAGCTATTGGCGTAACATTTCGGAGCAATTTCCTGGGGCGTCATTATCGCCAACGCAGGGGCTTACCCCGGCAGCCCGGCGCGGGCGCTCGATTTAGGAGGGCACACCATGGCAGAAATCGTCGCCGATCTTGACCGCGCCGCAGCGAATTACTGGCTCGCCGTTGCGCGTCAGGGCGGATATGGAAAGGATGCGGCTCTGTCTCGCGCTATGAATTTGCTCCGCGATGCGCGGGCGGAATCTCGTATTCCGGATAGTGCCAGGCAACCCACCTTGAACGAGCTGGAAGCGCCGCCCCTCGATCTGCCGCTCGGGCGCAGGCTCACACGGTAGCGGCGCCATGGCTGACGCAAATGCCCGTGACGCTTCGGAGGTAGCTTCGATCATCGATCGTCTGGTGGCCCTGCAGTCTGGTCAGGATGCCATAAATGGCGCCTTGGGGCTGATGATCGACACGTTGCGGGCGCAGGCGAATCTCCTTGGAAAACTTAGCCAATATGCGGCCGAAGAGCCCGCTTCTTCGCCCGTGACCAAGGTGTTGGGCGAGCTGACGTCGGCGATTATGGAACTGGATGCGTCTATCGGCACGATGGAGCTGAAATTTGACCGGCTGGCGGACACTCTTGCCGGAGCCGTGAGGGAAGAGGCGAGGATATTCCCGGCGCCACCCCACACCAACGGGGGAACGCGGTGAAATGCTGACCTATCGGACGGGCGCGGCAGGGGCGCCCTCGGCGGCGCGTCTGATGGGGGAGCATCTTCTGCAGCAGACCCTTTCCCCGGAAATGGCCGCGATGGCCGAATATTATGAGCAGGGCGTGAGGCCGCCGACGCCAGCGGATGCGGTGGCGTCACGCTATGCGAGGCTCGCTGTGAACGGGGTGATCCCAGATGGTGATGCGCTTGATGAAGCCGTGAAGGCGGAAGCCGATCGGTTGGGCGACAATGCCTATCGCGATGATGGCGGCGGTGCACTGGATTGGGACGTGCTGGTGTTGCGTGCCCTGGCTGCTTTCGTGGCGGCCGAGATGGTCAGCCGGGACGAGGCGTTGGCCTCAGGGGGCCGCTTGAGGGCTGAAATTGCGGTCCCCCGCCTTGATGCCGAAACAGAGCGCGCTCGGACAGCTCGCGATTATAGCAGCGCCATCGCGACGCCGCGGCGCGATATGAATCCTGCTCTGGCGAAACGCCTCGGTATTGATCCGCACCGGGGGTTGCGACCTGGAGAGGTGGCCTTCTTGCTTAACGGCCAACGCGCAGACGGCGGTGCCATCGAGGGCAGGGCGGCACAAACCGCCAGTCTGCCCATGTCACAAATCTTCGGCCTTGACCCGGGCCGGCGGCCGACACGCGCCGAGCTGGAGCACGTGCTTGCAGGGCGCACCGGGAAGGGAGAGGAGTTGCCGGAACGGGAGGCGAAGCGTGCCTTGCGGCGGCTGACCCTGGCCTTTGGGGGCAAATCACGGAAGCTGAGTGACGAGGAACGGGAAAATATCCTGTCAGGCAAAGCCGCGGGAGGGCAGGAGCTGAGCGACCGGGAATATCGAATCATCCTGGAGACCTCGAAATCCCGCAACGGCTATATCGACCTCACCTTCTCGGCACCAAAATCTATCTCGATTGCCTGGGCCTTTGCGCCGACGTCCGCGGAACGGGCGATCATCCACCAGGCACACCGAGATGCCATCGACAGTGTGATGCTTGCCATCGAGAAGGAGATTGGCCGGGCGTCCATGGGGCGGTCTGCCCGGTTGGGCTATGAGGCGGGGAGCATCGGCTGGGTCTCGTTCGACCATTACGCGGCGCGTCCCACGGTTGAAATCATCCGGACCGACGATCTGGGCCAGCCATTCACCGAGTTGCATCGCCTCACCAGCACCAAAGGGCGTGTGCCGGGTGATATGCAGATCCATACCCATGTTGCCGTGCTCAATGTTGTCGAGACGCCCAGCGGCCGGGTCGGCAGTCTTGATCTCGCGCAGCTTGAGGGCCGTATCCATGAATGGGGCGCGCTCTATCAGGCATATCTTGCAACCAATCTCCGCACACATGGTGTGGAAATTGAGCTGGATCAGCGCACCGAGCTGGCGAAACTTTCCGCCGTGCCGGACGAGGTGGTGGAACAGTTCAGCCGCCGGACGGTAAATGGCACGGATGCAGCTCGTGCCTTTGCGCTGTCTCAGGGGCTGGATTGGGATAATCTTGATCCCGAGCGCAAAATTGCGCTGCTTAAATCCGGTGTGCAGAACCGGAAGGAAGGGAAAGCAGACGACATCAGTGATTTTGAGGCATGGTGCCGCACGGCTGCTGCGATCGGTTATGTGCATAGCAGCGTCCTGAAGCCCGATGTGCGGGTTTCTGTGCCCGAGCGTGCGCGGCGTTTGGAGGAGGCGTACCAGGTTGCGGTTCCTCTTCTTGCCAAGTTGTTCGACCGGCGGGCAGTTGTGGACGGTGCGGATGCGAGGATTGCGGCAGCGAAGGGGCTGATCGCTGCCGGCGTGGATGCGGCGGAAGATGTCGATGCCGTGGCCCAGGCGTTCCGTGAGCGTGGTGTCCAGCGCCGCGGGCAGGATACCGCGCTGATCTGGGGAACGGTCAAAGGCAATCAGGGGCGGGACCGTATCGCCATCACCACCACGCTTGATATTCAGGAGGAACAACGCCTCATAAAAATTGCGCGGGCTGGGAGTCGGGATCGAAGCTGCGCTCTTACGCCGAAACGGATCAATGCCGCGATCGTGTCCTTTCCGGAGATTGATTTTAAAACGGGGCATGGTCGCGCGCAGCGGAAAATTATTGATCAGCTGGGGATAGGCGGGCGCATTGGCGTGGCCATTGGCGTGGCTGGATCAGGCAAAAGCACTTTGCTCAAGCCGCTGGTCCGTGCCTGGCAGGATGATGGGCGGACCGTATATGGTATCGCTTTGGCGTGGCGGCAGGCGGATGATTTGACTGAGGCGGGGATCGCGCCCCGTAACACGCGGGCAGTTGCGTCCTTCCTGCATGCGGCCCAACAGGGAAAACTTCGGCTCAATCCTAAAGCAATCATCGTCATCGATGAGGTCGGGCTGCTAGGTACGCGGCAGTTGAACGAAATCTTGACGCTTCAGAAGCAAACCGGGTTCCAGGTGGTGATGCTGGGCGACCCCAGTCAGATGCAGTCGGTAGAAGCGGGGGCGGTCCTCACATTGCTCCGGCGAGCCTTGGGGGGCGGCAAGATTCCGGAATTGATCAGCTCCGTTCGGCAGAAGGATGAGGAAGAACGTGAGACGGTCCTCATGTTCCGCAATGGCCAAGCCGAGGAGGCGCTGAAGCGTAAGGACGCCAATGGCACGTTGCGGATTGTGCCGGGAGGTTATCGTGAGGCGGTAGAATATATCGCAGATCTATGGGCGGAACGCCGGGGGGTTAATCAGAATCGCAATGAATTTAGCATATCCGTGAGCGCGCCGACAAATGCTGAGGCTCATGATGTAAGTTTGGCGATCCGCACCCGCCGGCGGCGGATGGGTGAGATTGAAAAGGACCGTCTCATCATCAAAGCTACCGATGGGGAGGGGAGTCGTACCTACGACATGGCATTGGCCGACGGCGACCGGGTGCGTCTGTTCCGTCGAGTCAATGCCAAATTCTCGGAGAGCGGCACAGTCGGGAATATCGGTCGCAATGGCACGGTGCTGGAAGTAGTCTCGGTCGGAAGCGAGGGTCTGGTTCTTCGTAATTCTGCCGGAAGGGAAGGGCTGGTCGCATGGGGTTCTCTCCGGGATGAGACCGGCGATCGGGTGCTGTTGGCTTATGGCGATGCCCTCACGACCAATACGGCCCAGGGAACAACCGTGACTGAGCACATCCATGCAGTGACCGCCGGCACGCGGCTGGTTTCTGCCTTTGGGGCCTACACGTCCGGCAGCAGGCACCGGGAACAGAGTTTTATCGTGACGTCCGAGGGGGCAGAACAGGCGGAGATCGTCGCGCGGCGGCCGCTGGGGGACCGGCGTGAAATCATGCGTGGGGACATTCTGAACAACATCGTCAGGAATTTCTCGAAGCAGCCGGTTAAGGAGACGGCTCTTGATATGATGGAGCGGTCGGCGGATCTGCGCCGCGGGACGATCCGTACGGTTCAGGTTTCGCTTCATGCCATAGAGGCAAAGGAGGAACAGCGCGGAGACAGGATTTCTCTTGGCCGTCGATTTGCGGACAGCCGGTTGAGCCGAGCTTTGACCGAGCAGTTTCCGATGGTGGCCGAACATTTGCGGGAACGCGCGGTCGCTCTGGTACGCATTGCGCATTTAGGAATGGCTCTTGTCGAGAAAATTGCGAATACCGCGCGACAACTCGCCGGTGAGGAGCAATCTGAGGTGGATTATTGGAATACAATGAGGCTGCATCAGGGGGCAGAAGAACGACGGAATTTGACCCGAAACGCTTCACAGAAGAACAACATAATTCGCTGATATTTGATTATACCCTTATTCTTCGAGCGGCGTATCATTGCTGCCATGCCTGCTCTCCTGGCGGAATCTTAGAGGTGTCTGTCCTGTCAGTTTACGAAAGTTGAGCGTAAAATGGCTCTGGCTGGAGAAGCCGACGGCAAGCGCAATCTGCACGATTGGCAGATCGTCTGCCAGGAGCATCTCTTTTGCGTGATGAATGCGCCGTTCGATTAAATACTGGTGCGGCGCTTTTCCGGTTTCTGCTTTGAAGACTTCTTTAAAATGGTAAACGCTGAAGTCAGCAACTTGAGCAAGGGTGAGGAGGCTCATGTCCTCGGCCAGATGATCCTCGATATATTGAGCGACACGGTTGAGGCGAACTGCGTTCATGCCACCGGAAAAGTGAGGGGGCTCGGCGTGGTTGGCCCCATAGGTTCGAGACAGATGGACGACCAATGCTGTTGCTAAAGCTTCTGCATAAACAAGACCTCCTGCCCCATTTTGGCGCAGCTCTTCGCGCCATGATTCTGCCATGCCGGCAATCACTTGGTCTTGGATACCAATATTGGGCTTGAGTTGTATGGAACTATTGCCGAAGATGTCTTCTAGGGTACGTCGGACGAATGATTGGTCTATCGCGAAAAACAGCATCCGCGAGGGCCGGTTCCAGCGCTTATAAATCAGTACGTCGGAAGGATGAATCTGAATTATTCCAGTGTATATTTCCGTTTTCTGTATTTTAGAAATACCATTTGGCCGCCAATCAAGATCAAATGGGACATCTTCATTGATGAGAACAGAGTGCTGAATTGTACCGATCAAGGTCCCGTCATTGGAGCGGTGCCGGTAGAATCCAAATGCAATAGAACCATAGGTTAGTCGTTTCACGATTTCGATATTTTTGGATAGGCTGGAAATGCCTGTGAAATCAACAAGTTCCGGTGGAGAGGAAGCGAACAGCGGCGACACGATTATTCCTATTCAGAACAATTTCATTGAAGTCAAGAAGAAGGGCCTTTGGGTTACATAAATATATGTATCGTAGATCCTGTTTTCTAACTCTTCTTCGAGTAACGGCTCTATAGCCAATCCATTGCAGTTATCATGATAAGGAGAGATGCAATATCATGGGTAGCTCTCAATCCGGGTGACCAAGAGGGTGAGTCGCCACGCCTGAGGGTATTCTTCTCAGGTTTGATCTGACTCGTGGCGGATCGAATCTGTCGTCCAAGCCCTGCGTCATGCGGCAAGGCGCAAGCTTGTCCGCATGGTTGAAAAGCGCAAAGGCATGTGCATCTGGACAATCGGTGACGCCGTCACGCTGCGTGTCGTTGCCAGTAGCCGGACCAGCTCCGGCTAACCGGCGGAGAGTGTTCGTTCTTCTGTGTACAGCTGATTTTATCCAGAGCCGATATTGATGATCTCTCACCGTTTAACTTCAGCAGAACGGGCTCTCCACCAGACTTCCTGGTCTTCGAAAATCTGTCCTGCCACCTGCGACGGTAAACCCTAACCTTCCTTCACTCCGTGCTGCAAAATTCGAGTTTACCGTATCATTGCTGATTGGGATCGTAAGTCGGGTAGCAAAATTTGCCATCGGCGGGCCACCTAACGCGAGGCCTAGTGGGGCGCTATCACGTCCAGCCGCCCAGTTTGGCACCCCATGGTGGCAATTCCTTGAATCGCTTGGCGAAAACCCACGGCCTACACTGAGCCTCAAGGCAATAAAACTGACGCGTCAAGACCAGGAGCTGCAGCAATCAATTGGTAAACCTACCAAACACTGGGTAGCGACTGTGAATGCGGCTAGACACTCACCCGCAGACCGGACGGGTACCGGCTACGGCTTGCGGGCGAGTGGTGATTATAGCCGTATCTCCTTCTGTGTCTCCGACTTCTTGCTCCTCTGCTGAGTGGATCTCTGGGCATAATTTGGCGGTCGGATTAGGTTTGGTCGAAGGCGCCGACTAGACCATCATCGAGATTGATGATGACGCTTTTCGTAAGAGTATAATGATCGAGTACTTCACGTCCAAACTCACGCCCGAATCCACTCTGCTTATAACCCCCGATGGGCATGCCGGTCATGAAATTATAATAGCGGTTAATCCAGACAGTCCCAGTCTCGAGCGCACCTGCGATACGATGGGCTTGCGAGATATTCTTCGTCCATACGCCGCCACCGAGGCCGTAAACCGAGTTATTTGCAGAGCGGAGCATTTCCTCTTCGTCAGACCAGGCATGGACTGTCGAGACCGGACCAAAAATCTCTTCCTGTGAAATACGGCTATCCTCGCTTGCCCCCGTGAAGATGGTTGGTTGAATATAAAACCCTCGATCGAGACCTTCCCCATTTGCCTGGGCGCCGCCCAAAACGACCTTGGCACCGTCTTCACGGCCGATCTCAAGATAACCCATCACTTTATCGAATTGCGCCTGTGATGCCATAGCACCCAGTTGTGTCTCGGGATTCATCGGATCACCGATCCGAACCTCCCTTAGAATAGATTGGAACTTGTCTAAAAATTTGTCCTCAACTTTCTTGTGCACGAACACGCGTGAACCCGCGAGGCAGACCTCGCCCTTATTAAGCACGACTGACATTGCCGCGCCTTCTGCCGCCGCATCGATATCAGCATCCTCGCAAATAATATTTGCTGACTTCCCGCCAAGCTCCATAGTCTGTGGGATAATGTTGACCGAGGCATATTGGATAAGCTTGCGTGCCGTTGGCCGAGAACCGGTAAAAGCAACTTTTCGAACCCTAGGGTCGGTTACCAGAGCCTCCCCAACATCTGGTCCATAACCACACAGCAAGTTTACAACACCCGGTGGAATTAGATCTGCCATTTCCCTGAAAAACTCCATGACCGATAAACATACGATCTCAGAAGGTTTCATGATGATCGTATTGCCGGCAGCGAGAGCTGGGGCCAACTTGGAGGCAAGCATGATCATCGGTACATTCCAGGGAATAATCTGCGCACATACGCCAAGCGCCTCACGGTGGATGATGCCAAGTGCACTGCCGTGCTTCATTGATCCGCCATGAAGATCCCAGGACATGCCAGAAAATAATAGAAATTGATCGATCGCCATCGGCATATCAAAATGGAGGGCCTCCATGATTGGTTTACCATTGTTGAGCGTTTCGAGCACTGCGTAATCATTGATGCGCCGCTTCAGGCGCTGCGCGATCTCGTAAAGAATCTCTTGGCGCTGGCCGGGCTTCGTGCGCGACCAGTTTGGAAATGCGGCATGTGCGCTTGCTACCGCGTGGGCGGTGTCTACCTCGTTGCTCGCCTGGATGGTGGCCAGTGGCAGGCCCGTCGCAGGGTTAAAGAGGGAGATCATTCGTCCGCTTGTACTTTCAACCCACTCACCATTGATGTAGTTTCCATAGCTCTCGAGATGGAGAGGTACATTAGCGCTCGCTTTTGCTATCGTATTCATGGTCGATTCCCCTATTTTGCGCCTATGAAAGCGTATTTTTCAATCTAGCGTTAGGAAACTTTGTACATCCCTCCGTCGGCGACAATAGCCTGTCCGGTTACGAAGGTCGCGTCATCGCTCGTCAGAAATAGGATTGGCCCCACAATATCACTGGGTTCAGCAAATCGCTTGATCGCTTGCTGCTCCCAGACCGTACGGATCATTTCGTCGGGCATTCCGCTTGTACCTGGTGTTTTAGTAATCGCCGGGAGAATGGCATTGACCGTGATTTTGTCCTTGGCTAGGTCGTTGGCAAGTCCACGCACAAAACCGATGACACCCATTTTGGCAGCCATATAGTGACTTAATCCGGCAAGCGGTGTTCCGATTGAGTTCGAGGAAGTGTTAACGAAACGGCCCCATTGATTGCGTCTCATGAGCGGTACAAAGGATTTTGCCGAGTAGAAATGTGCATCAAGGTTAACTCGTAGAGTCTTCGACCATATTTCGTATGTCAAATCGTCAATCTCCGCGAATGGATAGATGCCCGCATTGTTGACAACAATATCAGCACGACCGTACCGTTCATCGGTAAGCCGAGCAAATTGTACCCAGCTCTCTGCATTGCTAACGTCACCGGTCAAGCGCAGCGGGTTGCCGCCGATCAGGGATGCCGTTTCTGCCGGATCTTCCAGGTCAACGAGAACGACCGTCGCTCCCCTCTCAGCCAAGCGAATGCAAATCTCCTGTCCAATCCCCTTCGCGGCACCCGTTACCAACGCGACCCGGCCTTCATGTGTATTTTTCATGTACTCTCCCCCATTTGGATGTTTCAATGTTAAAGAAGCGCTTTATTTCTTCTGAACCGACCTTGACGAAGCGCCTCGTTGGTAGGTGCGGTAGAAAACCATCTCCTATCGAGATAAACTTCAAGCTTCCTCTGAAGCTCGACATATTTCTTGATATTGATACAACCGATCTCGCAAACATTTAGGTAAATCTACAGAGCATCTTCGTTTTTGATCGTACGCGATCGGTGATAGGGTACCAACAAACGTGACTAACCCGTCCCCCCCTACACCTACGATTTTAATCGTAAACATCCGACGTCGAATCTCCGTTACGTCGCATCTCATATCGAACCGATCACCCGCACGCATCATAAGACGGAAATCAAGGGTCATGCCTCGCATTGGTAGCTCTACAGGGAGCGGCTGATCGAAGAGCACTTCTCGTAGCCAGCTCTGCGCAACGATGAGATAGTCGGCGAAGCGTGGCGTGTAGACGATGCCGGCAGGGTCACAGTCGCCAAAGGCAACTCGCTTACGGACAATAACCGGCACGTTCGAGATCAGCTCCTCGTTTGCGGCTGGGATGGTTAGATTTCCAAAAGTTTGATAACTGGAAAGCGAATTGTCACTCATGCCGAATTTGTTTCTAAATTTTCACTGTGATGATCGACGGATAAACGATGAACTATGCGTTATGCCAGTTGTCTTATCTGCCGCCGATTCCGTCTGTATATCAGAGAAGCAATGATAGCCTTTCATGCGGAGAGCGCAGCTTGCGAGCCGACACGTTCAGCATAAAGCGCGCTGAATTGAGGGCTTTCTTCTGCAAGCCTGCGTACTGTCATGATGCCCGTGCGTACCGCGTAATCGTGTGCAAAACGATAGATATCCATACTCATCTTGGCAGCCATATCCTCATACCAGGCAATACTGGCCGCAGCTGCCTTATTAAGCTTGTTGCGTATTGGAGCTCGTTCTGCTTCGTATGAGCTAAATAATGTTTCGATATTGGTTTTTTTTTGGCCGAAAGCATACCACAACGCAATCGCGTCCTCCATGGCGAGCCGGGTACCAGAACCGATGGATGGATGTGCTGTGCGCAATGCGTCGCCAATGAGCACAACTTTGCCGAAATGCCAACGATTATTCTCGACCAACCGATAGCGCTTCCAATTTGACCGGTTATTAAGCAATTTTTGGCCGCCCAGTGTGGTTTCGAATAGACGCTCGAATAGGATTTGTCGGTCCTCATTGCTCATTTCAAACATGCCTGAGCTGTACCAGGTGGCATTATCGACCTCGGCAACGAAGGTGCTCCGGGTTGGTGTATAGCGATAATGGTGACCGCAAAAGGTTCCCTCTGCATTCTGTTTGAATGTCAAAGTGTGCGCGGGGTAGGCGTGGTCAACACCGTACCAGGCGAAAAAATTTCCTAAATCTTTGACCCGCGTACCGAATGCATCATAATACCGATCGCGTAGTATGGAATTAGCGCCGTCGGCACCGACCAGCACATCGCAATCTTCGAATAAATCGAGGTCTACAATGCGCTGCTCATACTGAATCGGGATGTCAAGCTGACCGCAAGCTTCTCTTAACTCACGCAACAAAGTCAGACGCTCGATTGCGGCATAACTACTGCCATCGATTACGACTCTTTCGTTATTTTTTACGATATGCTGATCATCCCATTTTTGCATTCTGGACGAAAGGCGCTCGATCAACTTGGCATCACCCAATGAAAGATAATGAAGGGCTCGTCCAGAAAATACGACGCCAAATCCAAATGTTGCCTCTGCCGGATTTTGCTCGAATATACGGATTCGATAATGCGGAAAATCTCGCTTCATAAGGTAGGCAAAGAAAAGACCCGAGGGCCCGGCACCAACAATATCGATTTTCATCTTTCGTCCTCACTACGATGCTTTAGCTATTCTTCATCGCCGCGGTAGATACCGTGGCCCTTGTCACCGTGTTAGCCCCACATTTCGCGGGTCCAGCGGACAATTTCCGCTGCGGCATCGTCACGACCTGGGCGCTCTTCTGGCTCTAAGGCACGGCCATGATGGTCGCCACGGAAACGTGCACGGACTTTCGCGCCGCTGACGATCGCTGCAAATATCGCCTCCCCGTCAGACGGGAACACCGTGTTATCACCAGTATATTCGATCTGCAAACAGGGTTGTTCGACGTTGGTCGCTGTCGTGAATAGATCTGCGCGCGAGCTTAGCCCTGACCATGTCGAAAGCCATGCTTCCGGCGTGCAAACACGTCCGAATCCAGGGACGCCGTAATTAGTATCAATGGGGTTTTTACCCCAGACGGATCCAAGCTTGCGCTCGGAAGGGTCAAGTGAAAGGTCCCAGCAACGCAGATCGGCATCAGTTCGCCATACCGTCAAAAGCCCACTGACGGCGCCTAGCCGTGCGTCTTGCAGAGAACCGCCCGCCTTTGCACGCTTGCGCGCCTCCATCCGCTCTTCGATCATCTTGGAGGCTAAGGCATCAAGACGAGCTACCCGCTCTCGCTGTGCTAGGCGATAACGCTCAACAAATGCGGCCGGGTAAGATGAGCCTTTTGAACCTGGCTGAAAGCCATTTTCGGGATTGAGGAAATCGAGATCGGGGATGGTTGCCAGCGGATTCTGCTCATTTTGTACCGCCGGATCGATGCAGCGCATGAGGAGTTGGCCCTGGCCTGGATGCGGCGAGACGAAGATCATCCCGTCCGCGACGGGCATTTGGGTTGTCGCAAGTGGTACCGAACGACCACCCGGTGTTCGCGTCAAGCGGCGCTCCGCAGCAAGCAGGGATTGTTGATTATATAAGCCATAAAGGCTTGCGCCACCGGAATTCCCGATCAGGATAATTCGTTTGAACCCTTGCGCGTGCAGAAACCCGGTTCCTGCGGCGGCATCAATCACGGCAAATTCATGTTCGAGCCGCATATCCTGACCGACCGACCTGGATGTCTGCGTCCAAACCGCGAAGCCTGCCGCGACCAATGCCGGCACCAGATAATGAGATGCGAGGAATTCGCGAGGATGCATGATACAGAAGACAGTATCCGCCCCCCCAGAACGGTAAAGGATACCCGTTACCGCCGCTCCATCTTGCGTGGCGAGTGGATGGATGGAGATCTGAACACCAGGTGGAAGGGCCCCCATGGTCCAGCCAGCGTTACGAAATCCTGCCGTTGCAACCTTCTCGGACATCTCAGCTCCTAGTCTTAGTTTGACAATACTTGACTCAAATGACCAAAAACTGTCAAGTATGACGAAGTGGAGGAATAATGTCATGCAAACCAACAATTCCCGTACACCCGATCCGCAAGCCGCACAGTCCCCTTTAAGATTGAACGGAGTTGATCATAGCGCCCGCCCCACCTGGAAACTTGAGGAAACCGTCCATTTCTATCGGGATATTCTTGGATTACCGCTTGTTCATGCTATCTCAGCACGCGGCTGGGGGCCGGCGACGCACCCGGACTTCCTTCATTTCTTTTTTGATAGCGGCAACAACAGCACCATCGCTTTCTTTTACTATCTCAAACAGCCCGTTCCTGCGTCTGCCGAGCGCGCACCGGCCAAGCCTTGGCCCGAAGATCATGTGTTTGACGCAACCCACACCGCTTGGCTGGTCGAAAATGAGGCCGACCTTGCCCGTTGGCGTAAGCGTTTGGAGGGGTTCGGTATTGAAGTGTCGGTCGATGTCGCTCATGAGGTGATCGAATCCATCTACTGCCGGGATCCGAATGGCTATTTCGTCGAATTTACCCGTAAGTTGCGTGACCTGAATACGATTGACGCCGTGGATGCAGCCGCAACGATTGAGGCCGGGATTGCGGTTGAACGCGAGGCTGCCGCCAAGGGAGAGCGCATCAAAGCCATCGATGACGTGTGGAGCCGCAAGGGGCAAACCTCGTCTGGCACGAATAATGAGCGCGGTGTGGTCACTCTTCGCATTCCCAATGTACCTGAGTTCGCATCGATCATTGCGGCTGCGCGCGACCTTCCTAACTGCGAAGTAGACATCTCTTCAGATGGATACCATAGGATTCGCTCAACCAGTCCCCTAAGGTTCGATCGCCGAACTCTTGGGCTGAAGCCGGCGGTCTGGTATGGCGTCCCGACAGGCGGCATCGTTGGGCGCATAACCCGTTTTGATCGGGACACGTTAAGCATTGAGGCGGGTTAACAGAACGATGGCTAGCGGAACAAAAAAAGCCGTAGGCTCGGTGCTGAACCGTCTGCCGGGCGTCGTCTATTCACGGCCGGAGGACGTTGCCCAGTGGATTAGCAACGGGTCGTGGTTTGACATGACCGTTGGTGATGCCTTACACATTCAGGCACAAAGGCAACCAAACTCCCCGGCATTCATCAGCGATGAGCGTTTACTTAGTTTTGCGGAGTTGGATATTGAAAGCGACCGTGTAGGCGCTGCTTTGCTCAGCCTTGGACTGCTACCGGGAGACCGTGTGGTCGTACAGCTTGGCACCACGATCGAGACAGTTATCACAGTTACCGGCCTTTATAAAGCAGGGTTGATACCCGTTTGCGCGATACCGCAATATCGTGAGATCGAGATCCGTCAGCTTATTACATTGTCAGGTGCCCGTGCGCACATTGTTCAATGTGACTTTAGCAGCTTTGACCTCGCGGCCTTTGCTGATCGCATGAAGGGAGAACATTCTACGATTGAGCATGTCTGCATTTTGCGCGGTTCTCGGCCGGAAATCGGTGCGGATCTTATAGCGCTAGCGTCAGCCATTTCGCCGAAAGATGCGCGAGCATACCTAGTCGATCTGCCGATTGGCTCAGGCGACGTGCTAAGCTTCCAACTATCGGGCGGCACAACCGGTATCCCCAAGATTATTCCGCGTTTCCACGGTGAATATCTCGCTCACACTGTCGCCGGCATGCGACAGTTTGGTTTCGGGTGTGAGGACAGGATGATCTGGCCTCTCCCGCTTCTGCATAACGCGGGGCAGGTATATGCAATGATACCTCCGCTGGTGCTTGGCTCTTCCACAGTCATTCTCCCTAAGCTGGACATCAGGCAGTTGCTTGCAACAATCGAGCGCCACCAAGTGACGCATGCTATCTCGATCGGGCCAGTGGGGGGGCAGATCTTGAACTACAAAGATCTTGCCGACCACAACTTGAAGAGTCTGCGCATGTTCGCGACAATGAGTGGAGCGCGAACGCTTGAGCAACATCTAGGCGTCCCTTGTGTTAATCTTTATGGCATTACCGAGGGATTGCTGCTCGGCAGTGCACCGGAGAGTGCTGCGGCAATTCGACATGAGAGCAATGGCTTCTCCGGGATCCCTGACGACGTAATTAGACTCGTCGACCCTGTAACTGGCTCCGAAGCTGCTCCCGGACAAGACGGCGAACTTATTTTTCGAGGACCCTCATCTCTCAAGGGCTATTATGGCGCGCCGGACGCAACCGCCGAAGTTCTGGACAGTGACGGATTTTTCAAATCCGGCGATATCATGCGCCATGTCGAGGTAAAGGGACAAATAGGCTACCACTTCCGGGGACGGACGCGAGATAATGTGAACCGAGGTGGCGAAAAAATCGGCTGCGAGGAGGTTGAAACGCTCGTTGCTCGTCATCCTGATGTCGCAGAAGCTCGTCTCGTTGCTATGCCGGATCCAATTTTCGGCGAAAAGGGTTGCATCTTTATCATTCCCCGGCCCGGAGCCGAGGCGCCGGGCGTTTCCGCGCTTGCTGGATTTTTGGTGGCCCAAGGCCTTGCAAAATTCAAATGTCCCGAACGCGTTGAGAGGATCGACATTTTTCCAGTCACTCGCGTCGGAAAGTTGGATCGCATGGCTTTACGGAAAAGAATAAGAGAATTGCTTGAGGCCGAATCGTCTGCTCACCGCGGAAACTAATTATTTAGGAGTTATCTTGCCGTGCAAAATTTCCGTATCGGGCAAATTGTACCCAGTTCTAATACGACCATGGAAATAGAAATCCCCGCGATGTTGCGCTCACGCGAAGGGATTATTCCAGAAGAGCGTTTTACCTTTCATTCGAGCCGAATGCGAATGCACAAAGTTGAATTGGAAGAGCTCCGAAAGATGAATGCCGAGGGAACCAGATGCGCCGCCGAGCTGGCCGATGCGCGTGTCGACGTGATGAGCACAGCTTGTCTCGTGGCGATCATGGCGATGGGACTGGGCCATCACCGCGTAACCGAGATGGAGTTGGCCGCAGCCGCCAAAGAAGCGGGTGGCCCTTGTCCAGTTATGACGTCGGCCGGTGCGCTTATCGAAGGCATGCACATCCTAGGCGCGAAGCGCGTGGCACTTCTGGCTCCCTATATGCGGCCTTTGACGCAAAAGGTAGTTGACTATATAGAGGCCGAGGGAATTAGCGTAACCTCATGGGATTGCTTTGAAATATCCGATAATTTGGAAGTCGGCCGCCGTGACCCATTGCGTCTATTAGACGATGTCATGCGGCTCGATACACGAGGTGTTGATGTGGTCATTCTATCGGCCTGCGTACAAATGCCCTCATTTCCTGCGATTCAGCTTGCTCAAGACAAGCTTGGAACTCCTGTGATCTCAACGGCCGTCTGTACGACGAGAATTATGCTCGACAAGCTCGGACTAAGGCCGTTTGTCCCTAACGCCGGTGCGCTGTTGATGGGATGATGGGCCGGTAGTCCTCCCTGCCCATAGTAAGACTTAAAAGTTTCAGATTTTGGCCGCTTGTGTTAACCAATGAGTTGGAGAAGATGTTGAACTGCCGATTGGTTTGAAACTTTTGGCGACTAATCCTTGCCCATATCAAACCTATGCTCCATCATCCACTAATGACCAAGCCCAATACCAAATCCAGCCGTGCAAAGGTTGTTGCTTCCCAGACGGATGCGAAAATTGCATCCCCAATAAGTAAATCTGGTGGAGACCAGAGCAATGGTGCGCGGACGGCGCTTATCAAACAGTCTGCGCTCGACACCGCGGCTCGGATCTTTGCTGAAAAAGGTTACCGCGGAACAAGCTTGCGGGACGTGGCCGATGGTCTTGGCATCAGCCGACCAGGATTATATTATCATTTTCCGAGTAAAGAAAAGTTAATCGAGGCGCTGGTGGAGGAAGTCACGGTCTCCAGCCAGCGGCAATCTAGCGCAATCGCAGAGCGTTCCGAGCTAGAGCCTGCAGAGGCCCTGCGCTTGGTAACTCAATCACACGCCAAATGGATTCTTGAGCACAGGTTACTGTTTAAGGTCGTCGATCGTTCCGAAAGCGAGTTACCAGCACGACTTTTAGGAGTGCACTCCACTGCTAAACGGGCGGTACTCGAGAATTTCACAAAGATCATCGATCGTGGCATCGACCGTGGGTTATTCCGCCCCATAAACGCGCGTGTCGCCGCGTTCTCTATCATTGGCATGTGCTCTTGGACGGCCTGGTGGTTTAAGCCAGATGGCAAACTCGTAGTGGAAGAGATCGTGCAAACTCTCGGAGATATGGCCCTTGCATCAGTTTTGCGTAGGGATCCTTATAGAGAGCGAAGTGCCGATCCGATCGACGGGTTACGTATCTTAAGAGAGGATATCGACCATCTTGAGCGGTTGATCCAAAAACCGAACCGATAGAACATCGGTTCGGTTTTTGGGTGCGTTCAAAACATATCCGGATATTTCCATTCGGTGTATTACTGTGTCGTGGCCGTCGCGAGCCTTGCTATGACGTTTCATGATGCTGCAGAGATCTCTTACCTAAAAGGCAAATCGGTGCCGACAGATCATACGATGTGTAGCGTCAACAGGACAGCTTGGCTGTAAGCTCAATGAATTCACCTTCTGGTCGCTAGTAGTCAGCCAATAATGGAATCTCTTCACTTATATTAAATCGATACGAGCATCGACTATGCGGTGCTTCTGATTTTGCAGACTATTGTTTGTATCGGGCACAAAAATCAAAAATATTTTCATGTCAGGCAAAATTACCCTTGATAATCTGACATAAATGACGAAAAACAATCATCCAAGTCAAATTGTCAAAAGCATTCCCGAACAAAGAGAATGCTAAGCGAATATCGTTTTACAAAACGTCAAGAAAAATCGGGGGAAACCAGATGAAAAATATAAAATACGGGGTTGGAAAATTTTCCTCATTACGTTTTAGATTCGTGACGCTATTTGTGCTGTGCACAATTAATGCAATGTTCGCAGCAAATGTTGCCAACGCAGAGGAGTTATGGGACCAGCAATTACGTGGATTGTTTCTAGGAGCGCCGGCAGGCGTCCTGCCACCGCCGGGACTCTATGGTGAACTAGATAATTACTATACTTCTTACAGTTTATACGGATCGCCTACTGGCGCCGCTCAAGGTTATAGCCCTGGTGATAAGGTGCCAAATACGCATCTCACCGTGCTAGTTGAAGTGCCAATTCTTATGTGGGTTTCACCATGGCATTTTCTCGGAGCAAGCTATGCCGCCGCGATTAGTCAGCCTATCGTCTATTCATCCTACCAGCTTTTGCAGCACGAATTCGAAGGAGGAGGAGGCAATCTAGTGTCCTGATTCGGAATTTGTCTTCATTTTGGGCATTTTTGTGAGGGACCGCAGGCAGAAGCGTTGAATTGAGGCGAGGATATCGTCGGCGCTCTTGGTCCATCTGAACGGCTTTGGATTGGC
>NZ_JBFWIX010000023.1:0-50614 GCF_050253495.1 Acidocella sp.
CGCTGGCGCTCCGGGGCCAACGGCGGCAATCCAGGCCACGAACCAGCTCGTCGGCAATGTCGCGAGCCAGCTCACCGAACAGAACGCGCTCTTGTCGAGTGCGGACCGCGCGCAGCAGCAAGCTGCGCTGCAAGAACAGGCGCAAGTAAACGCAACCAATCAGTTTATGGCGCCGACAAATCTGCCCCTGAACGGGCAGGGCGTTGGCTATTGATCGCACCCCTCGCACGAAAGAGTCTCGTCATGCGCACTAGAGCAGTCTTAGCGGTAGTTTTGATCCTTCCACTCGCTGGTTGTCATCATAGCCATTCGGTCAAATGGTTTAGCCAGCATCCGACGGCTCTGGTTAAAGCGCTCGCGAAATGTGGGCCGAGTCAAAATTCGAGTGAGTGTAAAAACGCGCGCGCGGCAAAAAAGAAAAACTTTTTTGCACCGGCTAATTTGCCCCTCAATAACAAGGGGACCGGATACTGATGCAACGCAATCGAGTCAGTAGTTTGTCCGCGCGGGCGATATTGGGTGCCATAACGGTCGTCGTTATGGCAATGGCTATGACACACGCTGCATGGGCGGCTACGCCTCCGTCCGCTGCTATCCCTGCGTCATTGGCGCCTGCGGCAATTGTCAACGATATCGTCACGACATACAAAAATGCGACCTCAACGTGGATCACACCGCTTCAAAATATTGCCGAAAAACTATTCTGGACGCTTGCTGGTATCGAGGTCGCGTGGTCGATCTCGCGCATCTTATTGCGAGGCGGGGATATCGCGGAGATCGTGATTGAGCTGATCCAGCAGATCGTGGTGATCGGCTTTTTCTACGGAATGCTATCGCATTTTCCGGAATATGCGCAGGACGTAATCGTGGGGTTACAAGATGCCGCATCAAGTGTTGGTGGGGTTTCACTAGCGAATCCAGGCAACATTTTCACGGTAGCGCTGAATATTGTCACTAAAGTAACCAGTGACATGGCTTATTGGAAAGTCGGGGCGGATATCGCGCTGGCGATCGCGGCTATGGCGATGATGATTATCTTTGCGCTGATCACAGCGAATATTGTGTTCGTTGTCATCGAAGCACATTTTGCCGTCGCCGCTGGAATCATTTTCATGGGTCTCGGCGGATCGCGCTGGACCAATACTTATGCTCTCAGCGTAATTCGCTACGTTATGTCGATCGCTGCGAAGTTGTTTGTGATGGAATTGGTGGTAGGGATTGGTCAAACAATAATCACGCAATTCGCTAATCAAATCCCGGACGCATCCTGGGCCTCTATATTGGCGTTGCTGGGCGCGGTGGTAGTCTTTTATGTTTTGATGAAGGGCATTCCCGATCTCGTTCAAGGCATCATTAACGGAGGCAACCTCAATACCGGCATGGGAATGTCCGCCGCGACCGCGGCCTTGGCCGGCGCAGCGGCTGGTGCCATGGCGGGTGGCGCTGGTGCGTTGTCAGCAGCGAGTGAGGCAAGTCAGCTTGCCGCAGCAGCCGGTGGGGGCGCAGGTGCGGAAGGCGCGGCGGGGGCATTGGGCGCGGCCGCGAGCGGCGGAGCGGGCGAAAGCGCCGCTGGCGGAGCATCCAGTGGCGGCGGTTCGAGCCTGGGCCGGGGGCAGTTGATGGCGCGGACTGCTGGTATCCTCGGCCGTGCCGCAATGGCGGATATGCAAGGCCGCCTTGAGGGCGACCCAGCTTCTCGGGGCGGCACAATGGGCGGTCGGATGGCCCGCCGCATTCGCAGTGCGAACACGTCTAAATCGGATGTGCCGCGCCTGACGCCGGACCCATAAGGCCGTACGCTATAGCCCATGGCATGCGTCGTTTTTCCGCATAAAAAGCTCAAAATAATAGTGACAACCATAGTCCGCTATCGTAAGGTATAGACCATGCGTAATCCTCTGACTCGTCGGCAACCGCCGGCTTTGAACGAAAGCCCGGCAGACTTCGACAAGCTGGCCTCATCATCTGATGGGGCCAGCCCTTATTTGGCGGGTCGGCGGGAATGGAATGAACGCTATGGTGATTTCGTTAAACAAGCGTCGCAATGGCGGCTTGTCGCCATCGGGGCTTTGGCTGTCGCTTTCGTCGCTGTCGGATGGGCGGGCTATCGATCCAGTCAGAGCAGGTTCGTGCCGTTCGTGGTTCAGGTGAACAAGCTCGGCGATGCGGTCGCCGTAGCGCCGCTCACCGAAGCCCCACCCGAGGACGGGCGGGTTATTGCGGCCCAGCTCGCGCGCTGGATTTTTGATGTCAGGTCCGTGTTCAACGATCAGCGCGCCGAGACGACAATTCTTGCGGATGCCTATACCTCGATTGCGCCAGATAGTCAGGCGTTCGCTTCGCTGAATCAATGGCTGCAACAGAATAACCCCTACAAGCGCAGCCATGATGATGCGGTATCGGTGAATGTCCATGACGTGTTGCCAATCTCGCCGAACGTCTATCGTGTGACATGGACCGAGAATGATCGCGGCCGTCATGACGGCACGGACGATATTGAAAACTGGTCGGCAATCATCACGATCAAAATCGAGCCGCCGGCGTCGGCGTCGGCAATCATGAAAAACCCTATGGGTATTTACATTACGAATTTCTCGTGGTCGCGGAGCGTGAACTGATGCGTATTGGTTGGGGCATTTTGGCGGCGTGTATGATGGTGCCGATGTCGGCGCTGGCGCAACAAGCGGTGCCAGCAATCAACCCTAAGGAGCTACCTCCGCCGGTTCCGCTGCTGAGCAATAAAGTCGTGCCGTTAGGCGCGAAGGCCGCAGCGGGGTTGCGGATATCTGAGGCGTGGACCGGATCGCGAAACCTGCCGACGCCTGGAAGTGACGGGGCTGTGCAGTTTTTGTATGGGGCGACGCTGCCGACATTGGTCTGCGCGCCATTGCGCGTGTGTGATATCAGCCTGCAACCTGGCGAGGTCGTGAAGCAGATCAATATCGGTGACTCGACCGAGTGGCAGGCGATCCCGGCAGTCAGTGGGGATGGGGCGGATGCCGTCACTCATGTTCTGGTCAAGCCGGTGAACTCCGGGCTTTCGACGGACATGGTGATCTCGACCAATCGCCGGACCTACACGATTCAACTCATCTCGGACCGTCATCGTTGGATGCCGGTCGTAGCTTTCCAATATCCCAGCGATGTGCAAGCGGCCTGGGCCGCATATCACGCCAAAATGGATCAGGAGCAGACGGACAATGTGCTGCCGTCAGGCCAATCTGTTGCGAAGCTCGACTTCAATTATCGGCTGAGTGGCGATAATCCAGGCTGGCGCCCGGTTCGGGTCTATACCGATGGCACGAAAACATACATCGATTTCCCGGACAAGATGCTCGTGACGACGGCGCCGGTTCTGCTCGCGCTGGGCAACAATGGTAAAACAGAGTTGGTCAATTACCGGGTCAATGGAGCGGTCTATATCGTTGATCGTGTCTTGACACGCGCGGAACTGATCGCGGGTGTCGGCTCAGACCAGCGCTCGGTTCGCATAACATATACAGGACAGAGGTTTTGATGCGCGAGCGGGTCATCATATTGGTCGCGATGCTTGGGCTAAGCGGCTGCGCGACCTCGATGGGAACGGGTTCGTTTGCGGCGGTGCCGTCGTCCGTCAAGGATCAGGAGATCGCGGCAAACCTCACCGGCCTGGTCGCGCACGCGCTGCCGCCCGCTAAGACCACGGTAATGCTGCAACCAGCCTCGGGGCCAGCGGGCAAGAATGTCGGGAAAGCCATCGACGCTGCGATGCGCTCGCGCGGCTTCGGGGTGTCTACGAAAACCGGCATCAAGGTGCGCTACGCGGTTTCAACATTCGATCAATCGATCTTGCTACGTGTCTGGACGAAAAATGAAGTCCTGTCGCGTGCTTATCAGCCGGATAAGGCGGGCAAGCTGGTGCCGGTGTCGCCAATGACTGTTGGGCGGGCCGAATGAAGGTAAGGTTGTCAAAGGATGACCCGCTTAGCCAACGTAGCGGCCTAACGCCTTCGAGCAAAATATCGTCAGCCAAAGTGCGCCGGCTTTCGCCCATGATCGCGATTGCTGGCGTTGGTGTTGTGGGCGTCATGGCCGCTGTCATCATCGATGGCACATTTGTTCGTGTGCATAAGAAGCCGGGGGCGGCGACATCTGTAGCAACAGCGAGCCAGGACACGGGCGATGATACAAACTCGTCCTCAGCGGCCCTGATGAAGAAATTACAGGAGGAAGGTGGCAGTGCTCCGTTAACCGTAACTCCGCCAAAAACGACTCCCCCGGCCGGGTCGAACAATTCGGGTGCTGGGGCGAAAACGACAGGCTTGGCCGATCAGTCCGCGACAGCAAGCCCGACACAGCAGATCGTGCAGCAGGCATGGGTGCAGTATGTGTCGGGGGTTATTCAGCAGACGCAAAAGCTGACGGACCAGCGTCGGCAGGCTCTCTCGTCAGGCTTGGCCGCATCGAGCGGTGGGAACCCTGGCGCGGCCGGAACGGTCGCGACCACGCCTGCGTCGTTTACGGCGCCGGCGGGCACTAACCCGCTGGCTGGTATGATCAACGGGACATCGCCGGACGGGACTCTGACACCGGACGGCGGCAGCACCAGCGGCAATGCGGTGTCCTTCGCCGGCGGCTCGTCGGGTCAGTCGGCCGCGCTCTCCGCCGCGCAAAAATCCTCCTATCTCGGCAAATTGCGTGGCAACCCGGATTATTTGCCAACGGGCCGTGAAGCGCCGATTTCGTCGGATGTTTTACGGGCGGGGACGGTCATTCCCGCAGTGATGGAGACCGGGATTGATAGCGATTTGCCGGGACAGATCCTCGCGAGAGTAGCCAGCAATGTCTACAACACCCCGGATGGTTCGCAGGTCCTGGTCCCGCAAGGGGCGGAGTTGATTGGCACTTATGACGACCAGGTATCGAACGGCCAAAGTCGTGTGCTCGTCGTCTGGAACCGGATCATTTACCCGGATGGGTCGAGCCTCGATATCGATTCAATGCCGGGGGCAAGTCCGAGCGGCTTTGCCGGTTTCCATGACCAGGTGAACAATCACTATTTCCGGATTTTCGGCGATGCGTTGCTCATGTCGGTCTTTTCCGCCGGCGTGCAGCTTTCGCAGCCGCAGGCGTCGCCGAGCAGCACCTATTCGAGTCAGCAGATCATCGCGGGTTCGCTCGGCCAACAGCTCGGCCAGACTGGCCAAAATCTGATCAACCGGGATATCGGCATCGCGCCGACACTCAAAATTCGGCAAGGCTACAGGTTTGACGTGATGATCACCCGCGATTTGGTCATTAAACCATGGCAATCGGTCGCGGCATTGTCGAGTGAAGCGGGCAATGCCCCCTCCACGCAAACCGACAAAGCTATGTGGATCGCGGAGCCGTTGCAGCAGAACCACCTCTCGCATCAGCAATTGGTGACGCCCGCCCCGGACAAGAGTGGCCCGAACGATGCGTCAGGCCATCCGCAGTCGTTGCTAGGCACCTTACCGCCGGCATCGACCACCCCTCATAATCGCAACGGTGTTGTCGCGGTGCCATCTCTGCCGTTGCCACCCAATGCAACGGCGGCAGCGCCCGTCCCGCCGCCGCTTCCCACCTGGTCGCTTCCCGCCGGACAACTGGTCGGACGGCAGCTTGCGTCCTGGGGCCAGAGCGCGGGCTGGCATGTCATCTGGAATGTCGGGCAGGACTGGCCCGTCCCGCGTGCCAGTAATTTCCAAGGCACGTTCTCCGGCGCGGCAAGCCAGGTCATCGAGGATCTGGCGGCACAGGGAGCGCCGATTCACGCCACATTTTATCGCGGCAACCACACTCTTGTTGTGACTGGAGTCAACCAATGAAACGCTGGACAATCCTACTCGCCGCGACGGCTCTGTCCGGCTGCGCCACATTCCACCAAGCGGCGAATATGAACGCCAAAGCAAAGGCGGAAGCTGATGGCGCTTCTTCGTATTTTCCGAAAATCGTGCAGAGCACGCCCGCACCGTTCCTGATGGGGCCGCCGGTGAAGATCGCGCCGCCTCCGAACCCGCTACTTCTGGAAAATGTGACGCTGGTCAGCGCCCAACCGCTGTCGATCCATGAGTTGGCTGGCCGGATCAGCGACATTACCGGCGTGCCGGTGCGCGTCACCGGCTTGTCGATGCCGTCAAGCGGGCTTGACGCCATTCCGGCGCTACCGTCATCCGAGACCGCTGGCGCGCTTCCTCCACCGCCGGCGGCGCTGTTCTCCGCTGCTGCGAGCGGTGGGGACACTGTGCATGTGCCGTCGCTTTCGTTGCGATATCACGGAACGCTGCGGGGCTTGCTTGATACGATCACCGCCCGCGCGGGATTATCCTGGCGGCTGGATGGCGGCACGATTACGCTATTCAAGATTGAGTCGCGAACCTTTTTGATTCCGGCTTTGCCGACCACGACGACAACGCAGAGCAAGATCGTGGCCAGCGCGGGCGCAACCAGTTCATCCGGGGCGCTCGGCCTGAGTTCGTCGAGCGGCGGAAGCTCTGGCGGCAATAGCTCGAATGGCGATACCTCGATCACCAACACGTCCACCACGGATATTTGGAAGGGGATGCAAAAGACGGCCGAGGCCGTCAGTGGGGGCGCCAAGGTGACGGCGGATGCGTCCTCCGGCACGATTACCGTGACGGGAACGCCTGATCAGGTGAGCCAGGTCGCATCATGGGTGGAGACGCTACAACAGACTCTCTCGAAGCAGGTGGCGATCACAATCCACATCTATAACGTACAGCTCAACAACGAACAGAATTACGGGTTCAACCCGACTCTCGCTTTTCAGAATGCGGCGAAGTCGTTTGGTCTCTCGTTGGCCGGCGCACCGGCCCCGGCGGTTGCCTCGGGCAGTTCGACCTTTTCCTTTGGCGCGTCCATCCTGAGCACGGCGCAAGGGGCGGCGGGTGAGTTCGCCGGCACGCAGGCGGCGGTGCAGGCGCTCGCGACGCTGGGCCATGTCAGCCAGGTTTTCAGCCAGTCGCGCGTGACGCTGAATGGTCAGCCCGCCGCGATCCAGGTAGCGCAGCAAACGGGATATCTGGCGGAGAGCCAGATCAACCAGGCGGCCAATGTCGGGTCCACCACGGGATTGATACCAGGGACGGTCACCACGGGTTTCACCGGAACGGTGACGCCGCGCGTTGTCGGCAACCGGATTCTGCTCGGCATGAACATGACGATTTCGTCGCTGGTCAACCTCAAGACAGTGAGCAGCGGCGGCGCTTCTATCCAGGTGCCGACGACGACAGATACCGTCGTCAATCAATCGGCATCCCTGCGTTCGGGCAGCACACTGATGATCACCGGCTACAAAGAAGCGGACGGGAACACGACAAACAACGGCGTTGGCACGCCGTTCTTTGCCTTCCTGGGCGGTGGTGGTGACGCGCAGGTGAAGAAAACCCTGATCGCGATCGTGGTCAGCGCGCGGTCGCTGTGAACCGGGGAGATAACATCATGGCTTGTAAATCCGTCCTTCTTCTAGCCACATCTATGGCGATGCTGATGCCGGGCTTGGCGTTAGCCGATCCCGCACCTGCGTCAAACAAGACCACCACGATCAGCCAGCTCGATGCGCTGAACGCTCAGATCGCGGTGCTCAAGCAGGAATTGCAAATCGCCAAGCTCAAAGCGGGGATTAAGAATGCGGGCAATCCGTCAACAGGGGAGTCGGCAGCGCCAACTGGATTTCCAGGCGTGGCATTCGGCAAGCCACCGCAACCCGCCTCGGCCGCGCCGGCACCGCAGGATACGATGCCGCGCATTGTCTCGATCGATGGCCGGGGCACTCGCCTTTCGGCAGTGTTGATGATGCCAGATGGCGGCGAGATTGTCGCCACGCGGGGGCTTGGCCTTGGCGATGGGCTGACGGTTCATGACGTGACCGCCTCGGGCGTGAACGTGATGAAGGCCGGCAACCTCCTGCCGCTGCCGTTTGTCAGCGCGCAGGATAGTACGTCAGCGCCGGCGGTGTCGGCATCGCAGGTCAGCGTCCCCCGTCCGGCGTCTTACCCGCCGGCTCTGCCCGGCGCGTCTCAATGACAGCCGCGCGAGTCATCGAGGCCGGAGACCGGCAATGGATCGCAGGGCTCGTTTGGCGTTCGTTCGCCGATCGGCCGAAGCTCGCCGAGCTGCGGGAGGACGCCAAGGATCTCGGCGCGGATTGGGTTGCTGTTCGTGGGACCAGCCAGGTTATCCAGGCGGGTTTTTGTCCTGCGGTGGAAAACAGCAAGCCGAAGCGGGTGTTTTCGTTGGCGGCGGCCATCGCGCAGTCGCAGGAACAGCCCTGGTTGGGCATCTACCAGCTTTCCGATGATCTGTGGTGGTATCTGGCGGTTCGCGACGGTCAAGCGGTCCTGCCCGATGGTGATGTGATTGGCAGTTACGAGACCATTCTTGAGGCCCGCCAACGGCACGAAAACTACGCAGACTGGAAGTATCTCAAAGGCACGCTGACGGATGATCTGCTGCCGATCTTAGAAGCGGCACGGGGTTCCGACGCTCTGGTGCCAGTCAGATCGGTTGAGCCGGTATCTCCTTGGCGGGTTATCGTTCCGGGGATCGGGGTGATCCTCGTCGTCATCGGCGGGGCGTGGCTGTGGCATCATCACGTCGAGGTGGAACAACGGCATCGGCTTGAAGCCCTGGCGGCCGAGCGGGCGCGCATCCTGGCGGAACAGAAGGCGGTTTCACCGTTGCTCAGTTCGCCCGCGCCAGATGAGTGGCTGTCGGCGTGTTCTGATGCGACCGGGGCGGTGCCGGTCGCCGAAGATGGTTGGGTGAACGCGGGTGTGGCCTGCGGCGCGTCCAGCGCGACCGTGACATGGAAGCGGGACATGGGTGCGACCGTGGCCGAGAGGCCGGCGGGCGCGTTATCGTCGGATGGCAATAGTGTCGTGCAATCCATAGCCTGGCCGCCGCTGGCTCATGGGACAGATGACGCGCGGGGCCTGGCTGCTGCTGACGCTGCGCTCTACGCCCTGCTGCAACCGCTCGGTGTGCAGGCGCAGATTTCCGCGCCTCCCGCACCGCCGCAGCTTCCTGGCTCAACAGACACCACGAAACCACCGCCAATCCCAGCTCAATCAGTGGCGTTCACCCTGCCGGTGGCGCCGTTCGGTATCGCGTTCGATCAGATACCAGGATTGAGGCTGACGTTCGTGCAAAAAAAAGCTGATGGCTGGTCTATTCAGGGGATGATTTATGGAAGATGATGTTCGTATCGGTCGTGATCTACCGGCGTTGCCGGAGCATTTGAGCGAATTTATCGCGCTCGATCACGCGGCGCAGAAACTTTATGTTGAGCCGCGCCGCAAAGCGGACCCGCTATTGCTGACATGGCTAGATCGGTGTCGGCAGCGGGGCGTGAAATTCGAGGTGGTCTCGCTCGATCTCGATGAGATCGTTGAGTGGCGGCGAAATGGCTTTCGCCCCACTATGCGGTCGCCATCGCCGGGCAATGAGGCAGCGCTCGAAAACCGTGAGGCGGCCATGACGATGTTGGCGCGGGCCGCGAGCTATACCGCGTCTGATATTCATATTCTGCTGCGCGGATCGCACACAGAGGTTCAGTTCCGCGTGAAGGGCGAGCTGCGCGTTGCGGAACGGCTGACACAAGAAGAAGGCGAAGCGATCATCCGGGCGTTTTACCAAGGAATCGCTGTCGTCAAGGATGCGTCGTTCACCCCGCTGGAAACGCAGAATGCGCAGATCAGCGGGCCAATTGTGCAGGAGTTCGGGCTATCATCAGTCCGCATCGTTCGCGGCCCAGCGCATCCTGTGGAAGTTGGCGGCGGCTTCATGATTCTGCGCTTGCAATACCTGGACACTGCGGCGGCCCGCAAACAAGGAGTCGGAAAAGCCGTCTTAGACTATCCTCGCCGCCCCGATGGAATCCTGCGGCTTGAAGAAATGGGCTACCAGGCCAAACAGGCAGACAAGTTGCGGTTTCTGATTGAGGGATCGAGCGGGATCGTTCTGTTCACAGGGCCAACGGGCTCTGGCAAAACCACTTCGATTTATGAGTTGCTGCGTGAATCGGCGCGGTTATCGCCCAGGCGGCGGCTTGTCTCGATCGAAAAGCCCGTAGAATACCCGATGCCATGGGCCGTGCAGCTATCCATTACGGGCGATGAGGCAGGCGATGATGAAGGCGATGCCTTTGGTGATTATCTCCGCCATTCGCTTCGGATGGACCCGGATTTGATTTTCCTTGGCGAAATCCGTTCTGTTGGCGTGGCGTTAACGGCTTTCGAGGCATCATTGACCGGCCATAAAGTTTTCAGCACGATCCACACCGAAGATCCATTCTCCGTGCCAGATCGCATCGAAATCATGGATGCGGCTCGTCTGCCGCGTAAGATGTTCTGCAATAGCAAGATGATCCGTGGGATCGTCAATCAGAGGCTTGTGCCGCAACTCTGCCCGCATTGTGCCGTACCCCTGGCGGACGCAGCCAGCGATGCCCTCTGGCCTCGCCTGCGGGCGGTGCTGGACACCTATGCGGCCGCATGGGCGCATTATGGGGATCTGTCGGGCGTGCGGTTGCGGGGGGCGGGATGTGCGGCCTGCCACCACGATGGCACCAGCCGCCGGATCGCCATCGCCGAGGTTATTGTTACTGACGCTGATTTGATGCGCGATTTTGTCGATCACGGCGCCGACACCGCCCGTAAGAATTATCGGATGCGCGCAGATGCCGATTGGTCAGTGCTGCATACAGCCATGGATGGTGTAATGGCAGGACGGATCGATCCGCGCGATGTCGGGGAGTATGTCGATGTGGTTGTGCCGGCGGATAGGGTGGACGAATGAGCGCCACCCTGAAACGCGCCCGGTCGTTCATCGACCGGATGACACCAAAGAATGGGGTGAGTCTGAAAGGAGGCTCATTCGAGACGTGGTTGAACCGGCTGGCATTCTCGTGGTCCGTCCGCTCCGCACTATATCGGCATATGTCGGTGCAGGTCGGCAATCATATCGGGGAGATCGCGGCGCTTGAGACGTTCGTCCGTCGCCTGAAACGCCAGAAGCGCAAAAGTTGTGTCATGGTGGTCGAGGACGTGATTCGACGGATGCGCGACGGTGGGCAGTTATCCGTCGCCCTGCGCCGCTGGGTGCCGATGGATGAAGCCTTGACGATCGCCGGCGGTGAAACCGCTGGTCGGATCGAGCAGGCGTTCGACCTGCTCGTGGAATCCAAGGCAAGGATCGCGAATGTGAGGCGAACGATGGTCAGCGCCTTCACGACACCGCTCGTCTACCTGTTCGCGATCTACGGCATGTTGTGGGCAATTGGGACGTTCTTCTTGCCGAGCATTGCCAAGACAGTGCCTGCTGATGCAGTTCATGGTGCGGGCGCATTGCTTTACACGTTGGGTAATTTTGCGACCGGCCCGTGGATGCTGATTCCGGTCGGGCTACTGGTCGGCGGTGCCGGATGGACTACTTGGGCGTTGCCCCGGTGGATCGGCGCGCAACGTGTCATCGCTGAGCGGTTTTTCCCTTTCAATTTCTATCGCGACATTCAGGGGTATGTGTGGCTGCTGACATTCGCCTCGATGTTGCGGGCCGGGATGAGTGATACGCGCGTGCTGGAAGATCAGGCACGCTTTGCAACGCCATGGCTGCGTCAGCGGCTTATAACGGTCAGGCGGCGGATGTTGAACGGGCAGGGCCTCGCGCCCGCGCTGGAAACGTCTGGCTTTGGTTTTCCGAACCCGGAACTGATCGATGATATCGGCTCCATGTCGGACTTCGATGACTTCCCCGAGCGGATTATGCGCCGTGCGGTGCAGTGGGCCGATGAGTTGGAATGGATCACGAAAGCCCGCGTGCGAGCCCTCGGTTTCGCGTTCGATATCGCGATGTATGCCCTGATGCTGATCGTGTTGCTCGGCATCAACAGTTTGTCGATCCAGATCGGGAATGTCCCCGGTCTGTCTTAAGGAGGTAGAAGCTCATGTCGGAAATTCTTGGCACCCTGTTCAAGTATTTGCTTGGACTACTCGCGATTGTTGCGGTTGTCGTGGTGCTTTATGAAGCCCTGTCAAGCAACAAGGTATCGACCGCAGCGGCGGATGTCACCACACTCCAATCGAATGTCGCGCAACTTTATGGCGGGACGGCCAGCACTGCGTCTCTGAGCGATACCGTGGTGATTTCAGCGAAAGCAGCGCCGAATAGCATGGTCAGCGGCAATACACTGCTCGACCCGTGGGCGGGCGCTGTGACGGTGCAGCCGGACGCCAACCCTGGCGAGTTCGATATCATTCTCGCGGGCATCCCGCAGGCGGCTTGCAACAAGCTGGCGACGGCAGTGTCGTCCTACAAAAGTATCTCGATCAACGGCACGGCAGACACCTCGCCGGTTGATCCGGGCACCGTGGCGACGCAATGCACGTCTGGCGGCAACAATCAGATTCAGTTCACGTTCGCCTCGTAATCAGGAGCGACAGTGGAGCTTCTTGATCTCCCGTTTTCTGATCTCTTCGTGAGCGGTGATCCGGCGTCGTCTTGGTTGAAAGCGACGCCGGACACGCGCGAGATGGAGTTCGTGCCCGAGGCATTATTCCCGGAGATCCAGGGGCTGAGGCGCGATCTGCTGGCCCGTTCGACAACCCAATCATTTAGCATTGAGTGGGGCACGGCCCGCCGGGAGCGGTTGCGGGTCAAACCATTGATGACCGCCCATATCGAACCGCTATTCGTCTGCCGGCGTTTCGCAGGCACGCCGAAGCCGCTCATCGAGCTGGGAATGCCCGCTGCTGTTGTCGATCGGCTATTGAGCCACCCTGTGCGGAACGGCTTAATCCTGTTCATCGGCTCGATGGCGGCTGGCAAAACCACCGCGGCATCGAGCTTCACTGTGGAATATATCTCGCGCCATGGCGGCGTTGCCATGACGGTCGAGGCGCCGATCGAGATGGATCTGGAAGGCCGGCACGGTAAAGGTATCGTTTATCAGACCGAAGTAGAATCGGACGATGATATGGGACCAGCGCTGCGGGGAATGCTCCGTAGTGCAGCCAATTTGTTGTTTTGTGGCGAAGTCAAGACCGATATCGCCGCCCGCGAGGTGCTGAATTTGAGCACGTCCGGACATCCTGTCGTCACGACGTTTCACGGTCCGGATCTACAAACCGGATTGTTGCGATTCGCCCGCTCGACGGGCGATCAAAAGGACGCTCTCGCCCACGCCCTGACGGCGGTATTTCATCTGACATTGCGCAACCCCCGTCTTATGCCTGGCGTGCCGTTACCGCCTGGGCTGCCCGGCCGTTCATCGCCACCGGATCGGCTCTTGACGGTATCTCCGTTGCTGGTGGTTGACGGCACTCGCGACCAGGTGCGCTCGGCCATCCGGTCGGGAAATTTCGACCAGCTCGGAAGCGAGATTGAACGCCAACGTCGGCTATTTTTGGGGGGCGGTACGCTATGATGTGGGCAATTCTGTCGGTGATGATCGTATTGTCGTTCATTGGAATCGGCGCGATCGATCGTGTCCAGTCGCTAAACGTCCCCGCAGCATCATCGCAGCCGGCAGCGCTGGCGACAGGTCAAGACTTCATGATTTATAGAAATGCGGTCCTGGCCTACGCTGAGGCAAACGCCAGCGTCGGCACGGGCGGCAATGCGAATGTGCTCCCGCAATTCCTGATTTTTCCGCCGGGGGTGGCGGTGAGCAATTTGCCTGCTGGCATTGGCAATTTAATTACGCCAGGCCCGAACGGATCACGAATTGTCTACACGTGGGCGCCAGCGCCGACTGGGACAGTCGCCGAGACCGTGATGCAGTTTGGCGGCGATGTATCGATCGGCCGTGCCGAGGGCACAGTGTGGAACACACCGGCCTATGGAACAATGGGCACACTGCCGGCGGGCATCCCTTCTGGTGACATGATTTCTGTTGTGCAGCTAGGAGGCTGACATGGGACCGATATTAGGTGCGTTGTTTGCGGTATTGATCGGCCTGCTCGCGGTCCGGCCAGTGATCTCTTACCAGGAAGCGGCCCTCCACAACGTCCAGTCAGCCGCGACCGCCGGGCAGATGCGCCAGATCGCGACAGCCGCCCAAGCCTATATTCAGGCAAATTATGCGGCGGTCGAAGCGAACAGCACGGCCGGTTCGCCGGCGACGATCACCGTCCCGATGCTGGAAAGCACGGGCTATCTGTCGCCATCCACGTCACCCACTAATCCGTTCGGACAAACCTGGGTGGTGCAGGTCTTGCAGCCGTCGCCAGGTCAGCTCCAAGCCCTTGTGCTGAGCACGGGCGGGGCGACGATTCCCGAAAAGCAGGCCCCGGCGATTGCCACGCAAACCGGCCAGGAAGGCGGGTTCGTCCCCTACAACGGCCAATATGGGTCGCTGAGCGCGGCCGCCGCGCAAGGTGCCTATGGTCATTGGAGCGTGGCTCTGAATGGCTATACGAATCCCGGTCCCGGCCACCTGGCCGCCTTGTTGGCGTTCAACAACGGCAACCTCGAAAATGATTACCTCTACCGGGTGGCCGTGCCCGGCCAGCCCCAACTGAACACGATGCAGACCGCTTTGAATATGGGCAACAATGACGTTAATAACGCCAACAACATACAGGCGAACGGGCGGATCGGGGCGGCCGGGCAGTCTGCAACATCCGGTTATCCGGCCGGCTGGGGCGGCGGTGTTCACACGTGGGATCTATACGCGAATGGCTCTGTCGGTGCCGGAACGAACGGCAGCCTGCTTGCTGACCTAACCGGGAACGGGGGCACTCAAGGTCAGGTACAAACTGTAAGCCCAAACGGTGGAGTCAGTACGTCGAGTCTGTCCAACAATACTCAAGCATTTATAGGAGCAGATAATTCGAGCGGCGCCTACGTTTCGATAAACGTGCCCGATGATGGCTCGAACAACAACGCATCCATTGCAACAAATGGTGCGATGTATGTGAACAAACCAGGTGGTGGGCAATCCTTCTATGCCTACAACAATGGCTATGCCGGTGTAACTGATACATTCACTGTGGGATCGCGTCTCGAACTAGGCACTGCATTTGGCGGCGCCAATCAAGGTGGGGGCTGCAACCCGAATGGTGAGATTGCGGCGAACGCGAATGGCTCGGGCCAGCTCATGGCGTGTGTGAACGGCACTTGGCAGGCGGCGGGCGGCACGGGGTTCACACAATCCTATCAGATGGGTGTAGGCAACGGCACCTGGTATCAAAACACGGGGTCGGGTCCGATGTTTCTGGCGTCGAATTGCAATAGCACGCCGTATTCATCGGGCTATGTCGAAAACGTGACGATCATAGTTCGCAATCAGGCCGGACAGCAGATATCTTCAAGTAATGGTCAGATCCAGGAGGGCGGTAGTGACGCGAATTTCGCAGGCATACCGTCGGCGTCAGCGATTGTACCCGCTGGTGACTATTTTGATGTTGTTGGATCGAATATGTCCTGCTCACTCATGGTAACAAGGTAAATCATAGATGTTGGCGAATATGGTAGAGTATGATTTGGCGTGTGAAGTCTGTCGCGGCGCAACCAATCTGGCTCTAGAGAAAGACGGATTTCCAGTGCGGCGGTGCGAACAATGTGAGTTTCTGTTCGTGTCGCCGCGGCCCGCGCTTTCAGTGGTGATTGATCACTATGCCAAGAATTATCGTGGCGCGACGGAGACCTTTTACCCGAAAGCCTTCGATCGGAAGTGGAGAGGGTTCTGGCAAAGCCTCTTGTTCATTCGCTACGTCGCAGGCCGCCGCATTCTTGATCTTGGTTGTGGCGGCGGCTTCATGGTGGCGGCACTTGGCCGGTTTGCCCGCGAGGCGGTTGGTGTTGATATTTCCGAAAACAGCATCGCCTATGCCAAGCGTGAGTTTCCACAGCACCGCTTCTACGCGGAACCGCTGGCCGATTTCGCCAGTCGCGGCGAGCAGTTTGATTTCGTCTTTTCGTCGGAAGTGTTGGAACATGTTCTCGATCCGCACGAGTACATGATGACGCTACGCGAATGTGTCAGGCCGCAGGGCTTTGCCTATATATCCGCGCCGGACGCGGGCCATTCGGCCGTGCCGGGTGATCTTGCGCGATGGGGTGACATCTGCCCGCCCGAGCATCTGCAATGGTTCAACGCCAAGAACATGGGGATGCTATTTGCGGATTACGGGTTTGTACAGCACCGGCGTTATCGCTCGAAAACCCCGTCTCACTCTGTGATTTTTCAAAAGGTGTCGGGATAACCGATGGCCCTGGCATGTGTATCTCTCGCCGCCTCTCATTATGGGGTCAGTGTGCCGGCGATCGAAGCGGTCATATCCCGCCCCGCAAGTGCGGGCGGGGTGGGTCCAATGCACATACCGGGCGCGTGGCTTAGCATCCTCGGCCGCGTCGGGTTTGAGCCCGCCAAGGTCATACATGACCGCTGTACGAATATCGAAGCGGGGGCGTGGGTTCTGGCGTTCGATCAGATGCAGTCAGGACTCAAGGCCGCCGCCCCGGAAACGTCGCCTGCGCCAGAGCTACCAGCCGACGCAAAGACGAGTGACCGTCCGGGTGAAGTGACCGCAGCCTGTATCCAGGGCGCGGCCCGGTTTTATCATCTACCCGTCGCCTTGTTTTCTGCGGTTTTGCGCACCGAGGGCGGCGTTGTTGGGCAGATCCATCACAACGCCAATGGCAGCTACGATATGGGGCCGGCACAGATCAACTCGACCTGGCTGCCGACGTTGGCCCGAGCCGGAATCTCACGATCGATGGTGCTCAATAATGGCTGCCTTAACGTCTCGCTGGGCGCTTGGATTTTGGCGCAGGCGATGGCGGGCGCCGATCCGCACGATCCCGCGCAATACTGGCAGCATGTGGGCGACTACAACTCACATACGCCACAATGGAACGAAAAATATGCGCGCACAGTATGGAATAATCTAAAGTGATAGGCTTGAGAGTATCGCATTGAAATGCTATTCCTGATTGCGGCTTCACCGCTTGCAACAGGAGATGTTTCATGAAAAAGGCGCTTTCCGTTCTCGCTCTATCCGCGGTCCTCGTTGGGCCAGGCATCGCTCATGCCGCTGTCACCATGCCGCCCGTGGCGGTGAATCTTGGTGTCGGCACAGAAGGTATCGGCGGGGGCATTTCAACCCAGCTCGTGCCCCACACCTTGAATCTCAATGTCGGCCTGTCCCGGTTCGGGCATAATTTCAACTTCACTGCCGATAACGCACATTTCAGTTCGCACCTGCGGCTTGGCGCGATCCCTGTCGTTCTCGCGTGGTATCCGTTCCACGGGAATCTATCGCTCGATGCCGGCGTGTTCATCAATCAGAACCAGGTCTCGGCGACGGCAACCCCGGACGCCGGCGGGGTCTATACGATCAATGGCGATCGCTACACGGCGTCTGAGGTCGGCTCGATGAGCGGCAAGACCCATTTTAACCGGGTCGCGCCCTATGTCGGAATAGGCTGGGGCAATCCCTTCGATGGCGGCCGGTGGACCTTCTTGGCCAATGCAGGCGCCATGTATGAAGGCAATCCGCAAGTGCGCCTGAGCGCAACCGGCGCGGCGAGCAATCCGAAGCTCGCGGCGGATGTCGCCGCAGCCCAGCATTCGGTCAACTCGAAACTCAATTTTCTGAACTGGTGGCCGGTCGTCACAGTTGGCGTCGCATACCGCTTCTAAATTACTCCCTCCCGGCGTCGTCGCATTCGCTGTCGTCGCCGGGAGGCATAGTGTCTATTGTTTCGTCTATCGCTGGCAGCCGCAACAGCTCGAAAAGCGGCATCCCCACAAACCGCGCGAGCAGAGCCATCCTTTCGATGGTCGGATTGGCCGCGCCGTTTTCAACCGCGCTGAGCAACGGCTGATTCACCTTCAATCTTCTGGCCGCCTCGCGCTGGCTTAAGCCAAGCCTCTCCCTTGCCGCCTTGAAATTCGCGCCAAATACAGCCCGCTCAGGCGTTGGCCTCGGCTTTCGCCGCTTGTCTGGTATTTGCCCTCGGATCACCATGAAGTCCCGCCTGATGAAGCCGGCGGCGCTGGCGCCGCTGGCAGATCACTGTAGCGGAAACCCTGAAACAAAAAAATGCCGGCACCAGGTGCCGGCTTAGAGAGACGCCAAGGAATGGGGGGTTAGTAAGACGGCCGATTATCGGGCGTCGAGCCGACATACCGCTGATAGGCGGCAATCCAGTTCGTAGCGATCATGGTTTGGGCGTCCGCCAGAGAAATTTCATGGTTGCAGACCAGATGGTTGAGACGATTTTCCAGTCGATCCTTGGCGTAACTTCCCCACCCTCCTGCTGCTTGGTGCGGCTCCGGCCAAAGATTTTTAGGCGATGTTGGTGATCCGCCGAGTTCCAGGCTGACCAGGTGATCTTCCTCATAAGCGCCCAAGCGCCGATCGGCGTAGCCATATTGCCGGATCTGGTCGCGTTTCAGCCGTTCGGTGTAGTCCTCGTCCGGCCGCACCGTCCGCGTCCATCCCCGCCGGCAAATGGTGTTGTAAAGATCATCTGGCGTGACCATGCTGTTGAGAGCACCAGGCGTCAGGGCCGGGTTGGGTAGGCCGGAAAGCGAGCTGACCTGCCCCAACGCCGGACTAGAGGTGGCGACATTGCTGAAACCAAGGCTCGGCAACTGACCATCGGACAGACTGTTCTTGATCGCTTGAGCCAGCCACGGGTGATGCACGACATACAAACCAAACAGAAGGATGCCTATGCCAAGCAGATGCGAACGGGGTCTATAGCGGTAGCGCATCTTATGCTCGGTGGCTGGCAGCGAATTGGATGACAGGACGATGATCCGGCACGTCCGCAAAGGGTTCATCATGAACTCGTCGCTTAAGTCCACCGGCCATAACCCACTCTGCCCCTTTTTTCACAGGGAACGTGGCAATCCGCTTGGCGATCAGGCCCGCCAGGAAGATACCGCCGAAATAGAACCAGAATATCAGCCCACGCTCGTTCCAGGCGATCAAAGCCAGGACAGTCTCACTGATCCACCCGATCAGCAGGAAGCCGAGCAGGACAGTCCAGCTCAACCGCACGATCGCAACGATGACGCCGGCCAACCCCAGCAATACCGTGAAAACCGGCTCGACCAGGGTGAACAACACAAACTCGTCCAGAAGTTTCGTCTTGCCACGCATAACACATCAACCCTCCATCCAAACGCCGAAAAGGCATAATGCCGAAAAGGCATAATGCCATAGATACCCCAAAAATACAAGGAAAACCGTCAATCGCAGCGGTTATTCGCGAGGCATCTTATGCCGACCGCTCCGCTATTTTCTGTATTGGCGTGCAAGGCATTGGCGGCAGACCGTACCCGGACGCGGGGAGGGCTGCCGCATCACCAGCTAATCCATTTCCTGTTCAACCTCGATGCGCTCGGCTTCCTGCTCCGCGCGAGGTGCTAGAACCGCCTGGGCTTCGGTCTCAACAATGTCCCGTGTGGCGTCCCGCGTTGCATCGTTCGGGTTCTGGCCGAGCGCAATCATTTCATTCTCGCGGGCGATTTCGCGATCGACCCGCAATTCTATCATCGCCACCGTCTGCCGCTCCTTGAACTCGCGCATAGCTTGTTCTTGCCCAACGCTCTGGCGGTGATCGTTCCAATCGGCGGACTGTCCGCCAGGTCCGGCGGGGGGAATGACAACGGGGGCACCGATGGCTCGGCCGGCCGCCTCGGCCTTTTCAACCCCAATATTGGGCATCGGCCGGCCATCTGGATAGGTTTTTCTGGTCAAGGCTTCATCGTTGTCAGCGACGATAATGATCATCCGGTCGGGCCATTTTTCCCGCGCGGCTTCTGCTACCGGCAGAAGATTGCTCGCATTGAATGCGACAGAGACGGCTTCGCCGGTCATTTGGTGGATCGTCGCGCCGGTAGCAAACCCTTCGGCAATGTAGAGGGGTTTGGTTGGATCGTTATCGCCAATCATGTGTTGGCCGCCGGCGATTTTACCGCCCTTCATGAACCCCTTGGTGCCGTCAGCGTCGATCGTTTGAAGCGAAGCGATTTTGCCTTCATAGTCGGCGATCGGCACCATCAGGCGGCCGATGGCATCCTGTTTCAGCCCATGTGCCTCGATCCCTTTTCGGGAAAGATATTCGTGTTCGGTGACGGCCTGCGCGTCCCGGAGCTGTGCGACCGCCTTATTGGCGGCTTCCGCTTGCTCTGCGCGGATGGCCTGGTCGCGCTCTTGCCGTCGCTGAGCGGCCTCGGCGGCGAGTCTGGCGGCGGCATCCTTGTCCATCGGCGCATCGAGGTCGGATTTCCAGTTGATTTTCGCGCCCGTTTTGAAGTTTTGAATCACACCGGCCGGTCGGCCGTCGAGATATCCGACATAGGCGCCGCTACGCTGTGCGCCGCGATCGCCATCAACGGCCACACGATGGATCGTGCCATCCATGACGGGCGCACCTTGCAGTTTGAGCCCTGCCGTTCGCAGAGCCTCGGCGAACGCTGTCTGTGGGTCGGCTGTTGGCTCTGCGGTGATGTTGTTCGTTCCCTCAATCCATCGTGAGAACGGGGCCGGATCTACTGAGGCGCCAATCCACCAGGCTTTGGCCGCTTTATCCCAGCGCGCGCCAAGCCCGCGGGCTTCATCTTTTTCGGCATAAGGAACGGCTAGATACCGGCGTTTGTTGTTTGCCACTTCTGTCTCCTGCTGCTCAAGAAGGTCCGGCTGGCGCGCGATGCTGCGGGCCGGCTTGCGGGCCTCAGCTTCGACAGTCTCGTCAGTGGTCACGTCCTTGGCTTTTTCAAAGGCCAAGACATAATTCATGATGTTTTGCGCGGCGGTGGAGGCACGAAAAATCTCTTGCGGATCATTTTCGAGCGCTTTGATCCATGAGCCGACATAAGCAGCGTGTTGCCCTGGATCATGCCCAATGCCGAGTTCTTCGCCCAACATCATGCTGGCGATTTCGGCGCGAAGTTCTTCACGGGCGTAGCCGTCAGAACCAAAAGGGTGCGCCATATCGCGGTTGAGCCGATCGGGATGACCTGTCCAGTGCCCCAGCTCGTGCAGCGCCGTGGCGAAAAAACCATCAAGGGCTGGTGTGCCGTCCTGCGCCACGAATTGCCTACGGTCGGGGACCGTGATCTCATCGGTGGTGAGGCTGTAATAGGCCCTGTCCCCGGACACTTCCCGAATGAGGGCCTGTGACGCCTCAAGCAATCTGGCTGCTCGTTCATGGCGTTCTTCCATCGGCGGCACGGGCCTGACCTCGGCCGGCGACAACCCGTCGATCTGCGCCGCGTTAAACACGGCAGCACCGCGAATCAGCGGCTTTTCGTGCTGGATGATTTGATAAAGAGGATCGCCTTTCTCGTTTTTGAGGGGCTGACCAGCATCATTGGTCATCGCAACACGGCTTGTCCATTGCCAGAATTGTATTTTGGTGCTCGTTTCACCGCGCCGCACCTGCGCACCGAGCTTTTCCGCCTGCACATAAGTCAGCCAGCGATTGTCGTCATAACCTCGCACCTGGCCAACCGCATACAAATAAAGGGAATTGGCCCCTTTGTAGGGAACGCCTGTAGAGCCGTTATACGGCAGGCTGCGGTCAGCGCCAGGCTGCCAGGGCTTGATCCATGGGGCGGTCCCATCTTTCAATTGCTGGATGAGAACCCCAGCAACCTTTTCCGCATAGTCATTGCTGGCCATCGTCTTGCTCCTCGATATCGATGTCTGAATCGATCGCGTCATCGAGAGATATCGCGTCCTCGACAAAAGCGCCGAGTTGATCGGCAAGATCGTGATCGATCTCGACCACGTAACCGGGCCGCATAATGTCGGCAGGATCTGTTGAACGGAGCTGTCGCGGCGGGTTCATGAATTGTCCTTTCGATAGACCGTCATGGAAGGTGCGGTGGTAGATCCGGCTTTGACGGTGGAAGCCTGATCTGCGTGGGAAGCGGTATCGCCAGTGCGATAGACGGTCATCGGCGCCGTGGTCAGTGTGCCAGGCAGGCGGATGGTCATATGATATCGAGCGACATACCCATTTAGAAATCCTGCTGTAAGGCTGCCCGTGTTGTAGGCCGATAAGGCCGCCGCCAATGCCCGCTGGCCGTGCTGGCCCGCCGCAAGCGCATTCTGGTAGTCGTCGGATAAAATCGTGGCGCCGGCGCGGATGTTCTTGCAAGGGTCAAGCATATCGCGGACCGTGACGCCGAGACTGGCGAGGTTCGTGCTGTCCACCTGCATGAGACCGATATCGACGCGATGGCCTCGGGCGATGAAATGCTGTGCGATCGCTTCTGCATCCGCGCGCGATGTCGGTTTGAACCGGCCAATACCATTTACATCGATGGCGAGCGGATCGTCGCCACTCTCAACCCGGATGACCGCAGCCAGGGTTGGCGGCGCGATATATGGCGCGCAAGCGGCATATGCGGCGATCATCGCTGGGTCCAAACCGGCCGGACGATGGCCTTGATATCGGCGACCGGCACCGGGCCGAAATATCGCGCGTCAAAACTGAGGGGCGAAAATGTCGAGAGCAGCCATACTTGATTGGGTGCAACGACATAGTTCCCGAATGGGTAATGAGGCAAAGGCCGTCCGCGCGGATCGCGCGCGGCCGGGGCGGTGTTCGGCAATAACCGCCCATCCACCGCAATCCCGGCGGCTGAATAGTGAACGGCCTCGCCCGCCACGGCTTCAACCTGTTTCAAAACTGGTACCGTCCCGTCAGGGCATGTGCCAGTAGCCAGGTAGTGGCGGATGACGCCAAGATGGATGATGGGAGACATTGGCGGACACGCGGCCACATATCGGCCCGGCGCAACCTGCGCCGGTTCCCGCTTAACCACGAGATACAGCCCCTCGGGCTCCGAGCTGGTGGTGTTCAGCATCACGGGTTTGGCGCTGGCTACCGCAATAATGCCAGCGCCTAAAAGGAATGTGATTATGCCCGTCCGTCTCGTGTTCACGCCGGCGTCGCTCCCCCCGTCCGGGTTGCAAAGCGCCGCCTGCCGCTGGCGACAGGAGCGATATATCCTGAATTGCTCTGTGGGCCTGGCGCGGGTGGAGAAGGTGGAGCCGTGTTGTCAGAGTCGGCGTGTGCGATCGGCGGAACGGTCGCGTTCTCTGCGATTACGGGAATCTCCCACCAAAGCGCCTGCGTCGCTCTGATCGGGTTCGCACCCCGTTTCATGATTAGAATTTCGCCCGGCGCTGTCACCATGTTGTTCGCGTCTTTAGTTGGGCCAGGCAGCCGCGTGGTTTCATCTTCGGTCATCAACGGCCGCTTCTGATAGCCCATTGATTGATTTGTATTGTGCATCCCCATACCGAAGCGATGACCACTCAATTGAACATTCTCGATGGCTACGGTTGTGACGCCAAGCCGCCAGGAGAGCCACTTGGCGGTATCCTCATCATTTGGCGCAAAACTCATCTGGATCTCGCTTGCGCCTAGAATGGGATTGTCCTTGCCGTATTGCTTGTTGATTTGGGTGATCGATTGCCAAATACCGATGATTTTCACACCATATTCGCGAAGCTGTGTCAGCGCATTCGGTAATGCGTTGATCTGTCCGACATTGCCGATTTCGTCGAGCAGGATCATGAGAGGCCGCTCATGCGGAATTTTGGTTTTGCCCGCTTCCGGGCGGATTTCCTTGCGGGTCGGTATCTCGATCATCATCGAGAGAATTGTCGTGAACAAGCCGCTTAGCCGCTGCAAGTTACTTTCCCCAGGCGGCAGGACCAGGAAAAGAGCAATCTTTTTTGGTCCATTCATAAGATCATCGAGCTGAAAGTGGCTCTCGGCCGTGGCCGCTTGCACCAGTGGGTCTTTTGCCGGCGCCAGTTTCTGGTATGCGGTTTCAAAGATATTCGCGTCGGTGCGCTCTGATTTTGCCCCCTTCACCGCCATAGCGCCCTGGTCAGCGATCCATTGGTGGCGCTGGCCGTCGGGGCCAACGTCATTGTTCATCAAGGCGTTGTAGAGATCGGCCGTGGTCGCGGTGGCTGTGCCGAAGATCGCCACGACATCAGCAAGAGTGGCCTTGCGGTTTTGTTCTTTTCTCACCCTGTAGATGACGTAGAGAACGACAGTCGCGATCAGGCGAGCCGCCCCATCTGTAAAAAAGCTGTTGTCGCTTCTGGCGTTTGGCGGCAGTAGTGATTTTGAAAAATTCTCGGCGTCACCAGTTTCGTGGGGCGTGCCGATACGGATCGTGTCGAGGATATTGATGCCGATTGTGTTCTCGTCATTCGGCGACCAGCGCAGCACGCGATAGCCCTTTTTCGCTAGGAAACCGCTTGCCATGGCGTGCAGGCTTCCCTTGCGGTCCAGTACCACCATGGAGGAATCCCAGGTGTTGATCGCATTGAAAACAAAGGCGACTCCTTTACCGGAGCCGGGCGGTCCGAATAGCTGAATATGCTCGATCTGAGCGTGCCTCAAACTATAGGTGCGCGTGCGCTTGATGAAACGCCCGACTTTCTCTTGCCAGAGCGCAAGTAAAACACCCGTTGCCTTTCCTTCGTCCCCGACCGCCGGCAGCAACCCGGTTTCCTTACGAATCTCGTCGGCATTCGCAAGAAACCGGGCGGACCCGTGAACGTCATTGAAAACCGTCAGCTTGCGAGTTGAGATGCCCACGACGATGACCGCGCCACCAAGCACAAAAACCGTGACGACGATGAAAATCCAATAAGCGTGCGCGAACACAGGCGGGTCTGCCCGATAGTATTTGAACGACCAGGCAATCCAGGCGAACGGCGGATAAATATGTCCGGTTAACGGTCGCCCGAGGGCCGGAACGTAGCCGAGCGCCTTGGCAATCCAACTGCTAGCCACAAAGCCATAGGCGAAAATAGTAATGAGAACAGCGAGTGCTGCTGCACTCGCTGTTCTCAGGCGATGGGTTGTGTTGCGATAAACCGCCATCAATCGATCTCCATGTCGTTATCCCGACCCCGCTCGACTGGTTTCCCGGTCTGGTTTTCGGCGTCTTGATTCATTGGCTCGCGGATCGCCATTATGTCAGCCCGGTCGCCCGGCAATAGCGTATAAGCGATGGCGGCGGGTTGTCCACTGATATCCTGCACCAACGTCTCATTGCCTTGTCGCCAGATAGCTACATCAACGCCCCGCAGCCGAAGGGTTGCAACAAATGTTGCTTCACCAGCATCGGTTTCAGCTAATGGCCGATGAAAAGTCATGTCACCCGGTTCTGGCCACGCATTGCGGTTGGCGATGAACATTGCCAATGTCTGTTGGCGTCTCTCGGGCACTGTGAACCCTTGTTCCTCGTCCAGCTCGCGGACCCGACGATCCCGCTCGGTCTCCATAGCCGCATCAGCGAACCGAATATCGAACCGCCCCTGGACGGCGGCATCGAGCAGCGCCCGCTTCTGATCCGCATTACCATCCACCGCGAGCGGGGCACCGTTCGCACGATCACGGGCCATTTCCAGAACCAGGACGGCAGCGCCACGGGACGGCTGAGGCATGGTTAGCCCATCCTTTTTCTCCACGACAGCGCCACCATCAGGCAACCGATAGGTGGCATCGCCGTTGCGAGACATTTTCGGCTTCACGCCAAGCGCGGCAACAGTCTTTCCGGCGTTTGCGGGGCAGCGAACCAGTGTGTCGGTAAACCGGGCCTGCTTTGTCGCCATACCCCGAAGCGCATTAACCGATGCGGTGTCACCCATTTCAGCTTGCTGGCGGAGCCAATCGGGCCAGCTCATAACGGTGTGGCTGGCCCTTGCCGCCTCCCGCTTTGTCGTGGTCGCCTCACGATGCCGCCGTAGGACGCTGGCCTGCTCGCGTTTCAGCGCGTCATAGCGAATGCGGGGGTCAATCCCCATTGTAAGCTTAAGGCGCTTGATTTCGGCGAATTTGGCGGCGTAGTGCGCAGATACAGCGTCACGATACCGCCGATCATGTGCGTTGATATCTGCAATGGCGAGACCACGATCCATCAGGGCGCGGTCCCGCTGCTCGACGTAGCGAGACCAAAGTGTCTGATCCACACGCTTTTCAGGTGGAACCGCCCGGATATAAACCGCCTCGGGCGCGGCCCGCCCGGTTTCTGCAGAAGCCGGTGCGAATGCACCATGCCGATCAACCAGGCTTTTGAAGGATAGCGAACGGTCAAGATCGCTTGCCTTCATCATCAAGGCCGGTTCGTCGGCCTTGGCAATGACCAGGCCCGCGCCGCGCGGTCGGATTTCGAGCCCATAGCGCGCAGCGGCCTCGTGCAATGATTGCCACCCGCCTTCGCCCTGTCCGGCTGCAACCAGCGCATCGCCCGCGACGCGGCGGACCCAAGCAACAAACGGCTCCTGTGCCGTGTGAGTCTCCATCGTTTTCGCGGCCTCCGGCGTGCGCCCGCCCCTTTCGTTGGGAATCTCATGGCTGGTTCGTTCCAGGCCATGCTTTACCTCTAGCCCCGCCGCCAACTGCGCCAACGTCGTGTGATCCCGAAAAATCTTCGCTGCTTTGAACGTCTCTGGATGAATCAGATTGATCGCCACATGCAGATGCAGATGTGCCTTGTCGTTGTGCAGCGCAGAAATCCGCTGATGAGCCCCAAGGCCAAGGCCCCGGACCAGCGTGTCCTCAATGTCCTCGATCTGCTCGCGCGTTGGCGTCTCGCCCGGCGGAAAGGCGATGACCAGGTGGTAATTCGGATCGGCCTTCGAGCGGGTGTTGAGAGCCTGGGTTGCGTCGATTTCCGATATGGCGCCCCGGACGGTCGCAGCCTGACAGTTCGTGACGCGCGTCCATTCAACCCGGTCAGCGTGCCGGGATTGATCAGCGATGTAAGACCCAAGGGCTTCGACGCCGCCGTCTGGCGTCGGCCCGCTGCCTGGCACAACAGGGGCAATGACGTATTGCCCCAACCGGCGGAAGCCGCCGGCCCGTGTGGCCTTTGGAGGAACGCGCCGGACGATCATAGCCGCTCCATTTCCTCGTCCATGCGTGTGATCGTCGCGGAAATCTGACCCAATACCCGGTCCACCTCGATCGCCGCCGCTCCGTCGCCGCGCCGTTCTGATAGCCAGAGCTTCAACAGCCCCCCTAGCCGCCCGAGTTCGCCGGTGAACCCGGCGAGGGCGCGAACCGCGTGCTTGTCAGCCTTTGAACGGATCTCGCCGTGTAGAGCGGCGGCCCGGAGATAATCGCTCAAGCGCATGTCTACGGATGCCGCACGGGTCTCGACCAAGGCCCGTTCGCGCAAAGAGCACCTGAACCGGAGATAGGTTTGGCGAGGCTCCTTCTCCGCTCTCGGCTTCCGCGTGCTTGGCCGTCTCATTGGTGTCATCCCCTTTCCTACTGGCGCTGTGCGCCAGTTTCTTGCCCGTCGAGCCGCAGGCGAGTAAGGTATAGCCCATCGTGTTTGTGACTACAAACACCCATCTTGCCTGCTACTCCAAGTATGGAGATCGTATGGGCATTGATGGTCTCTCGTTTGGTTTTCGTTGGTCGAGGGGAGAAACGAATGATATCCAACGATATCCAACGATCTGCAAATGATACCCATGGAAATCCGTCGATCAACGAATGATATCCAACGATATCCAACGATAATAGCGACGATTGCCATTGCGCTCACGGTTCGTCGTCGGGTATAGAAATTTTGTGAAAAATTCCGCTTCAAAACCCCGAAAGGGTGCAATGAAGGTCGTGCTTCATGCGCTGCGCCCGGAAATTGAAGCCGGGCTGGCGGCCCATAAGCCCGTGATTATGATCTACGACGAGCTGAAAGACCGCATCCCGTCTGGCTACGAGTGGTTCCGACAGTTTGTGGCCCGTGAAATTACCGGCAAAGCGGGTTCGCGGGGGGGGCGTGTCACCAGTAAACCGTCTCCGCCTGCCAGGGCAGCCTCTTTGGACCAGCCGCCAGCGCTACCCATACCGCCCTCCCAGCCATCCCCCTCATCTCAAAATCAGGAGCAACCGAATGGCCAGCCAAGCCAAACCCGCCACGAACCAAAGCGATTTGTCACAAGAGTCCCAGACATCGACAGACTCGTTTACGGAAGTAAGGGGAAACCGAAAGAATGAGGTTCACTTAGTCTTGCAGGGTAAGGGTGGTGTCGGAAAATCATTTATAGCGACTCTACTTGCCGACTTTTTTTCAACGCGAGTATCGCAACTTCGTTGCTTTGACACTGACCCGCAGAATCCCACGTTCACGACGTATAAGCAATTCAATGTCGAGCTGGTCGAGATACTAGGGCAGGATCATTCAATTGATCCGAGCCGGTTTGATCGTCTGATGGAAGCGGTCACCGCTCCGGATATATTTTCGATCATAGACAACGGTTCATCGACATTCCTGCCCTTGATGAACTACTGCGCCGAGAGTGGTGCTTTTGAAGTGTTGGCCGATTCGGGAAAAGAGGTAGTGCCCCATATCGTTGTTGCTGGTGGTGACGCCGCATCTACGACGATAGACGGATTTGAGCAGTTGATGAACGGTCTGCCAGAGACGATTCGCCCGGTCGTATGGCTTAATGAGCTTCACGGTCCCGTCGCCCTAAAGAATATAAAGTTTGAGGATCTCGGAGTGGTCAAGGAGTTTTGGGGGCGCATCCGTTCTACCGTCGTTTTACCGGCGCCACGAAGCCAGATGTTCGCTCGCGATATCCAGGAGGTCCGCAAGCTGGGCATGACATTCGGCCAAGCTGCGGCTGGCGAACCGCGGCCTGATACCGGCGTGCCCTTCTTCGTGATGGAGCGCCAGAGATTTAAGATGATGCAGCGCCAGATGTTCGAGGAAATGCAGAAAGGATCTGTGTAGTGCCCGAGGGAACGGTATCGCCCGAGGCCGTTGCAGTTAAGATCGACGTAAAGCAGCTTGTCGATGATGTTTTTAAAGAAACCCGACAAGCGCTCTCATTAGATGACCCGATCATCATCGCTGCTCTGCTTAACCACCGGCTTTTGGAGGGTATGGTGGACCGGGTTGCGGCGATGGCTGGGACGGCAGCCGCAAATGCGGCTGACCGACAGGTTCGAATACTGCTTGAGAAGCACAATGAAGGCTTCGGCCACCGAGCGAATGAGCTGTCGGAGATGCTGGAAGAAAACATCGCCGCAGCTTTTCGTGACGGGATCACGCTTCTGAGCGGAGCGACAGAGGGCTCCGCTCAAGCAGTCGGGCAACGCACGCTAGCTCAGATTGATCAATTCAGCCGTGTCGTTCGCCGGGTTGAATACATCGTTTATGTGACGTTCGGTGGGCTGGCCATCCTGGCCATCGGCATCGCGATCGGGCGCTTCTTTTAGCCGGTTGCCCTTTCGGCGGCCGGCCAACTCTCATCAATCAGAACGCGGTAGGGTATGCCGATCCGGCGCGGCGACGAGCGGCGTCGCGCGATGGCATTGCGGATATATCGCGACGCCTCCCTGGCATCGGTGAAAGATCGAGTAATGGTCCGGCCCTGCCCGCCGATTCGACCGTAGGTAATTTGAACCAGGTAGCGACCGAATAGGTCGAGCTGGGCATCGAGCTGCCAGTGTCGAAAACAATTCCGGCCAGGATCGCGAGCTTCCAGATGAAGCCGCCGGCAGATGCTCATGGTATCAGGCGGCAACCTTGCGGCCATGGGATGAACGTCGCACGGCATCATCATAGTTTGTGGCAACCCGCCCGGCGCGATCGATCAGGTCATGTTCTGCGGCGGTCGCCACGGCCCGCGCGAATGTTTCAACCGCTGCTCTGGCGGCGGGGCTTAGCTCTGCGATCACGTCGGCCAGGTTGTCACTGCTTGGCGGAACAGCCGACATTATGGGGATTGGATGAGCAGCGGCCTCGCGGCGCTGGCGCGCGAAACGCTTTACCGCCAGCGCGTCATCTTGGGTCGGGACTTCAACCTCGACCCTGACCACATCACGGTTGGCGCGGTAGCGCCGAACACGCTCGGTTGATCGCGGACTGATCGCGTGCCCCGTTTCCGGAAACGGAGATTGTGCGGCGTTTCCGGAAACGCTCACTTGTCCATCTCCGCGAGCTTTTCCGCGAGAATATCAGTCACGATCTGCTGAATGCTCTGGCGCGTATCAATCCGCATTTGCCAGAGTTTGCGATGGATCTCCGGCGGCAGATTGACGCGGATCATCGCGACATTGGTTGCTTTCGCTTTCCGTGTGCCCGCGCCCGGTGCGGGCTCCGGAGCTTCCTCAACGGGTGAAGGTGGGCGGCGGGCCATGAAAACCTCTTTCAGCATCGCGACGATATTACCATCAACTGCCAGGACGATAAAGGAAAAACCGGCAAAAAGACAAACGGGATTAGTGGCATTGGGGCTCGGCCGAGTGCGGGGCCTTGCGCCGTAGAGCCCAAATGGTGCGGTCGAGATTGAGTTCGCCGGCTTTCGCCTTGGCGATCATTCCATGAAAATATCCGGCTGGCCCGCTTTTGAAGTGCTCGGTCGGCTTAGCTGAGACGATCGCAAGCGCAATCGCGGCTCTCTCCCGTCCGATTGTGAGGCAGGCATCGCCCCATAGCGGTTTGGACACGCCGAGGTCGTGCCGCAGCCAGTCTGCGGCTTCGACTAGATCCGTCCAGCGCGGGGCCGGTGTCGTCAGATATGGGCGGAGCCGTGGGGCCAGGCGCACGATTTCGTCGGGCGTCACAGTGCCATGGGCTCCACGGTCTGTTCGTGCTGTTCTTGCTTTTTCCGGTCGGCCTTCACCGCCCAGGTCGGTCGGCGGGGGTGGGGTCGCCGGAAGGGCGCTACTCCTTCCCAATGCCATTACTGTATCCTGTAAAGGATTTAAGGTTGGTTTGTAGTTGTAATGGTGGGGCACATTCTCGTGCCCCTTGGGGGACATATTCACAGTGGCTTGGACATCGGCCGGCTTGCTTGTGCCGTATGTCAAAGCGATTTCGAGAGCTTCCCTGGCCGTGGCCGCCAGTGATTCAAGTTCAGAAACAACATGGGCCAGTCGCTCCGATACCTCTATCTGTCTGAGGGTTTTCGCTGTTTGATCGAACGCCGCTTTGAGAGCGGGGATTTCAGGATCGCGGATGCCTTGTTCCTGATAGGTCTCGAAGGTCTGCCGCAGGCTGTTCCTGGCGATGGAGGCTCTGCGCCGAAGCTGGGCCATGGCGGTGCGTTCCTTTCGGCCCTCGTCAGCGATCGCGATAAATTCTGGCATCCGAACCGCCATAGGCGATAGATCGAAACCATACGCCTCGATGATCCGGCCGGTGTTGGCGGGAAGCCGTCGCCCATAGCGTTTGCCATTGGGGCTGTCCTTCATCACGATCAAGCCCAGCTCGGCGAGTTGCCGGTTAAGCCGTTTCGCGTGGGTCGGCGTGACACCAAGGTCCGCACTTTGCAGTGCGGCGCTTGGCCAGACGATAGGCCGCGCTCCGTCGCGCCAGTCTTGAGGCTGCGTAAACCGGAACAGCCAATCGATCGCGTGAACAACACGCGCACCGATACCCATATGCGGCGCAGCCGCTTTGAAGGCCCCCAGGATGGCGCTTGGTGTGGCATCGGTTCCTTTGAATGCGGCCGCAAATTGATCGGCGGGAAGCATCCTGGTTGTCAGCCGCCTGGTGCCTGCTTGTCGGGTTCGGGTCTCTGATCCTGCTGGTATTTCCACGGTTCTCTCCTTTGAGGTGAACCGGACGCAGGAAGTGCGAGGTCGGAGCCGACAATTTTGGCAAAAGCATCCCCGCTGCAAGAATGGGCTTGCATTAACGATTGAGATGTTGGATAAACCGCATTGCGAGTGTCGGTCTAACCAGTTTTGCTATTTTGACGGGTCCGGGTTTGGGGTGTGCTTCCTCAATCCGGGCTTTGTCATTTTAGGGGTAAATCGGCTCGAATCTCCTTCTTTGCTCGGTTAGGTTGCGCAAGAGTCGCGCGTATCGCGGACCTTGAGGCAAAAGTTCTGTCACGTCCAGTCCATTGTATGAAGGCGGGCGAAAGAAACCACGTACCGACTTGATAAACAACGGTTTCATGCCAAGCCATAATGTCTAGGCGACGACAGCTACGACTCCTGATTCGTGGTGTGGGTAGAGTCGCGAAATCGGCTTTGCGCGATATCCGCCACGACTCGATCCGTAGGAACATCGAATAGGAACGCTACAAAGATCGCAAGCTCCATCTTTCTGATGCGGGCGGGATCGGTCGGGGGCGTGAGCCGCGTTCTGATCCACTCCACCGCCTGGCGGTAACTGGCACGTCGCATTGGACACTCGCATAAGTGGTAAAAGGCAAATTAGGCAACAGATAAAACCGGCTATACGGCAAAACGGCAAAAGGGGAAATAAAAAACAGCACGCCGCGAATGGGGCCTGTGGCCAGAGCAGGCGGAGGATGAAACATTCCGGCTATGCCGGAATGTTCAGTATCTCTCGCGCGCCTTACGGCGCGTCTGACTCCAACGGAAAATCAGTAGTAGGGGCGCAGGACGATGGTCAGGCGCGGCCAGGCGGTGGCGATTGTCGCGACCGCGCGCCAGGGCGACCAGTCGGCCGACCAGAACTCGAAGATCCGTGTGGTCGCTGGATCAACCCGGAAATGAGCGGTCCGGTCGCAAACCCGCCGCAGGCTCCATGTCGTGCCCCAATGCTCCCACATCCAGCGCATCGAGGCTGCCGCGTCTGAGCCAAGCGTGAGGATTGAGTCGGGGACGGGCACCAAGCGGTGCAGGTCAAAAGGACAGCGGCGTGTCTGGCGGTAATAATGCTCAAGGGCGAGCTGATCATCACGCCAAAAGATATCCCGCATCTTTCCGGCCAGGAGCCTTGCGTCGTGAATCGCTATGGAGCGTCGGCCGAGACGATCCGGCCGGATGAGTAAAATGACCAGGTGCTCGACTAGCGCATCATAATCGCGGCGCCATGGGACAACACCTGGCCCTGCCGCCGCCTCGTTAAACCGGGCCAGGTCATCGACCGGCCCGGTGACGGTCAGACGGTGATAAAGCCAGTCGGGCGATGGCAGGGCGAGAATGTCCAGGCTGTGGCGATCAGCGGCAACGCGGTGATCGCCGTCCACGTCACAGCCCCAAGAGCTTGGCCGGGGAGTCCTGGATGGCCTTGGCTCGCCGAACATAGCGGCGCATGGCCGTCAGGCTGCGGTGCCGGGAATGTTGCATGATATCCTCATCGCGGGCACCAGCCTGATAGGCTTCGGTGATAAAGCCAGCCCGCAAACCGTGGGGCGACAATCGTTCGCTGCCGGACATTGTGATATGGGCGATCGCGGCGCGGCGAAGTAGGATGCGCCGCACCGCATCCGGATGAAGGGCCTGCATGTCGAGCCCGCCCCAGCGGTCAATGCGGCGAAACACTGGCCCCATATCGCACTCCGATAGTCGCAGCCATTCTTCTATCGCCCGAACGGGACAGGTCTCGCGCTTAAGACCGCGGGGAATGCCGATCTCGGCCCCCTGCCCTTCCTGATCGGTTTTCGAGGTTGGAATCAGGAGCCGAAGCCCGAAATTTTCAAAGGTGATCTGGCTACGCTCGATCGCGACCAGCTCGCCCCGGCGCAAGGCGCCGGCATAGCCGATCAGCAGCAACGCCCGGTCGCGTGTTCCGGTCATCCCGGTATCGCAGGTGGCGACAAGCCGGCGGATCAGGTCAGTGGTCAGCGCGCCGGCAGGCCGCGAGCGCGCCGGCAGGCGGCGAGCAATGCCGCGTAGCGTGTCGCGGATCACCGGGTGGCCAGGAACCCAAGGGAAACCGGAAGCGGCCTGGGCGGCCCCTATAGCGGCCAGGCGGCGTCTTAGGGTGGCGTGGCTGTGGCTGGCGGCACGGGCGGAGAGATAGGCCGCGACAGTTTCCGGGGTGGCTGGCAGCGCGGCGAGGCCGGTTTCCGCGCAGAAGGCGCGGAAGTCGGCGAGGTCCGCGCGGTAAGCGCGGGCCGTGGCCGCTGATTTCGCTTCGGCGGCATCAGCCTTGGCGCGGTCGATCGCCGCCTGGGCGGCTTCGGATAGCTCGCGAACGCTCATGATTTCAGAAGGATAGCGGAAATAAGGCGAGAGTCGCAATGGCGCGATAAGGGAACATTATCGCGCCTTAGAGGCACGAAAAAGCCGCCCGAAGGCGGCTGGTCGGTGCGGCTGAAAGGTTGGCCGTTATTCATAATGCGGTTTGGTGACCGGGAATGGTGCCGGGAACCCCTCTCGTACTTCGGCCGAATATTGCCCCTGAGAGAGCACGCTATTGATGTCGGGTCGGCCTTCGTTCAATTCCTCAATGAAGGGGGACCGATTCAGCTTCTCGGCGTAGCGGTAGGCGTCGTTTTCCCGCGCGAAGCCACGGGTTTTCGCGGCAAACTCAAGCGCAGGTTCGCCGCATTCATACCACCAGCCTCCTTCCTCGGGACCGCCATAAGCCCTGTCCACCAGATAGATCGCGACCGTGTATGCCATGCTCATCTCCATCAAAAGGCCGGGACCGCCCCGGCTTCTTTTTCCTGGCGTATGAAGGCTGATGGAGGGGGAAAAGCGCGGTCGTGGCTGGCCGGGTTGCGAGCAGGCGGGGCGTAGCCCTGCCAGAAAGCGGCCCTGCCAGCCAGTAGGCGGCGCTTTGGGGGAGGCGCGAGCCTACGCGCCTCCCCCGTTTTCCGCATCAGCGGCCCATAAAAAATCCCGGCGAAGGGCCGGGATTTCAGAAGACCATGATGCCATGAAGTCTAGGGATCATGGCTTGATCGCTTGGCGTTGCGGAAGATCATATGAAGCCGGCGCGAGAGCACGCCGAGCAGGAATTCAGCATCATTCACGGCATCAACAGGATCACGCCGGAGGGCGCCTTCAAGCGCAGTCTTGACCCAGCCGGAGGCGGCCGGATCTGTCATGACAGCATTGATTTCGTCATCGGTGGTCTGGTGGTCAGTCACTAGCACCCTCCTGGGGGCTGGCTCGCCCAAACGAGCAACCGTCTGCCCAGCCAATCCCATATGCGAGCCCCAATATCGCAACGGTATTAAGCGAAAGAATTTGGGGAAAGATCATCGCAAGACGTTCATCTTCAATATTCCAGATGAGCGTTTTCCCGTCCCTATATTCGATGCCGAAGGATGTTCCCTCGGCATCGGTGATGTTTTCATTCTCATCGTCCCATTCGTACCACTCAATGCCAGGGCCGGGCCGACATATCGGTTCCCTAAAAAACTCAGCACTACTGGAAATATCGCTGTCGGTCGTTTGGTTGCTCATGATGTGGCCTCTTTAAAGAACAGCCGATAGAGACGGTGAAAGAACCAAAGCGTAATCAAGCCTATCCAGGCAAGCGCGAGGCCGTAAAGCCATCTCGGTTCGTTTTTGGTGCGTTCTACCAGATAAAAGATGAACACAGTCGCTAGAAACAGAAGCCCCCATGCCTCCAAAATGCGCTGGAGGCAAAGAAACGCGGGAACGCGGGTTTGGTTGCCGGTCATTTGATTGCCTCTCGCCGCCGGCCTCGTTTAGCTGTCAGCCTCGCCTCTATTTTCCTGAAAGCGAGAGTAACCGCGACCATGATGGTTCCGACAACAATAATCAGAATAGTGATGGAATGAAAGCCATCCACGGCTTTGTTAACGAGGGGGGCCAATACAGCACCGTGAGTCATTTTTGTGGTTCTCCGGGTTAAGTTGTCGTTTCGCGCGGGCGGATGGCGCCAGCAGCTATAAGCCGTTCACGAACATCTGGTCGAAAACATTGATTGGCGGGAGTAATATACTTAAGCAAAAATCTATATTCGGGGGCTTTAGTATGAAACCTAAGCCGCCCGGCCTCAATATCTGAAACCATAGCATCGATTTTTTCTGAAACCCTTTGTACGATTACATCCTGTGGCGTCAAATAACCGGCCTCGATAAATCGGCGCCGTACCTCTGGATCATACATAGGTGATTTGGGGCCAATCAGCGATCTAATAAATGTGTAATCAGAATTTGTCTCATGGAATGCTAATGTACCGCGTTGCAAACGATCTAGTAGATCGTTTATTCGGGCTTCTACATCTTTAGTACGGCCCCTCGGCGTCTTCTTATTAGAAAGGAGCGCGCCACATTGTATTAGACGCTCTCGCACCTCTGGCCGAAACGTCTTGTTGGTCGGATTGAAATATTTGAAAAGAAATTTGTACTCAAGGGAGCGGTATGAGAGCGTCAAGCGCCCTGCCTCGATCTCTTGCAAAAGCGCTTCAATCTTGCGCGTTGCGATGGCGCGTCGATCATTTTTGTGAACAAAAATTCCAGCATCGAGTAGTTTTTGGCGTAGATCAGGCCGAAAACTGCTATGAGACGGGGTTAGAAAATGACGTATTTCCGCGCTTTCAGCGCTCGATCCGTCAAGTCCAGGCCACGGCCTCTTCCCGCCAATGATGTCGTCAACGATGGCCTCGATCTGCTCACTGGTCTTACTCTTGAACATATCCTGCAAGCTAACTTGCGGACCCAAGCTCATGCCTTTTGCATTCAGAATGTCGAACAATGGGATTCGTGCGGCGAGAACCGGCGCTCCGCGCAAACGGTATTCCGTGATGTTCGGCGGCGAAGCTTTGACCGCCGCTTTCCCCATCAAGGCTTCATTCAGGGCGGCGGCATCGGCTAATGAGTCAGCCGAGAGCGCCAAAGCTTCTGGTCGGTATGTGTCGCCAAGACGCCCCAGGAAGGCAGCAGCAAAGCGGCGATTTGCGGCGGCGATGCTCACAGCATCAACCGCATAATAGAATTTGCTCGTGGGCTTACCGATGGCGCGTCGGATCAGTCGCCCGACTTTTTGCACGGTGCTGCGGTAATTATAGGGGTTCCACGCGCAATCGAAACCGATAGCCAGTGCGGGATAGTCAAACCCCTCCCGCAGCCGGTACACAACACAAGCCACCTTCACGTCGCCCGCCGGACGCCGCCAGTCCGCCAAAGCCTCTGCGGCCTCTGCCGCCCCTTGCGTGTTGGGCGGCTCGCCGAGGATCGGCGCGGCGTAGCCAGCGGTTTTCATGATCTTATTGATATAAGCGGCGCAGTCGCGGGCATGAGCCTTGGTGGGAAGCCAGAATATGGCTTTCTCACTCTCATGCTGCTGGGCATAGAGCTGCGCCATGAGGCGCCAGCGAAAGGCCACCAGCGCCGGAACGTCGGTGGTCCGCAAGCCCCTATCTGCCAGTTCCTTCACGTGGTCGGAAAGCTGTTCAAAGGTGGCGTCGGCAGACATTCCTTTGACGGTAAACTTTTTGGTCTCGCTATTATAAAAATCCCTGGCCCTGAACTCGTCTGCATGGAACTTGAATTGCAAGTTCAAGCTGCAATCGACCCGGATCAAATCAGTACGGTTTAACAGATCGCTCTCATAGGCTTCTTCGTAGCTGTAGAACGCTGTATGCCCCTTCCTGACGCCCATAATGGCTTCGTCCAGCTCCCAGGGGGTGGCGGAGACCCATAAGACTTTCCGGGCATGTTGTTTGATGGCGGGAAAAGCTTTCTTAGGAATCAGGAGCCGCTGTTTGACGCCGCCGATGTGGCATTCATCGACTATAGCCAGATGGCCTTTTTCCGGAAACATTTCTGGCCTGCGCGTCGCGATGCTGGCATAGCGCTGCCAAGTCATGAACTGCCAGCGGATTTTATCGGAGATTAAGCCCGCGTTCTGAAATGCCTCGATCTCGCGGCTGGTCTGCTCGACAAGGTCGCGCTCATGAACGGCGTAGATGACGTCTTTGAGCCCCGCCTTTTCGGCTACTAGGGCAATGACCAGCGTTTTGCCCGTTCCGGTCGGAGCCTCAAGATAGGCGTGTGTGCCGTCTTTGAGGATGTGCAAAAGCTGGCGGGCCAATCGTTCTTGATAACTGCGGGTTTGCATTGTCATGAGACGATCCGGGTTTTTGTTGTAGCAATCATAGGGCGTTCCGAAATCATCGTTGGTTGTAGTTCATTAGCTTTTTTGTGGCGCATTCCATGCGCGCCTAGGCATATCTTACGCCTTCGGCTTCCTGCGATCCGGCGACAGATATACTGGATCGACCTTGAACCCGTCGCCGGCCAGCGCCTTGAGGATCAGATAGGTCTTGGTGCAGCCCTGCTCGAAGCACGCCCGCGCGAGCTGCTGGTTCAACGCTGGCGGAATGTTGATCTGTATTGGCACCAGCTTTTCCGGCTTCTCCTTTGTTGCCCCCTCCCCTCTTGCCTTAGTCACGGCGGACCATCTCTTGGTCATCTGCGCCGTGTTCGCCTCCACCTGCTCGTCGCTCGGCTCGACCACTTCAACCGGCGCGGCCGGGAGACGATGGCGCGGGCGCGGGTCGAGGTCGGCGACAATATCCGGTAGGGGTGTCGGATGCTTAGCCATTATGCGGCCTCCGTGGCAGGGGTTAGAGCGGCGAGGATCGCGCCGGTCAGGGCAGAAACATTCTCGGCCGGCGAGCCGGTTGGCTCGACCTGACGCGGCACCTTGCCGGTGATGTGCATTTCACGGAACGCCACACGATCCATCAGGCCGACAGAAACCACGGGAACACCGCGCCCATCGAGAGCGGAGCGAACATGCTTGGATGCCCGACTCTCAAAGCCGGGCGCGATCTGCGTCCAGACAACCGCCCTGGGAATCGGCGATCCCCGCAACTCTTGCGCATCATCCACCTGGGTATTGGTGCGAATGGCATCGCGCAGGTCCGGCAGGGACGGGCGGCTCGGGATCAATACCAGGGTGGACCGCTGAAACGCCTTCAATGCCAGGGTTGACGATACGCCAGGAAGATCGATCACAACCAGGTCGTGGGTCGCCTTAGCGTCCCGCAAAGCGGGCAGAACAGTGTCCTCGTCCACATTACCGATGACGGTAAAATTCGGGATCGAGGCTTTATCGGCAAAGGCCGCGCCATGTTGATTGAAGTCACAATCGAGCATGGCAACGCGATGGCCTTCAAGGGCGAGTTCTGTTGCGAGAAGCAGGGACAATGTGGTTTTGCCGACGCCTCCCTTCATATTGGCGATGGTGATGACGTGCATGGTGCCTCCGCGAGAGTGTGGGTCAGACCAATAACTCTATTAGTCATGAAGCCTATATATCATGAAGATAGGGCATGGCAATAGGAAAACTAGAACAATAGATAACATGACATCATGATATATAGAAACCCGGCAATCGCCACCGATTGCCGGGCGATGGAGATCACGCCGCGTCGATGATGACCATGGCAGTATCCACGTTCGTTCCCACGGTCTTAAAGCTGCCCGCAGGCAGGCGGATCAATTGCCCGCCTCGCCTCTCGATCTCGTGCCGCAACTCGTCATGGGGCCGCCGCCCATCGCCGGGACCGTGAATAGCGGCCGATACGATCGCGACAAGCCGCCCGCCTGGCGCGAGGAAATCGAGCGCGTGCATCACATGCAGAGCGTCGGCTCCCCGCGTAAACGGCGGATTCATGATAATGCGATCATATCGCCTCTCATCAACCCGATAGCGTAGAAAATCGTCGTTTATGACGCGGCCCCGTGCGCCCAGGTCGGCCCGCAATATAGCGGCCCGATTGGGCGACACTTCAAAACAGACAACTGACCCGCCCGTGTGCTCGGCCACGGGCAGAGCGATCGCCCCGTCGCCGGCGGACGGTTCAAGTACGGTCAGCCCTTCGGACAGATCCGCTTCTTCAATCATCCGGGCCACCAGCTCGGGCGGCGTCGGGAAAAATGCCTCGGCATCGGGGGCCGGTGGTTCACGCCGCTTCGGGGCGGCGTGAGGGCTGACACCAAGAGACATGCCGAAATGTTCGGCAATGATCTGGTTCGCCCGCTTCACCAGGTCGGCCCGTTTGAACCGGAGGTGCAAATTGCCGTTTAGATGCCATTTCGCGCTGAAATACTCGGTTTCGGCTTCCCATTGCGCCGGTTGGGCGTGCATCGCCGCCCTAATCGCGGCACACAAACCGGCGGTGTGGTGTGGGGCGGCTTTTCCATCGAGAACGTGCATAACCCGGTCCACGTCGATAAGCTGGGCATCGTGAGTGAGCATCGCCGAACGGTAAAACACGCGCACGGCATAGTGCAGGATGACGCGATCCTTGATCTTGAAGCCATCATGAGACCGATATTTCCGGTGAAGCTGGCTGAACACATTAACCAGCCCGCGTCTGAATATCATGTCGGCATCACCGGCCAGAGCGGACATTGTTGCAAAAACGGTATCCGCCGTCACTTCTGGCGGGTTTTCCTTAAGGGATCGCTCGAAACTGTCTCGCGCTTCGGCATCCATCAGACCAGCCAGCGCGGTATTCAGGATTAACCCCTGCCAGACATCGCGGTCCATATCGGTCCGTATGCGGTCCACAAACTCGGCGCGGCGATCAGTGGTAATCCACCGCAAAGCCTCAGACGGGAAACTAGCGATGTGAGATTTGCCTACGGCAGCGCGCGCATGGGCGTCCCGCGCTTGTAAGAGCAGATCGAAGGCTTGAGCGTAAAGGGTAAGGGCGCGGGCGCGATGACCACATAATTCCTCGATGCTATCCTTGCGGACCAAGGCAGTGTCGGCGTTCATGCCTCGTCTCCCTCAAGATCATCACTTTCAACCGGGCTACATGACAGGTCACAATCCGGGCAGCGGTCATCACAGGTGCAGTCCCATTCATCGGACCATTCATTGTCGCACCGGGGGCATTCATAGTGATTGAGGAAACGAGGCATTGCGTATCTCCGTCAGAAGGCCGGGACCGCCCCGGCTTCTTTTCTGGCGTGTGAGAGCGAGGGGAGGGGGCAATGGCGCGCGGGACCGGCCGGGTTGCGCGGGGCGCGGGGCGTAGCCCTGTCGCCCTGGGCGGCCCTGCCGGTCTGTAGCGGGCCGTTGCGGGAGGGGCGGTGCTCCGCCCCTCCCTGCGGTCGCCGCGTCTGCGGCGATCGGTCCCCGGCCCGCCAGGGCCGGCAATCTTTAGGGCGGCGCCTGTGATTCTAAAGTCATCTATAGTTCAAGGCGTCATGGCATCATGATATTAGGGAGTCATGAAGCCAAGAGACAAGAAACCCTTGATCTCTTGGCTTGTGGGAATGCCCGCCTGACCGGGGCGGGCCTGGAAGTCAGAACCGGCGCTTCGCGCCGAAGTGAGTCCCTATAAAGGAAACAATGCCGAGCGGCACCAACAGAAGGACCAGATCAAGGATGTGGTGGGCGTTTGTCATGAAATGGCCCAGCTCGCTCGGGGGCGGCGGGCAGGAATACGCCAAAATTGAGCAGCCTGTTTGACCCGGATCAACAGAAGGAAACGCCAGGCGGTAAGCGAGATAAGCGTCAAGCAAAATCCAAAGCATCGCCGGAATAACCAAGGCGGGCTTTGTTTGTTCTTGTCTGGTAGCGACGCCGAGATAGAGCAAGGCGGGAATCGCCAAAAGGCCGAGGCCGTAGATAAGCTGAGTCATACTGTTCACTCTCTGTTCTTACGTTCTGGTGGTATGGCGACTTTCGCCAATCAACTTCAAGTTTTTTCGATTTCACCGGCCCGTCGGGGCCGGTGACGTGTTTGCCCTACCCCGCCGCCGTCTGCGGGCGGCTCCATTGAAAGAAATATTCAAGCCCGCCATTGCCGATCCAGTTTTCCATATCCTTCTCGGTGAGCGGCACACCCCACGAATGACAGGCGCCACGATCCAGCAAAATGCGGATGATCTTCTCGCGGTCGGCGATGGTTTTGATGTTGATGCGTCCGACGCCGGTCGGGAAACACCGGGCGCGAGGCTTCTCAACGCCTGCCGCCTTCATCTGTTCCCGCAATTCCGCCGTGTGAGTCCGCGTCACCGGATACATCGTGCAAATCATCATTTTCGCAGCCATCTCTATCAATCCTTTCAAAATCGCGTGTCGCTTATTTTCTGGCGTTAAATGGCTGGTGGATGGGGGAAAGCGCGGGCGGGCTTGGCCGGGTTGCGGTCTGGCGGGGCGAAGCCCTGCCAGAGAGCGGCCCTGCCAAGCTGTAGCCGGCGCTTTGGGGAAGGGGCGAGCCAGCGCGCCTTCCCCTCTTGGCCGCGTCTGCGGCCGAGAGATCCCCGCGCCAGAGGCGCGGGCCAACAACCGCGGTTTTTTCACCAATGGGTGGCGGGCGTGAACCCGCCACATTGGGCTCCAATCAAGGAGGGGTAGGCGCGGCTGAGTTCACGCCAGGATCATTCCTTTTTCTGAGGCTTCGGCGGTATAGGCCGAGAGGGGTTTTTCGGGCTTGAAGCCTTGATCTTTCTCGACCCGCAACCCGACACGGGATTTCAGGTCGCGCAACTCCGCTAGAGACACATAGCCTAATTCGGGGGTTCCAAATCCGAGGTCGCACAAGCCGAAAGCAATTTCATCCTCCCCGCTCTCGTCATCCAGTTCGGTGATGAGCCAGGTCATCCCCGTGCCGGGCAGGAATAGTTTAATAACCGGCAAGGGATCATGGTCGGCTTCTGTTTCCCTTGCCGCCAGCCCGGCCAGATTGTTGGCGAGAAGCTGAGCCTTTTCCTTCGATGTGTAAAATTCCATTGTCCTGCCCCCTCAAACCGTTTCCAGAAATTCGATCAGCCCTTGCAGGTCGAGCATGTAAAATGCGTCATAGACCTTATCGAGATCGCGGGAATTGTTGCTCTCGGCGTAAGCCTTTTTGTTCGCTTCCAACTCTTTCAAGGCTTCGATCCATTGTGTGCGTTCATCGGGCATTGCTCATCTCCATCACTGCCGGGACCGCCCCGGCTTATTTTCTGGCGTGTGAAAGCGAGGGGAGGGGGCAATGGCGCGCGGGACCGACCGGGTTGCGCGGGGCGCGGGGCGTAGCCCTGCCGCCCTGGGCGGCCCTGCCGGTCTGTAGCGGGCCGTTGCGGGAGGGGCGGTGCTCCGCCCCTCCCTGCGGTCGCCGCGTCTGCGGCGATCGGTCCCCGGCCCGCCGGGGCCGGCAATCTTTAGGGCGGTGCCTGTGATTCTAAAGTCATCTATAGTTCAAGGTCTCATGACACCATGATATCAGGGCATCATGAGACCATTAAGCCTAGAGGTCAGCCATCGCCATTTGACCCCGGAGGCGGGCGCGTTTCATGATTGCGGCACCGGCATATTCCTGTCCTGACACGCGAGCCTTATTGTAAGTCTCCCGCGTATCGAGTCCGCGATAGATGAACATAAGGGCGGCATGTTTCGGGTCGTTGAACGGTAGCAGGTTCCACGACAACACATCGCCATGCTCATGCGCGGGCATGTAGTTGCGCAATTCTTCCATCCGGTCCTCCATGTATCGCCCGCGTGCCTCGTTTGCGTCCACTTTGATTTCAAAGCCGCACGAAAGACCGGCATTGTAGAGTGCTGCCGGTTCGACGGCTTCGCTGAGGGTGTTTCGTGCCTTGCGAATGTAGCTTTCGGCTAATGTCTGACGGTCGCCTGCGAAACGCAGGCAACCGCCTTCACAAGCGGATGCGAAGGTCACGATTTTCTGCATGATTTCCCACTCCATCCCAACGCCAAGCAGGGACCATGAGCGGACACGGATTTGTCTGCCGCCGCTCCTGCACTCGAAAAGGTTGTTGTCGCCTCCCAGCTCGAAAAACATGAATTGATCGGCGTAGAACGGATCGGTTTCAAAGAGAGCGTTCAGGTCAGCCGCCTTGAACCGGACTGCGGCAAAATCATCGATGAGACGTGAGGACATTTAATTTTCTCCAAGTTATGGCGGCGTGATTGTCGCCTTGCTTCTGTCGTGGGGGTTGGGCGGGGAGCCTTCGACAAGCCCAAAAGAGGGGGCGGGTTGCCCCCTTGCTCGGCTTATTCGGGAATCAGGTTGAACCCGCAAAATGCGCAGTTGGCGGCGATGATCGCCGGATGCTGATAGCCATCGGCGGCACTTGTCTGCGCTTCCAGCACGCGATAGCCCCACGTTTTCCATCCGGTGGTGCGCTGCGCGTGTTCCAAAGCGTCATCGTCTGCAAATTCGACGGTGACAACGTGAAGCCACTCAAAATGCACGACGCCGGGGAGTTCCAGCATAACTCCGGCGGCTTGGCTGGCATGGGTCTCGTGTTCAGCTTCGCTGATGTTTGTTGGATAGGGATAAGGATATCCGTTTCGCAGGATCAGCCGCATCGGACGCATGGGCTGGGAAGGGACGTTCACGGGGGCCGGGTTGATCGTTGCGATGCTCATGAAAGTTCTCCGTCAGAAGGCCGGGACCGCCCCGGCTTCTTTTCTGGCGTGTGAGAGCGAGGGGAGGGGGCAATGGCGCGCGGGACTGGCCGGGTTGCGCGGGGCGCGGGGCGCAGCCCTGCCGCCCTGGGCGGCCCTGCCGGTCTGTAGCGGGCCGTTGCGGGAGGGGCGGTGCTCCGCCCCTCCCTGCGGTCGCCGCGTCTGCGGCGATCGGTCCCCGGCCCGCCAGGGCCGGCAATCTCTCGGCCGAGCCGGATCAGAAGGAGATGTGGTCACATGATCCGGGACCATGTGACCACATTGCGGGTTTCTCTATGTCCATCCCATTCGGCGGTTTAGCTCACGGGTGGCTTGCCGTTGCCGTGCGATTTCTTGTTTGCGCAGGTCCAGCAATTCCGCCGCCACTTCGGCAACTGGCCGGTTCTCGGCATAAGCAGCCCTGACCAGCTTTTGGGAACCGTGATATGTCCAGTAGAAATTTCGTGCTTTGCCAAGCGCGGTCTGCACGTCCTGAGCATAGGCGAGAAAATCATTTGCTTTGATTGTCGCCACGCCGATTGCATAGCTTTCAGGGCGAATTGTCTCGCGCTCGGCATCCAGCACAGCCAGCGCGGATTGGGTTTTTTCCTTGTAAAATGCCATGTCGTGTCTCCGTGATACGCGGCGCTTTCGCCGTCCTTTTCTGGCGTTGAAGGCTGATGGAGGGGGGAAATGCGCCCGAGGGTAGCCGGGCTGCGCCTTGGCGCGGCCCTGCTGCCCGGCAGGGCGCGTTTCGGGGGAGGCGCGAGCCTGCGCGCCGCCCCCTTTGCTGCGCCGCCTTGGCGGCGCTTGCCCCGGCCCGGAGGGCCGGAAATTTACGCCAACGCCGGTGAGGGAAAGGGGCGGGGGGTCTCCCCGCCCCGGAACGTCAGCCCCGGTTGGTCCGCAGCGGAGCCGGGAGCCACGTGGTGTCTGCGGCGATGAGGGAGGCTTCCTCGGCCATCACGGCTTTTTTCAGCCCCGCGAGCTTGGCGGCTTCGGCCTCGCCCGCCGCTTCTGTCACGGCCTCGGTGATTGCGTCCTTGCTGACTCGTCCGAAATAGGTTTCGGCGGTCGGGGTCCAGTGTTGCCTCATATCGAGGTCCAGTGTTGCCGCGAGTTTATCGGCATAAATGCCGGGCTTGGCGGGGGTGCCGTGTTGCCCCTTGCTGTAGGTGGCATCCACCAGAGAGGCGGAGAGAACCGCGATCAGGTCCAGCACGTCCTCATTGCTGAGGGCCATGACCGCATCCCACATGCGCGCCGGATCGCCACCGATGCGGAGATTCCAATGTCCGCGCCGCTCGTTCAGCGGGCTTTCGTCGGGGCTGCCGACACGCTGGCTCTCGGGAATGTAGGTTGTGCTCGGGTGAACGGTCAGAACCGGCGTGCCGTGGGAAAGCTCCCGCACGGCGAGGCTATGGGCCAGCACGCGCAATGCGATATCCGGGCGTTTTACCAATTCGAGACGCAACGCAATGGTGCGGGCGGCGTGAAGCTCGGTCAGCAACGCATCGGGAACCTTGGGGCCGGTCGGCGCGGGTGTCACCGGCTCGGCCTCGTCGTCGCTGGTCTCGGTCAGATCACTCTCGCGGGAAGGGCGGCGCAGCGCGTCCAGCGCGGGCCGATCTTCGGGCCGGACATAGCCGAGTTCAAGATTGACGGAACCATCGTTGTGCAAGGTCAGCCAGCCACCGGCAAGGGTCATCTCTTCCGGGTTGAAGGCCCGTTCCTTGTCGCGCAAGGTCTCGATCTCCGCATCGATGGCGTCAAGCCGTTCGCAGGTTTCGTCATCCGGCGTCTCGCCATCTTCCGCGAGCCGGTCGTATTCCTCAGCCAAGGCGCTCAGGCGGGCCGCGTCATCCTCGTTCAACGGAACATGGCGCGTATGAATACGGGCAAAGGTCCGCAACGTGTCGTAGGTCAGGGAGGGGGTGGCCTCGATCCATTTCCAGCCTTGTGCCAGAACATCGGGGATCATGGCGGTCAGCCGCTCGGTGGCGAGCCGCATCACCAGCGCGCTGTCCTCGGCATATCCGGTATCCCGGTCATCGAACAAGTCGCGCGTGATGGCTCCACCAGCCGCGATGTAGGTTTCTTCGCCAACAAAGCGGAAACGATAGTCGGTCGTTTTCATTTTCTCATGAGTGAGAAGCTGAACGATCCTCGACCGTTCTGCCGGGTAGTGCGATTCGGAAATATCGGCAAAAACCTGTTCCTGTTCGGCGTGATTGTCCGAAACGGTAAAGCCCATGACCTGCTCAAGTGTGAGTTTGTCGGCCCGGAACGCTTCGACGATAACGGGCGACAGGCTGGCGAGTTTCATGCGGCGTGTGACCACGCCGGGGGTGACACCAAAGCGGGCGGCCACGTCCTCGATGCTGTGTCCCTGTGCAATCAAGGCGGAGAAGGCGGCGAACTGGTCGGCGGGGTGCATCTGCTCGCGCATGACGTTCTCGGCAAGGCTGGCTTCAAGAGCGGCTTCCTCGCCCACGATCTGCACCGGCACCATGTAGGATTTCGGCAGTTTCTTGGTTTTGCAAAGCTGCTTGAGGGCGGCGAGACGGCGGCCCCCGGCGACCACTTCATATTTTCCATCATCGGTTGCGCGGACCACGAGATTTTGCAGCAGGCCGCGAGAGGCGATGCTGGCGGCAAGGCCATCGATGCCTTTATCGCGTCCGGTGGTGCGGACATTGATTGCGCTCGGGACCAGCTTGGTCAGCGGCACGGCGGAAACATTGATATCGTTCATTGCGTAAATCCTATTTTGGTTATGCCGGTTTCAGGCCCCGGCTATTTTCTGGCGTGTGAGAGCGAGGGGAGGGGGCAATGGCGCGCGGGACTGGCCGGGCTGCGCGGGGCGCGGGGCGTAGCCCTGCCGCCCTGGGCGGCCCTGCCGGTCTGTAGCGGGCCGTTGCGGGAGGGGCGGTGCTCCGCCCCTCCCTGCGGTCGCCGCGTCTGCGGCGATCGGTCCCGGCCCGCCAGGGCCGCCATCACCTCGGGCGGCAGAACCGGCATGAAGCCAGGGACTCTAGTGATATAGAAATCAAGACATCATGAGATCGCCCGCCCGGAATACCGGGCGGGCGCGCTTTCGGGATGAAGGCGGCGATTAGGGGCCAACGGCGATATAGAAATGATCCTCGTGATCGATGCAGATCATCGCCGGACGGCCGGGTTTGCCGTAGTCATGGCAAAGCCGCGTGGCAAAATTCAAAATGGACGGCCTTGCGTCGGCAAATTCCGCGAAGATTTGCACGGCATCGTCATGACCATAAGCGATGGTCCTGCTGGTGGTGGGTGCAGGCGTCACATGCACGGGCCACGGGGTTTTGCCTTCGCCAAGGCGTGCGATGATCTGGATCAGTCGTTTTGTGCGCTCGATCTTCCGAAACACGGCATCCCAGCCAAGTGTTTCCGCGAAAGCGGCTTGTGCGAGATTGGCGGGGCCTGAGAAGCGTGGGGCGCTCCATGTCCAGAGTGCCTTGTAAAGCCGCCAGGTGGCGAAGCTGATGCGGCCCTGCCGGTTCAGGTAATCAACCTGGTCGTAAGAGTGATGAAGGATTGCCGCCATTGCCCGGCAATTTTCGGTGGTGGTTTCAGACATCGCCCTGTCTCCGTCAAAAGGCCGGGACCACCCCGGCTCTTTTTCCTGGGGTGCGAAGGCGGATGGAGGGGGAAAGTGCGGGCGAGGCGGGCCGGGCTGCGCCCTGGCGGGGTGAAGCCCTGCCAGGAAGCGGCCCTGCCCGCCAGCAGGCCGCGCTTTGGGGAGGCGCGAGCCTGCGCGCCGCCCCGCGTAGCCGCGTCTGCGGCGAAAAAAGACCCCGGCCCGTCAGGGCCGGTGAGTTACGCCAGCGGGATAGGGGGGTATCCTTGCCGGATATCGGCTGCGGGCAGTTTCCGGGCGAGTTCGCGGGCGAGGGCCGGATCGGCCTCGTGAAGTTCGCCCCATAGGCGGACGATATGGGCGATCAGGTTGGGCAGTTCGGATTTTTCGGGTACGCGCGACACGGTTGCGCCTAGCCCCTGTAGGCGGTCGCCGGGGCGGTCCCGGCGACTTCTATTCGGATGATTGGTCATGCCGGATTACGGGTGCATCCCGTGGAGCAATGCCAGCAAGAACCCGACGATCACCACGATCTGAAACCCTACCGCTCCGAATGTCCATTTGAGCAGGTCGGATTTGGCTTCGCTAATGGCCTGCCGCAATGACAGGTCGAGTTGGTTGATATCGGATTTCATGACCAGTTCGCTGTGCACGGCCTGCGCGATAGCGTTGGCGGCACCGTCCGCTTGGTCCTGAGTGAAATGGGCTTCATCTCTGAGTGCCCGCGCCAGTTTGAGTGTGTCGAACGCCATGACCGTCATCTGTTAATCTCCTGCCCCTGTTGAACCCCGAGGCGCGGGGTGCTGCCACTATAGCAGATTGGGCCGTCGATTAAGGAAAAAACCCGCCGCCCTTTTTTCTGGTGTGAACAGGGGTGTGGCGGGGAGAAGTGCTGGCGGGGCAAGCCGGGCTGCGCGGGGCGCGGGGCGTAGCCCTGCCGCCCTGGGCGGCCCTGCTGGCCTGTAGGCGGCGCTTTGGGGAGGCGAGGGGAAAGCTCGCCTCCCCTTTGCTGCCGCGTCGGCGGCGACGTGTTTTTACTGGCCCGCTTTCGATGGCAGGCCATAGACATGCGAACGGCGGCCCGAAGGCCGCCGTTGTGCGATGGACCCGGTTAGGAGCGGGTCCAGATGAGGCCGAAGCCGCCATCCTGTTCGACCAGGCTGGCGAACACCGGGGCGGGGAAGCTCGGATCGTCCAGCTTCACCGAGACGTATTCACGCCCGTTATTGCTGGTTTTGGTCCAGCCGGCCCCGAGTTCGACGCTGCCGGCGGTGATCCGGTAGTCAGGGGCCTTCTCGCTGGCAACCTCGACCTTCTTGATCTGTGCCTTCACATTCAGCGTCAGGGTCTTGATGGTGCCGGTAAAGCCGTTCTCGTCGCGGGTAAAGGTGCCGATGATCGCCATGGTTAGTCTCCTGTGGTTACGGGCCGCCTATCGGCCTCGATGGGACGTAAAAGCACCGGCCTGCCGGAGCCCTGCACCGCGGAGCGGCCGCAGCGCAGCGAAGGGCCGGAACCGGCGGCTATTTTGCTTCGCGAGGAATGCCCGCAGGGCAGGGGAAAATAGCCGCAGGTGGAGGTTGCGGGGTTGCGGCAGGCCGGTGATCGTCCCCATCGGTAGAGGTCGGTAGGTGTCCGTGCATTGGGAGACGGATGGCGATCTGGTGCCGGTTGCGGCGAGGTCGCGGACTCGCCACTCATGCCCGCTGAATTGTCTTGAACAGGTTGGGTCGGGGTTTGCGATGGCCTTTTGACGGGATTGCCCGTTTCGCGGGATCGGGGAGAGGTGATTGACGCCATGCTATGGGCGGCGAAGTCTCGAACAAGCGCGATCATCGTGCGACGGCGGTGATCGGATGTGGTCGTTGGATGTGGTTCGGCAGGGCCAGATCGTCGTAAGCGGAGCGGATCGAGGCTTCGGCCTTTGGGCTGCCGTGAGCTGGTTGCGGCCTGCGGCCTGCCGGTGGTGGTGCCGGTGTCCCTTTTGCGCAAGGGATCGTTACCCGAAGGGCCGAGACCCCGCAGGGGGCTTGGTGGAGCGAAGCGGAGTAGAGCCCGGTCAGGCGGCCTCTTGGCCGCCTGATGCGTCCAGGTGTTTTGCTGTAGCTCGCTCATTATGTGCCTCGGAAAGCGAGTATGATTTGGTAAAAGTGAAGGTTCTCTTGAGAGAGTTCGATCAAGAACACGGTTTGGGCGGATCTGTGATAGAAAAAGGGTGTGCTAAGGGATCAAGGCGCCCGAACGGTAGAAGAACGCATTTGAACAGCGTCGCTTTGTTGTTCGTGCCGGCCAAATTCGGGTACATTCGGGGTTGAACGATTGTAAAGAGCGGCTGCAACCGGCGATGGATTTTGAGAGGCAGGCGGCAATAATACATTGCCAGCAAGCATTCCAGCAGCGAACGCGCAAGCAATGAAAGCAATGATCGCGGCGCCAGGGATTGACCACGTGGGTTTCGGATTCTCTTTGTCGAGTGGATTGGCAAATGGAAGCTTGGATGCACGCGATTTTGTATCAAGGAAGGCAGGGTAAGGCAAATCGGTTTCGGAAAGACCGTAGTAAAACCGGACGCCTTTCCACACGATTTGTTTCGTGGCGGTGCTCATATGGTCAAACCGAACCCCGGACGCGGTTTCCAGAAGATCGTCTATTGTCGATTGCTGTTCATCGGAAAGTGCTGACTCGCCTCTCCCGGTCCACCAAAAATATTCCTTTTCAGAGAAAAGGAGAGAAGCACGTTCGATCCGCATGTGTTTTTTCATGAGATCGACGCATTCGAGAAATTCGTTCACCCCACATTCCCCAAGTAAATCGCTGATTTTGCTGTCAGGATCTCAATATTTCCGATATAAATCATGGTGTTGATGGCCGTGAGGGGCGCGTTTGATGGATCACCCAGAGGGTGCGGGTTCGAAGCGG
>NZ_JBFWIX010000024.1:0-50189 GCF_050253495.1 Acidocella sp.
GCTTCGAACCCGCACCCTCTGGGTGATCCATCAAACGCGCCCCTCACGGCCATCAACACCATGATTTATATCGGAAATATTGAGATCCTGACAGCAAAATCAGCGATTTACTTGGGGAATGTGGGTTCAAAGGAGCGGTAAGCTCGCTTGGCGCCGTTTTTACCACGGGACAATTCTTTGCGGGCAATTTCGAGTTCAATTCTAGGGTCGTTTGGCGCCAGGCGGCCGGCACGTTTGAGCCAGAAGATACTGTCGGCATCGTTCTGGAGTCCCCGCAGATATGCCGCTGTCGCGGAACTTTGATCATCCTGCTTTTTGCTCACGACGGCCTGCTGTGATCTAAGTTTTTATTCAGTAACCGCGGCGGGCGGTGGAAACGTTGCAAGTTCCGCTTGAGCTTCGTCCAATCCAGCCGCCGCGGCAAGCGTAAACCATTTCCGTGCAGCTTCTATGTCCGGTTCAGTGGCGATTCCAGCGTGGAGATATTTGCCCAACATCAAAGTGGCCCGGGGGTGGTTTTTTTCAGCGGCTTGCTGATACCAGGAGAGAGATTTGGCGCGGTCGGTTTTCACTTCATGCCCCCCTCCGTAGAGAGCGCCAAGCATAAACATGGCATCAGCACTGCCTTGCGCAGCGGCACGCTCAAGAAGGTCGCAGGCAGCTTGATCGTCCCGGGGGCCTCCGATGCCTTGTATTTGCAGGGCGGCCAAGTCCAGCAGTGCCTCCAGCATATTCTTATCGGCGGCTTGTCGAAGCCAGTACCGGGCTTCTTCGAAATTCTGCGGGACGCCGATGCCCTCCGCCAGGATGCGGCCATAGCGGTATTGAGCATTGACGACATGTTCCGCCGCTCGGTGAAACCATTGCGCGGCGAGGGATTCATCGCGCTCAACACCGATGCCTTCGGCCAAGCAGACCGCAAAATTATATGCGCCGATGGCATCGCCTGATTCGGCGGCTTTTTCGAACCATTCGTGAACAGGCGGAGGTTCCGTGAAACGTGAGTTGGTTTGACGTTTGCTCAGCATGGCCGCGAGATCTGATTGAGCGACTGTATCGCCCTGTTCGGCGGCGATTCTGAGCCATTTTGCGGCTTCATCTGGGTCTCGAGGCACGGCTCCCGCCCCTGCGCCGGTCATGTATAATAAACCCAGGGCGCGCGATGCGGCGCGATGCCCGGTTTCCGCCGCGATTCGAAACCATAAAGCAGCTTCGGCATAATTGGGAGGGAGATCGTCACCGCCCTGAGCGTATATATTACCGACAAAGGCGGCAGCCTCAGCATCGCCGGCTAACGCGGCGCGGCGCAGAAAGGTTTCACCTTCTACTTTGTTCTGTTTGATGCCAATGCCGTTGAACAGCATCAGGCCATAGCGATATTGGGCTCCTCGAATGGCCTTTTGCGCGGCGACACCGTAATGGTGCGCAGCCAGTCCCATATCGGTATAAACGCCAATGGCACGTTCATAGATCACCCCAAGATAATAATGCGCCGTGCCTAAATCGGCTTCTGCGGCCACGCGGATATGATCTATGGCGGTAAAGGTCAGCTCGTCCGTCGTGGCTTCAAGCAATAGCAGCGCGCCAAGCCCAAGATGCCCTTGCGCCTTTCCTCCTTGCGCAGCCAAACCGTACCAATGCTTGGCGAGATTAATATCCTGAATCCCCTCTGGGCCCGTGGAGAGTAAAAAACCGGCCAGAGCCTGTGCGTCGGCATCGTTAGCCTCAGCAGCCATAAGTGCCCATCTCAAAGCCGTCTTGAAATCGGCCTTATCGGATTTGGCATCCGTGAATAAATCGGTTGTTGCCTCGGCCTTGAAACCGGTTGCATAAAGTCCGGCGAGGGCGCTTTGAGCCTTGGCATCTCCTTTTTCAGCAGCTTGCGTCAACCATCTGGCGGCTTCTGGCGCGCTGCGAAAACCTGAACCGTCGCCATTTAAGTAGTATAAGCCAACTTCTCTCTCTGCCTCGGTCAAGCCTGACTCGGCGGCGCCGACGTAAAGCTTAAAGGCCCGATTATGTTCTGCTTGCACCTTTAATTCGCGCGCGCGGATAAGCGCCTTATGGGGGTTCAGCGCTGCGAGCTTGTCGCTAAGGGAAAGTTTAGGGCTCATGTCGGATCATGGTTCATGCAAGCTCTCATAGGCTACGGGAGCGACACGAGAGAAGAAATAGGACAGAATTGAATGTTTGCCGACAATGATGTCCGCTTCCAACGGCATGCCAGGCACAAGCCTAAAGCCTTGAGGCACATTGTGAAGGTTCATGATGTCAAAGGAGATTTGAGCCTTGTAATAGAGCGTTTGCGGAGCCGTGGGAAGCGGAGGGCCCATTGTGGCGGTGTTTTGCTGGTCTTGCGGATTGATGCTTTCGGGACTCATGGCAATGACAGTCCCCTTTGCGACACCATATTGTAACGCGTCTAGCGTATTGAATTTGACCGTGACCTTGTCCCCGACATGCACGAAACCGGACTCATTGGCGGGCACATCGGCTTCAACGACGAAGGGCGCATTGACCGGCGCAAGTTCCATGAGTTGCTGGCCCGGCTGCATGACCGATCCGACTGAGACAGGCGCCACGCTTTGCACGATGGCGTCTTGAGGGGCCTGTAGTTGGACGAGTTCATTGTTTAACTGGGCTTTCGCCAGTTCTTGTCTGGCTTGTGCGAGATTGTTCAAGGCGGTTGCAAGATCGGTAGAGGTTTGAGCCTTGAATTGCTGAGCGAAACTGTCCCTTTGGGCCTGCACGGAGGCTAATTGTCGTTCATCGGCCGCGGCTTGAGAGACTGCGGACGCTAGTTGGGCCTGAACACTCACGCGTTCGTCAGTTGCGGCCTCTGAATCGAGCTGACTGCCAACTTGCAATTGTTGCAGCTTTTTGCGCATATCTTCGACTTTGGTCGCGATTTTCAGCCGCTGCTGATAGTAATCTGCTTGTTGATTATACCCTTTGATCTGGGTCTTTAGCTGGTTGATCTGTTGATCGTAATTTTCCAAGGTATAGTGATATTGGCCCATTTGCTGGTTATAGGTTTGCAGCATCAAGGCCGATGCGGGATTTGAGGCGTCTGGGATATAAGGTTTGTCGTCTTCCTGCGCTTGAAGTTGGGCGACTTGTGCCGCATAGTTCTGTTCTTGCTGGGTAATGGATTTCAAGTCGGCGGCCGTATAAGTGGAATCCAAGGTAGCCAGAACCTGACCTTTTGTCACGAAGTCGCCTGGCCTAACCTTGATGTCCCGGACGATCGAGACAGTATTGAAGGCTTGTACGCTGATGTCAGGGGTGGTCGCGTTCAGCACGCCCGTGGCGACGACAAGTTTATCCACCTTGATCACTGCGGCGATAATCAGAACACATATGATTAACGCGGTTAATATGTAACTTGTGGAGCGGGCGAGTAGGGGGAGTGGCGTGGCGATGACGGCCGCCGTCGGCGACTGAAATTCCAGAGCGGCAAATGGAAGCTCTTCTTCCGTATCGACCAATGCGGGCTCTTGCCGCGAAGATTTAGGCAATAGCTGGCTGAGACGAGGCATCGTCGAACCCTTCGGGAGCAAGATGGCGGTTTTGCTGGAACCACAGATGACGATAAATGGCGCAACGTTCCACCAACTCATCATGAGTACCGATATCGATGGTGCTTCCATGATCGAGTACCATGATCAGATCGCAATCCAGCAGGGAGGAAAGACGATGAGATACAATGACCATTGTTCTTCCCGCCGCGATCCGTTGAATGTTTGCGTTGACTAACGCTTCGCTTTCCGGGTCGAGCGCGCTGGTGGCTTCATCCATGATAAGAATTTTTGGATCGGAAATCAGGGCACGGGCGATGGCCAGGCGTTGTTTCTGCCCGCCCGATAAATTGGGAGAGCCTTCCTGGATGAAAGTGTCATATCCGTTTGGCAGGCGTTCGATGAATTCTTCCGCGCCGGCCAAGCGAGCGGCGCGGACGGCATCTTCAAATGATAAGCCTGGGCGTCCCGCGATGATGTTTTCGCGGACTGTCCCACGAAACAGAAAATTGTCTTGCAATACCATGCCGAAATGCTTGCGGATGTGGCGCAGGTTGATTTCGCGCATGTCGGTTCCGTCAATTCGGATGGCGCCGGTATAGTCGCGATTGATGCCTTGCAGAAGCCGGGTAACGGTCGATTTTCCTGACCCAGAGCGGCCAACGAGCCCAAGCATGGTTCCCGCGGGAATTTTGAAGCTCATTTTATCCAATGCGGGCGTTTTGGCGCCTTCATAACGGAATGTCACATCATTAAATTCGATCGCGCCTTCGAAGCGGGGGCGAAGTCCGTTAGCCAAGGCGTGGCGTTCATTGGTGCGGTTGAGAACCTGACCGACCATCGCGATGGAAGCCTGCGCCCGGTGAACCTCGTCCATCAGACCCGCCAGGCTAACCAGCGGGCCGGCAACGCGACCTCCGAGCAGCATGAACCCGAAGAGATTTGCTGAATCAACCGAAGAATTTGAATGCAGGGCAATAAACGCCCCGACCAGTATGACGCCATAAGAGCAATAACGTTGCAAAGGCAGCGTGAGCGTTGCGGGCCAGTTCGCCAGTTTGCTTTCTTCGACATGAAGCTCAGCCACCGCCGCGACACGGTTGTCCCACTGCGCGGAGCGGGTGTTTTCGAGGGCTAGGGCCTTGACGGTTCTGATGCCAAAGATCGTTTCGATCAGAATAGATCCCTTGGCTGATTCAGCGGCGATGATCTTCCCGGTCATGACAGCCATTGGTCTTAAAAACACAGCAATAATCGCCGCGATCAACGCGGCGGCTACCAGCACGGTCCAGGCCAGAACAACGCTCATGTAAAATAGAATGGGAAGCAATAAAATGAGCATGAACACGTCAATGAACGAGTTCATCAATTTCCCCGTGAGGAATTGCCTGACCTGATTGATCTGGGCGATTTTATAAGAAATTTGCCCAGCCTGTTCCTGTTCGAAATAATCGATCGGCAGGGCCACCAGACGGTCGAAAATCATCAAATTCAGTCGTGAATCTAGTTTTGCGGCGAGAACCACCTCCATGATCTTGCGGCTCCAACTCAGGATTGCCTCGAAGGTTATGGCAACACACATCAATATGATGATCAGATTGAGCGTGGCGGTGCCATGATATTGCAGTACCTGCCCAATGGTCCTCATCACGATGAGAATGGGCACCAGGCTGAGCACGGTAAGCGTGATGGATGCGATGGCGATGTCCCGCAGGATCTTGCGGTCACTCCAGACCAGGCGAGCAATGAGGGCAAGGCTGAAAGGCTGTTCTTCGATCGATCCCTGACGGTTGGCGCGAATCAACAGGGAGGCACCGCTCCAGACTTGTTTGAGGCGTAACTCATCAACAAGAATTGGCGGTGTCGAGATTGGTTTCCGGGGGTCCTTGAGGACGAGAAGGTTTCGGGTGCGGTCACGGCCGACAAGCAATGCCGCCCCTCCATCGTCTAATAGCAGGACGATGGGCGAAGGAGAGTCGATTTTTAAAAGCTGCCGGAAATTCATATGTACGCCGCGTGCCCATAATCCCGCCTCACGAAGCCATTCCACCAATTCGGGGGGAGAGGGGGCCGCATCGCCAGAGCGAAGCCTGAGCGCTTCCAAGTCCATTTCCATGCCGTGATATCGGGCGACATTCAATATCGCCGCCAAGCGCGCTTCTGATTGGGGAGAAAGATCGAGGCGAGCATCGTGCAGGGCCGCGACATCAGGGTTGAGGGCGCCCTGGTATTCCGCAGAATCTGGTCCTGGGTTACGCGGCGTGTCGTTCATTCTGATCTCGACCCTTACTCAATGCGGCACCCGCTGGATACCAGATATCCCGATGGTCCAAGGCCTATATGCCTGAAAATAGGTCACCAGTACAACGGCTTCCCATCGAACATAGCCAATGGACGTAAGGGCTGACAAAAAATACAAAAGTGTAATTTTCAAGGACGGCTCCGTAGTCTAACCGTCTGTCCATGCTGTAAAGAATTTGCCATGCCGACAGTGGGGCGCTAAGAGGGCCTGTGATGAATATCAGGAACGCTCGCGCGGAAGATTTGCCGCAAATCCAGGCTATCTATGCCCACCATGTGCTGCATGGAACCGGGTCCTTCGAGGCCATTCCCCCATCTTTGGAGGAGATGGCTAAGCGGTTTCTTGACAATCAGGCGTCTGGTTTTGCTTGGATCGTCGCGGAGGAAGAAGACAGGCTGCTTGGGTATGGTTATTACGGGCCATTCAGAGCCAGAGCGGCTTATGCGCACACTGTCGAGGATAGTGTTTATGTCCGGGACGATGTCAGGGGGCAAGGCGTTGGTAAGGCGATTGTTGCCAAGCTCGTGGAAGCCGCGCAGCAAGCCGGCTTTTCCCAGATGTTATCCCTGATAGGCGATTCGGAGAACACCGCTTCCATTGGCGTTCATGCCAGCCTTGGATTCCTGCACATGGGCACGATGCGCAAGGTGGGGTTCAAGTTTGATCGGTGGCTGGACGTGGTGATCATGCAAAAAACCTTATAGGACAGCCGGCTGGATTGTCTCGTCTTTCCATTGCCTATCCGAGCTGGTGTTAAAGTGCGTGAAAAAGGCGGCGCGAGACATGGCCCGCTCGTTTCCCATCCAAGCGGCTTTTTTGCCGCGATAAGGTCACATCCTTTCAAAAGAGCGGAATTTTTCCCAGTCTGTTATGGCGGAGTTGAACGCTTCGAGTTCGGCTTTTGCCATGTTGGCGTAATGTCCGACCACATCGGTTCCGAAAGCGGCATGCGTGCATTCGCTTGAGGCGAACAGCAAGGCGGCATCGCCAAGGCTGGGTGGGATTCTGGGCAACTCGGCGGCATACGCATTCCCCTCAAAGAGCGGTACGGGGGCATAGTCACCTTCGATGCCCGCCAAGCCGCCGGCGATCATGGCGGCCAGAGCCAAATACGGGTTCACGTCTCCTCCCGGAAGCCGGTTTTCCACGCGTATCGATTGACCGTGTCCCAGGACCCGGAATGCGCAGGTACGGTTGTCGATCCCCCAGGCCAGGGCGGTTGGCGCGAAACTGCCAGAGGCGTAACGTTTGTAGGAGTTAATGTTAGGGGCGAAAAATAGGGTTAGTTCCGCGGCGTGGCGAAGAAGGCCAGCCATGAATTGGCGAAAAACCTTTGAAGGAGAGTGGCCGTCATTGTCTAGGAATATCGCTTCATTAGCTGCGTTCCGTAGGGAAAGGTGAGTATGGCAACTATTTCCTTCCCGCTCGTCAAATTTCGCCATGAAGGTAAGCGCATGTCCATTTTCGGCTGCGATCTCTTTGGCGGCCTCCTTGTAGACAACGTGTTTGTCACATGTTTCAAGTGCTGGCCCATATCGTAAATTGATTTCGTGTTGACCGAGGTTGCACTCGCCTTTTGAGTTTTCAACTTGAATGCCGGCGCTTTCCATGGCGTTGCGGATCCGCCGTATAATGGGCTCCACCCTGGCGGTGCCGAGTATTGAATAGTCGTTGTTATATTGATTGGCTGGTTTCAGGCCTCGATAGGCTTGGTCCCAGGCTTCTTCATAGCTGTTTCTGAACAGCAGGAATTCGAGCTCCGTTGCCGCCCAAGCCGTAAATCCGTGTGTCTTTAGCCGGTTGAGTTGCTGCTTCAGGATTGTTCTGGGGGCCATGGGGGCGGGGGAATGGTTCTGCAGTTCTATATCGCACAGAATGATCGCCGCGCCTTGCTGCCAGGGAGCGAGGCGAAGAGTGGTGAGATCTGGCCTGAAGACGAAATCTCCATATCCCTGGTCCCAAGAGACCAGACTATATCCTTCCACGGGTTGGCATTCGATATTCGTTGCCAGCAGATAAGCGCATCCTTCGGCGGTGCTTGTGGCAACTGACTCAAGAAAGAAGCGGGGCATGACCCGTTTTCCTTGCAGTCGGCCTTGCATGTCTGGAGCGGCCATGATGATCGTGTCGATTTCTCCCCGGTCGGCCATTGTCTGCAAGGCCTGTAGGGTGAGTTCAGAATCGCTCATGTTTCCAACTCTCTTCGTTTTGCATCCTAAGTTTTGAGTATAAACCAAATTATCTGTCGGCAAAGTTGGGCGGGTGCTGGTTTTCCTTGGTGAAATTTCCCGGGAAAAGCTAGGCTAATCAGGTCAGATTAATCAAATGCTAGGGGGCTCTGTATGTCTGATCAGACTGAACAGAAGATTTTGGCGGAAGATTCGGCTGTTCTTCATAAAATGGGGTATGCGCAGGAATTATCCCGGCGCATGCATGGGTTTTCGAATTTTGCCGTTTCTTTTTCGATTATCTGTATTTTGGCGGGTGGCATTACCTCATTTCAAACCGGTTTTTGCACGGGAGGGGCTTTTACCACGATCGTGGGATGGATTGTCGGTGCTCTGTTCGCGTTAATCGTCGGCGCTTCTATGGCGCAAATAGCCTCGGCCTATCCAACCGCCGGAGGGCTTTACCATTGGTCTTCGATTCTGGGTGGAAGAGCTTGGGGCTGGCTCACGGCGTGGTTCAATCTTTTGGGGCTTATCTTTGTCATTGCCTCGGTCAATGTCGGTGTCTATTTTTTGTTTACAGGTTTGATCTTAGGTGATCTTTTTGGGATAGACACGTCGTCCTGGGGAAATCTCTGGCCTGTTTTCGCTGGCGGTTGGCCGCAGGTTCTCGCCGTTACGATCATCACTCTGACCCAGGCGCTGCTATGCCATTTTGGTGTCAGGCTGACGACAAAGCTTATAGATTTTTCCGGTTATCTCATTCTGGTTATTGCCGTGTTGCTGACTGGCAGCATGCTGTATATCGCGCCGAACTATGACCTCTCGCGGCTTTTTACGTTTACTAACTTTACCGGCAGTGGCGGCGGTGGTGTTTTTCCCCCGAGTCATAACCATTTCTATATCTTTTTGCTGGCACTATTATACCCGCTTTATACGATTACGGGGTTCGACGGCTCAGCCCATACATCCGAGGAAACGGTCGATGCCCGGCGGAATGTTCCTAAGGGTATTTTAAACGCCATTTTTTGGTCAGGTGTTTTTGGGTTGGTCATGGCGGCGTCTTTTGTGCTTGCCATTCCTGAGCCCGAAAAGGCCGCGAGCGGCGGTTTCAATATTAGCTATAACATTCTGGGAGCGATGCAGATTCCCTTCTGGCTGAAAGGGGTGATCTTGGTGGGCATTGTCCTGGCTAATTTCCTTTGTGCTTTAGCGGGGTTAACTTCCACGTCGCGCATGGTCTATGCGTTTGCCCGCGATGGCGGGCTGCCGGGGCATAAATTACTCCGTCATGTGGATAAAACCCATCGTGCGCCTGTTCCCGCCATTTGGCTGACGGCTATTTTAGCTGTCTTGGTGACGTTATATTCCTCCGCCTTTCTGGCTCTCGCGGCGGGATGTGCGATGTTTTTGTATATTTCCTATGCGATGCCTGTTTTGGCGGGATTGTTCGCGGAAGGAAAAAGCTGGACTGAGTTTGGCCCCTTCCGTTTAAGGTGGTTCTCAAAGCCGTTTGCCGCCATCACGGTCTTGGGGGCATGCATTTTGGTCTATATTGGGACCCGCGAGCCCAATGCCATTTTGATCAATTACTTGATAGGATTGATTTTATTGCTCGCGGTGATCTGGTTTGGCATTGCGCGGAAACGTTTCCCCGGTCCGCCAATCACCGCAGGCGAGATCGCTGCCCGGGCAGCGGAGATCGTCTCTGAAGAGAAGGCGGTCGGCGAAGGGTAGGGATAATAATAAGTAAGGAGCCGGCGTGGACGGCTCCTTATGTTTCTCAACCGCCTTCAAAGGATGTTTCCGGCGGAGCCAAGGACTTCATCAGATCGAAGATGCGCTTGCGCATGGCAGGATCGACGATGCGGTAATAGGCACGCACCAATTCAAGCGTTTCACGCTTCGTTAGCTGATCGTCTATGCCGGAGTTGAATGGCTCTTGCTGCTCGGCAAAACCATATGTCCGCCCCCGGGGGCCGGAGACGGGGCTTTCGGACATGCCCTCGGGCATATCGTCAAAGAAATAAGAGATCGGAACATCCAGCACGCGAGAAATATCGAACAGACGGGATGCCCCAACGCGGTTCATCCCCCGTTCATATTTCTGAACTTGCTGGAAGGTTAGCCCCAGCGCATCTCCCAAACGCTCTTGAGACATGCCGAGTAAGGTGCGGCGCAAGCGGATTCGAGAGCCGACATGCACATCGATCGGACTGGGACGGCTTTCACGTTCCGGACGTTCAGCATTCTCTTCGGCCATAAACCAAAAACTCTCCAGAGTAACTGGGGGGTTACCACCAATTATTGTTGTACCGCTCCGTGGTGACAGGCGCCCCCGAGAAAACGGTAGCAGAATACCAAAAAGGCCATCTCCTGATAGCCATCGTGAAGTTAACAGGCGTTAACCACTAAATCAATACAAAACTCCGACTATTGGATTATTAAAGAGACAAAAAAACGCTATCCTGGCTTCTTTAACAACCGATGCGTGTTGCCATACAGCAATCCTGCAAAGAAAATCAAAATCGAAAGACTAAACGGTACGATAAGGCCAAATCGTGAATAAAATGTCTTTGGCTGGGGTTCGGGCAGAGGAGCCACGAGAACGCCTTGATAATCCAGCGGCATTGACGCCGTGACCCGCCCAAATGGGTCGATAACCGCTGATATGCCAGAATTCGCATCCCGGACGACGGGCAAACCTTCTTCCACGGCACGAAGTCTCACATTGGCAAAATGCTGCCTTGGCCCTGCCGTGTCGCCAAACCAGGCATCATCGGTAACGTTGACAATCCAGTCTGGCCGCTCTTTTTCATCGATGATCTGGCCGCTAAAGATAGCCTCATAACAAATAATGGCCCCGAAAGGTGAAAGGCCGGGAATGTTTTTGATGGTTTTGGGGCCGCTCCCGGGGGTAAAGCCTTCCCCAACCATGCTCGGGATGATCTTTAGGGGAATCCATTTTGGCATGTATTCGCCGAACGGGACGAGCTTCCATTTATCATAAATGGCAAGGGGAGGCTGAGGCCCGTCGGTTACAATAATGGAGTTCCGGAAATCCGTGTTGCTGACCATGCGCAAGCTGCCCGCGATAATGGGAGTTGTGCCGGTTACGGCGGCGAGTTGCGCCCGTGCTGTGGCGTCGCTCCCTAGCAGCCAGGGGCTGGCGGCTTCGGGCCAGATGACGACATTGCCGCCATTATCGATGCCAGCGCGGCTCATGGCCAGAAGACGCTGCCAATTGGCAATGAGCGCCGGCCGTGAATAATCCGGAGGTTCCTGGAAGTTAGGTTGGATTAGAGCCACGTTTGTAGAGGTGTTGTGCTCGGGGGCTTGAAGCCTCCAAAAGCCATATCCCGCCCAAATCGTCAGGGTGATCAGCAGAACGGCAAAGCCCTTCTTCCCGAATAAGGGAGTGGAGGCCAGAAGAACGGTCAGCAATGTCAGGCCGTAAACGCTGAACAGCGAAGCAGGCTGGAGAAAGATATTTCCCAGCAGGCCTGGGATGGCCCAGTCGGTGCCCCAGTAATTCCATGGGAATCCCGTGAACAGGAATTGTTGAGCGAGATTGGATAAAACCCATGCGCCAGTGAAGGTCAGAACACGCCCCAAACCAGGAGGGACCAGCCGCGCGGCGAGAACGGGGATGATCGTATAGCAAGCGACAGCTGCGGCCAGCAAAGGAGCCGCGAACGGGACGAGCCACCAAAAGGTCTTGGCTTCGGTCAAGATGGGTTCAGTGATCCAATACAAACCGGCAAGCCCAAGGCCAAACCCATAAAACCATCCAATGAGCGCGGCTTTCTTCCAGTTGGGGGCGTGTTCGACCAGGCGCAAAAGGGCCGGCACGGAAAACAGCAGAACTGGCAGCAGGTAGACCGGAGGCAAGGCTGCGGCGGCTAACAGGCCCCATAAAAAAGCCCGCGCTAGCGGGGTTTTTCCTAATTTTCCCGCGATGGCGCGGAGAATGTTTCGTGGTGTCTTATGCACGGGGCAATCCGAATTTGAGCGCCACTTCATTGAAATCAGTGGCTGTCTGGTGGTGGGAAGAGGGAAGGGTGCCGTCCTGGGCGCGAAGCAGCTGGCATGTGGATAACCCTGAAGCCGCGGCGGCATCCAGCTCTGCCTCGACGTCGGAAAGAAACAATGTTTCGCAAGCTGTACCGCCCAACGCGCGCGCTATCGCCGCATAGCTGGTGGCATCGCGTTTTGGTCCAATTGTTGTGTCAAAATAAGCCTGGAAGAGAGGGGTCAGGTCGCCATCCGGGGTATGGCTGAAAAGAAGCTTTTGTGCCGCGACTGAGCCCGATGAATAAACGAAGAGACGCACCCCCGCGCGTGCCCAGCGCCGGAGAGCGGGGGTGACATCTGGATAGAGCTCAGCTTTCAGATCACCGTCTGCATAACCGCGTGCCCAAATTTCTCCTTGGATGGTCTTCAAGGCGGTTATTTTTTCATCACGGTCCATCCAGCCGAGCAAGGTTTCCAATTTTGGTTCGGCGATCCCTGCCAGGGCGGGGGAAGGAGGCGTGGTGGCGATGAAAGCCTCCAGCCGCGCGCGCGCATAAGGGAATAAAACCCGATGCACGAAGCTGACGGGGGTTGTGGTCCCTTCTATGTCGGTGACGATTGAGAGGATCACGCGACGGGGAAACGGCTGGAAATATCGTCGCCGGTGAAATGCGCCACCCAGCCGGAACTGTCCGTGAAGACGCGCAAGGCCGTGAAATTGGGTTTGGGCCCGGCATCAAACCAGTGCTTGATGCCGGCCGGCACATGGATGAGATCACCTTGCTCGCAGAATGCATCATAGACATGACCATCCGCATGCATGACGAAATGCCCGGAGCCGGAGACAAAAAACCTGATTTCCGGCTCGCTATGCGTGTGTTCGGAAAGGAATTTCTCTCTCATGGCCGTTGCTTGCGGGTGCTCCGGGGTCAATTTGATCACATCCGCCGAGCCCGCGCCGGTTTCACCCATCAATATATCCAGATAGGGGCGGTAGGCGTTTAGGATGGTTTCAGCGGGCGCGTCGGCGGCCAGATCAACGGGGCTTTTCCAACGTTCGAAACCGACATTGATTTTGTTGAGTTCTTCGGCGACCTCTTTGGGATCGGTGCTATCGAAAACCATGCTTCCAGGCGCGTTTGCACCATAAATTCTCAGACGGCTCATTTCATTTGTCTCCGCTCCAGTTCGCATGCGAGCAGAAATTCAAGCGCTTCCAGTCGCCAATAAGCATGTTCCACATTTGTGCCCCATGCATAAACACCGTGCCCAGCTATGACATAGCCGATTGGCGGTTCGTTTTGCAGGTTTGGTTCAATAACGCTGGCCAAGCGGCCAATATCTTGATCGTTCTCATAAACGGGGAGGGTGATGTCCAACTCGTGCGTGGTGAAACCAAAGGCCTTAAGCAACTCATAGTTGGAAAAAACAATTGGGCCGGAAAGTGACAATATGGTCGCGGCGACAGAATGGCCATGAAGCACCGCGCCAATTGCTGGAAACAGGCGGTAGAGCTGGCAGTGCAGCAATGTCTCGGCGCTGGGCTTTTGGTCAGACATCAGGGCTTTGCCCTCATAGTCCACCGCGATGATGTCGGTCTCGGCAACCAAGCGTCCTTTATGGACACCGCTCCGCGTGATGGCGAGCTGATTATCGTCAAGCTTGGCGGAAAGGTTGCCGGAGGATCCGGGTACCCACCCGCGCGAATCCATCCGGCGTCCAACTTCCGCCAGAGCTGAGGCCACCGTTGCCGGAACCATGATTCAGCCTTGATTAATCGTCGTCTTGTTCTGTTCAGGCAGCGGTGCGTTCAAGGCATCGGGCTCGTTCATTTTCGCGTCTTGAGGTTTTTTGTCGGCTTCCTCTTCGGCCATGCTTTGCTTGAAGCTCTTAATGCCCTTGCCAAGGTCACCCATCATTGCGCTTACCCGCCCGCGGCCACCCAGCAAAAGCAAGGCGACGACCAGAACGATCAGCCAGTGCCAGATGCTTAATCCACCCATGAAATTCTTCTCCAACCCGATAGTTCTTTAAGTCTAGCCAAAACAGATGTACCTGCCAAATTACCCTCCGCTCCAATGTAACAGCGGCCCCGCCAGAAGCAGGCCGGCATTGTAGAGAATATGCATCAAAACACCTGGTTTGATCGACCGGTAACGCAGGCGCAGCCAGCAGGCAGCCAAGGCCAAGGCGCCGACTCCCACGAATCCTGGCCAGTAATGAAGCTTTTCAGGCGCGTGCACGGCGACGAATAGCGCGCAAGAAAGGAGGATGGCCGGCCCCGTGCCCCAGTGGGCTGCCAAGCCGGCAAAAGCGAGGCCGCGAAACAAAATTTCCTCGGCAATCGGGGCCAGGATAAGAATGCCCCCGAATGTACCAGCGAGGGCCCAGGCTGGGCTGGAGAAAAGCCGCGCGGCCCGCATGGTCGAAAGCTTGGCGGAATCGGGGGGGAGTAATGTCAGAATAAGAAGGGTGAGAGCCAGTAACCCAATGGACGCCATTACCGCGCCGAGATAGCCCTGCAGGGAGGCGGGCCGCCAAGCGACTCCGTTGGGGGAACCATCGGTGGCTTTTGGGCCAAGATGGCGCATCAGCCATGATAGCCAGAGCAAGATTGCTATTTCGCCCGCTAGAAAAGAGCTTTCCAAGGCAAGTGGCGAACTGAAGTTAGGGAGTTTGAGTGTGCCGGTGTGAAGCCCAATGAATAAGCCGAGATTCAACGGCGCCAACATGGGAAGCAGACTGGCGGTGAACATGATAAGTGCGGCTCGGGCCAATGCACCGATTGCATCGCCTAACGAAAAGAGAGGGGGTGGCGCCTTGAGGGGGAGCGTCCACGGTAAGACGCCAAAACAAAAGCAGAGGCTCCATGGGATCAGGGCTTCCAAGGCGCCAATTCCAGCGACAAGCCAAATCAGCCTGGATGTGGCCGAATGAGAGAGCATGAGCCATGTGGAGAGCCCAAATAAGATGGCACCGAAGCACATGAACAGCCCGGCCCAGCCCGCTGTCGTCAGGATGCGCCTCATGCCTGCCGGAGTCGCTCGATGATCTTGTCCGGTGACAAGCCGGATACCCTGAGGGCCTGTAATGTCAATGCCTTGTCCCGCTTGGCAAGCCGCTTTCCGTCCGCGCCCAGGAGAAGTTTATGGTGAACATAAACAGGTGTTTCATAGCCCAGAAGCGCTTGCAGGAGAACTTGGATATGGGTTGCCTCCCGTAAATCCTCTCCCCGGATGACATGGGTCACGCCCTGAAGGGAATCGTCATGCACGACGCATAGATGATAGCTGGTGGGCACGTCCTTTCGGGCCAGGACAATATCGCCCAACCGCCAGGGCTCCGCCATGACCCATCCCAAGGCCTCGTCGAAAAAACGCAGTGGCCCGACGGAGTGACAAGCGCGCTTCGTATCCAGCCTCAAGGCATAGGGATGGCCCGCTTCCATGCGTTGGGTCCGTATGGCCAGGGGAAGAGCCCGGCATGTGCCCGGATAGATGTTTTCATGGGCATGAGGAGCGGATTGAGCCTTGGCGATTTCAGCGCGTGTGCAGAAGCATGGGTATAGCAGACCCTGAGCCTGTAGGCTGGTGAGCGCTTGGTTATATTGATTGAGATGTCTGGTTTGGAAGAGAATATGTCCGTCCCAGTTCAACCCCAACCATGCGAGATCTTCCTGGATTCCCACCGCGAATTCAGGCTTGCAGCGTATTGTGTCGATGTCTTCCATCCGCACTAGCCAGGTATCTGCCCTTTGGCGGCCTAGCCAGGCCGAATAAGCGTGCCCCATATGCAAAAGGCCCGTGGGGCTGGGCGCAAAGCGGGATATGATCGTCATATGCGGTAAGAATAATAGTGTTTGGCACATGCCCGCCAGTGCCAAACACGATGCATAAAAGCCGGAAAGCGATCGTGACAAATGGACGACATGACTTGGGGGATGCTTGCCGCCGAAGGGGGAGTTTGTCATAAAGTGGCTATGACTCGAACGCCCTACCATATGTGGCAGTGTTTCGTGGCTGCTCCTCAAAATCTCGTTCCTATGTGGGACAGGCAAAGTAATGCCTGACGGCGGGCTGCATTTTCCCGCCTTGGTGTTGAATGCGGATTTTCGTCCGCTGTCTTATTTCCCGTTGTCGACTTGGGCATGGCAAGATGCCGTGAAAGCGGTGTTTCTAGACCGTGTTTCCGTGCTGTCTGAATATGATCAGGAAGTTAGGTCGCCGAGCTTTTCCATGCGGTTGCCCAGCGTGATCGCCTTGCGCGATTTTATTCCCTCGGCGCGCATGCCAGCCTTTACAAGATTTAATGTGTTTTTGCGTGACCGGTTTACCTGCCAATATTGCGGGCAGAGGCGTGTCACGCCCGAATTGACGTTCGATCATGTCGTGCCCCGGGCCAAGGGAGGACGGACAAGCTGGGCAAATGTCGTGACCGCTTGTGGGCCGTGCAACCTTCGCAAGGGGTCGAAGATGCCTCGGGAATGCAACATGATTCCTCGTCAGGAACCGCGCCGTCCGACAAGTTTTGAACTACAGGAGCGGGGTAAACATTTTCCGCCGAACTATCTGCACGAAAGTTGGCGTGACTTCTTATACTGGGATACTGAGCTGGAAGGATGACGATGCCCCTGAGTTTGGAAAATGCGCAAAAAATCATAAATGGGGCCTTGGCCTACGCGAAAGCACAGGAATTGAAGCCGCTCGTTGTGGCGGTACTGGACGCGCGGGGGGCGCTGAAGGCCTTGGCGGCGCAAGATGGAACCTCATTGAAGCGTGGCGAAATCGCCCTCGGCAAGGCAAATGGCGCTTTGGCGTTGGGAATGGGGACACGAGCCTTGATGAAGCGTGCCGAACAGCAGCCTTATTTTATCAATGCCGCCACGGCTGCTATTGGCGGATCCTTGGTGCCGGTTCCCGGAGGTGTCTTGATCAAACAAGGGGGGGCGGTGATCGGGGTGGTCGGCGTCTCCGGCGATACCTCAGACAATGACGAGGCGGCCGCCGTGGCCGGAATCATTGCCATCTCCTTGGACGCGGATGGGGGTTAACATTTTTCGTGCAGCTAGCCCCCTGGGGTAAAGGCATTAAAGGCGATGATTGTCGAGGTGTCCTTGATGCCAGGAGCCTTATGAAGGTGCTTGGTGACAAACACGCCAGGGTCCAGATCGTCGTCCAGATTGATGATGGCCAGCAGATCATAAGGGCCGGAAGTTGAGTAGATATGGCATGGCGTGACGTTATCTATGATATGAGCCGCAACGTCATAGGCTTGTCCTAACTCGCATTTGATTTGTACGATAAGCGTTTTCATGTTGCGTCTCCTGGCTTTGTCGTGGCCGGTACAGTGCCGGCGAGAAGTTTCAGCTGTTCGACGAACCAGCGCCCCGCGGGGCCGGGAGGGGCGTCAAGCCGGTAGGTGGCTGACATCGCCATCTGCTCCCGCATGGGCATATCCAGAACATATAGTTCATTCAAGCGGCCTTCGCGCAGGTCTCGTTCAACCATCTCAACAGGCATTCCTCCCCAGCCCAGCCCAGCCAATAAAAATGCATGTTTTGCGCCAAGGTCGGCCAGGCGCCAGCTTCTGGGCGATAAAACCTTGAATTCCCGTCCGGAGGAAAGTTCGGTCCGGTCTGTAAGGACGAGTTGAGTATGCCGGGCGAGATCGCATTCCGAAAGCGGTGCGTTCTGATGGCTCAACGGATGAGACGGTGCCGCCACGAAGACAATATCCACGGCGAATAATCGCTCGGTCAATAAATCCGGCGTTACAAGGGGGAGGGTGCCCATGACGCCAATCTGGCATTGCTGCTTCAGGACAGCCTGGGCGACGCCGCCTAAGGCCTCAACGTAAAGGCGCAAAGGTGTCAAGGGGAACTTGTTTCCAAATGCAGCGGCGGCTTGCGTGAGGATGGACATTGGAAACATCACATCGACAACAACGGCAAGCTCGGACTCTAACCCCGAGGCCATGCCATGCGCTCGTGCTTTCATCATGGCCATGCCAGTCAGCATGGCTTTGGCGTCGGCCAGGAGCAGGTTGCCGGCGGCTGTCAACTCCGGGTAGCGCCCCCCTCGGCGGAAAAGTTCGACACCAAGCTGGTTTTCCAAGTTGGCCACGGCCTGACTGACAACAGATTGAGCACGGTGAAGCCTGCGCCCTGCGGCGGAGAAGCTTTGTTCCTCAGCGGCGGCGGTGAAAATGCGCAACTGGTCGAAAGTCACACCCTCAATCATCGGCTTCTATCGTTAAAGTAGATGGTATCCATCTTAATATATAGGCTTTTTTGTTGGTGGTGCCAGTTCTAATTTATGCTCGCAATAGCGCTTCCGGCGCTCATGACAGGAGTAGAACATGAAACTTTGGCACATTGATTCCAGCGTTTTGGGTGAAAACTCAGCTTCGCGCAACCTGACGGCAAAGATCGTCGGGCATGAGCGGGCGCTTCACCAAGGGCTGGATGTTTCGTATCTTGATTTGGCGGTGTTGCCATTGGCGCATCTATCTCCGGCTCATATCGGTGCCATGTTTGGGCACCCGCCCTCGGATGAAACCACCAAGGCGGATATTGCCCGGGGCTCCGCCTTGATCGACACGCTCTTTGCGGCGGACATTATCGTCATTGGGGCTCCGATGTATAATTTTGGTATTCCCAGCCAATTGAAGGCCTTGTTTGACCGTCTCCTCGTGGCGGGTAAAACCTTCAAATACGGCGCTGATGGCAATCCCGTTGGTTTGGTGCCAGGCGGCAAAAAAGTCATTGTCGCATCCACTCGGGGTGGCCTTTATGCTCCTGGCAATCCGGCCTCTAGCCTTGACCACCAGGAAACACATCTGACCGCGCTGCTGCATTTTATCGGTTTGACCGATATTACCTTTGTGCGGGCGGAAGGGCTGGCGCTGCCGGACAATAAGGAACCCGCAATGGCCAAGGCCGAGACCGAGATTTCCAAAATCTAAAACCAAGGAGTTGTCTTGTGAAAGCTCAATTGCTCGCCGCTTTGTTGCTCGCCGCTCCATCCTTCGCGTGGGCCCAGACTTCGAAGCCTGATATAAATCCCGCCGACGTAAAAGCCGGAACCTATCAGGTGGAACCTACCCATACCCGGATCCTATTTTCCGTTTCCCACATGGGGTTCACCACATGGTATGGCAATTTCACGGGGGCGTCCGGCACATTGACGCTGAAGCCGGCGGAACTGTCCAAAACCAGCTTCGACATCAAGGTGCCGGTTGGGAGTGTCTCCACCACGAACACCAAATTAGATGGCGAACTGAAGTCGCCTGAATGGTTCGATGCCGCGAAATATCCGTTTATTGAGTTCAAGTCCGTCAAAGTGGTCCGTACCGGCGAGGATACGGCATTGGTCACGGGTGATTTGACGTTTCATGGCGTGACGCGCCCCGAAACGCTGAAAGCCACATTCAATGCTGGCGGTATCAACCCCCTGACCAAGCAATATACAATAGGGTTCAATTTGTCAGGAAAGCTGAAACGTTCTGATTTTGATCAGACAACCTACGTGCCGTTGATCGGTGACGAGGTCGGGATCACGATCAGCGCCGCTTTCGTGCAGCCCTGATTGATCGCGTGCAATTAGCGGGGCTCGGGTAACTTTGCCCGCGCGTGGCCTTTCTGCATCTTGATCTGGCGAGACGTGGAAAGGCTGCATAAAAACTTTGAAAATCAGGCGTTGCCATCTATAGATTGAGGCATGGCAGTTGATCTGGGGGCGCGACGTTTTATCTCACCGGCGATCCGGGCGCAGTTCCGTCGGCGCGCGGCGGAATCTTTCGCGGTATTTATCGCACTAGCCGCCCTGACTTTGGCTCTGGCTTTGGTCTCTTACAATGCCTCGGACTCCTCTCTTGATACGATCAGCGATGCGCCTGTCCATAATCTGGCGGGGCTGGGCGGTGCCACAATTGCTGACCTTATGTTGCAGAGTTTCGGCGTGGCGGGGTTTATCCCGGTGCTCGTGCTTTTGGCTTGGTCGTACAGGCTGGGGATTCGCGGGCAGGTCGGGCATTTAAAGGCAAGGATTGTCCTGGCCGGATTGAGCATGCCATTCGCGGCGGCTTCGCTCGCTATGGCGTTTCATGTCATTCCAGGCGGCGGATTGCCGTGGCCTACGCCGGCGGGTGTCGGCGGCGCGGCGGGAGATGTTTTGTCCCGGCTGGTTTCCGAAGCTGGAAGTTCGGTCTTGGGCAAGGTCGGCAATGGTCTCGTCATGGTCATTACCATGATTCTGGCTTTGGCTAGCATCGGCTTCGCCTTGGGTTTCACCCCCGGTGAATGGCGATCTGGCGGCCGGAAAGCCGTTTTAGCCGCATCGGCTTCAATGCAGCAGGGGCGGCGCGGCGCCGCGGCCGTGTCCTCCTGGCTGTCGCCTTTGTTGCAAACGGCATCGGCCTCATCCGCCGTGGAAGAGCCAATGCGTGCATGGGCCCCCGTGCACGATGATGAACAGCTTGATGAAGTCAATGCCGCGATGGAGGCACAGCAACCTATTGTGCCCTTGCGTGCCAAGCCACCGGTAAAGGCGGCCCAGATGCCCCGCCCGGCTCCTCCTCAGCAGCAACGTCTGCCATTGCTCGAAATAGGGTGGGAGCCTCCTTCACTGGAATTGCTGCGTCCCGCGCCGCAGCGGGCGAGTACGGGCCCCTCGGAAGAGGCGCTGCAGAACAATGCCCGCCTGCTGGAAACCGTTTTGCAGGATTACGGGGTTCAGGGAAAAATTGTTGAAATCCGGCCAGGGCCGGTTGTTACACTTTATGAGCTTGAACCGGCCCCCGGTATCCGTTCGGCCCGTGTGGTTGGGCTGGCCGAAGATATTGCGCGCTCCCTTTCCGTGATTGCCGTGCGTATCGCGGTGGTGGCAGGCCGTAATGTCATCGGCATCGAGGTGCCGAATGCCAGGCGTGAAACGGTTTATCTTTCCGAATTGCTGGGAGCGGCTGACTGGAATAGTCAGAACGGGTCGTTGGGCTTGGCGCTGGGTAAGGATATTTCCGGTGCTCCCGTGATCGCGGACTTGGCCCGCATGCCCCATTTGCTGATTGCCGGCACGACTGGCTCGGGCAAATCCGTGGGGGTAAATGCGATGATCATGAGTTTGTTATTCCGGTTGTCGCCGGAACAATGCCGACTCATTATGATCGACCCGAAGATCTTGGAACTTTCGGTTTACGACGGCATCCCCCATCTATTGACCCCTGTGGTGACCGAACCGGCCAAGGCCGTCGCGGCCCTGAAATGGGTGGTGAGGGAAATGGACCGGCGCTACCGGGCCATGAGCCAGCTTTCTGTCCGTAATATCGGTGGTTATAATGAACGGGTGAATGAAGCCCGTGCCCGGGGCGAGGTCGTGACACGTCGGGTGCAAACGGGGTTTGATTCCGAGACGGGAAAGCCGGTTTTCGAGGAGCAGCCCCTGGCGCTTGAACCGCTGCCGTTCATTGTCGTGTTCATCGATGAAATGGCGGATTTGATGCTTGTCGCGGGCAAGGAGATTGAAGTTTGTGTCCAGCGTCTGGCTCAAAAAGCCCGGGCGGCGGGTATTCATGTCATCATGGCGACGCAGCGCCCCTCGGTGGATGTGATCACAGGGACAATCAAGGCCAACTTTCCCACGCGTATTTCCTTTCAGGTCATTTCGAAGTTTGACAGTCGGACCATCCTTGGTGAGCAAGGAGCTGAGCAATTGCTGGGGCAAGGTGACCTGCTATATATGGCCGGTGGTGGACGTATCACCCGCGTGCATGGTCCGTTTGTGTCTGATCAAGAGGTTGAGGCGGTCGTCGATTATCTGCGCGAGCAGGGAGAACCGAATTATCTCGATGAAGTCACCGAGCCCCCAGAGGAAGAGGAGGGAGTTGCTGGCGGTGGAGCATCGGCCGTGGGCGGAAATGGAGGTGGAGAAAATGCACTTTACGACCAAGCGGTGGCCATTGTCGCCCGGGATCGCAAGGCGAGTACATCTTACCTGCAACGTTGCCTGACGATCGGGTATAACCGCGCGGCGAAGCTGATCGAGCAGATGGAACGGGAAGGGGTGGTTTCTCCCGCAAACCATGTAGGCAAGAGGGAAGTGCTGGTCCGTGCCGAGCGCGACGACGATTGAGCCAAAATCAAAGAGTTTGATGCACCGCAAAATTTTCTGGTGATATGGAAGGCTTTTGTGGCAGAGTTTGTCTCTTCCTTTTACGAGAAGGGATTGGAACAGATGCTCGACAAGCCGGTTGTGAATCTATTCTCCCATATCAAGCCCGAAGAGACGCCATGGCGGACAGATGGGCTTAGAAGCTTCTTTCTATATCGTGACCTAGGGGTCGCGGATGCCACGGGAGGGCGGGTTATTGCTCAACTTGTGAAAGCCAATCCGGATTTTCCCCCGGAGCAGGGGACCGGTTGGCACCAGCATATCGCCGATTTCCACATCGTGTTCATGACGAAAGGGTGGGCAAGATTCATGTATGGAGACAAGGAGCATCTTGTTTCCGTGGGAGATTGTGTTCACCAGCAGCCGGGCATCACCCACTACTTGTTCGATTACTCTCCGGATATGGAATATTTGGAGATTACCTCCCCTGCGGATTTTGGCACCGTTGATGCCAAGGGCCTCTGTGCCGTACCTCAATCAACACCATGGCCTGCGTAATGAGGAAAAGCCTGGAGGCTGGCGCTCCTTGGGTAAGCCACTGCCAGCCTCCACTATGCTGCCCCTACTAGGTCAAAAATCGAGGTCGAGTTCAATAATTTCCTGGGGTTCTTCCTTGGCGTCGGCGATCCATTCCTTCATGGGAGACCAGGATAGGATGGTGTCGCAATATTCCTGACAGGCAGGACCGACATTCACATCGTAGGATTGAAATCTGGTGACGACTGGGGCGTACATGCAGTCAGAGATTGTGGGGGTTCGGCCGAACAGGAAAGGCCCCTTCCAGGTGCTCAAGCAATCCTGCCAGATGGACATGATCCTATCGATGTCAGCCTGGGCCGAGGACCATACTGTGAAGCCGGGTTTGCGGAAGCGCAGATTCATGGGCAAGGAAGAACGCAAGGCGGCAAAGCCCGAGTGCATTTCTCCAGAGATTGAACGGCAACGGGCCCGTGCGGCTGTCTCACGAGGCAGCATTCCCGCTTCGGGGAAGTTTTCATTCAAATATTCGGCGATAGCGATTGTATCCCAAACACTAACTTCGCCATGTATTAAGCAAGGAACAAGGATGGAGGAGGTCCGCATGAGCAACTCTTCTTTGGCCCGGGGGTCATCAGGAGACACCCGTTCTTCCTTGAAGGAGATGCCAGAGAGCTTGGCGAGCAGAAAACCTCGTAGCGACCAGGATGAATAATTTTTGCTGCTGATCAGCAAGGTCGCTTCGGCCATGTTTGCCCTTCCTTTTTAATGAAAATGATCCCATGATTATCAAAAAAAAGTGGTCTGGACAATGCTTTACCGCACTGTTGTGACATAAGGATAATTTTTGTGAGGGGTTTGTTGGGAGCTTAGGTTAAGGTTCTGCTATGATCTACCAGATTTATCAAGCGCAGGCTGACCTTGTTGACCCGTTGCGCAGGGTTGCACGTAACACCAGCACTTTGTTGCGCACGGTGATTCCTCATCCTCCGTATGGAATTTTTTTGCGGCATCTGAATGCAGCGCTTGAGGTTTTTGGTTATGCGGGAACGACCCATAACCGGCCTAGCTATGGCATCAAGGAGGTTGAGGCCGGTAACGGCATGGCGGCGATCAGTGAAGAGGTGGTATATGCCACGCCCTTTGCCAATCTGCTGCATTTCAAGAAAGATAGCGGGCGCCCCCAGCCCAAGGTTCTGGTCGTTGCGCCCTTATCTGGGCATTTTGCCACATTGTTGCGTAATACGGTTGAAGTGCTGCTGAGGGATCATGACGTCTATATTACAGACTGGAAGAATGCGCGCGACATTCCACTGTCTGCGGGACGTTTTGGGTTTGACGAATATGTGGAGCATGTTATCAAATTCCTGGAGATGATGGGGCCGCGAAGCCACGTCGTGGGGGTCTGCCAACCGACCGTTGCGGTGCTTGCCGCCGTTTCGATCATGGCAGAGGACAATAACGCCGCCACGCCGCGCAGCATGACGTTGATGGCTGGCCCGATCGATACGCGGCGCAACCCCACCAAAGTCAATCTTTTGGCTAAAGCCAAGGACATATCCTGGTTTGAGGATAAAATGATCGGGGTTGTGCCCTGGCGCTATCGTGGCGGGGGGCGGCGTGTCTATCCTGGCTTTATGCAATTGACCGCCTTCGTTTCGATGAATCTCGACAAGCATATCGGGGCACATCTGCGCCAGTTTCGCAGTTTGGCCGCGGAAGACAGCCAAGCTTCCGAGATTCACCGGAATTTTTATGACGAGTACCTGGCGGTCATGGATTTGCCGGCAGAATTTTATTTGGAGACTGTCGATAGGATATTCATGCGGCATCAGCTTGCCAAGGGAGAGCTCATCTATCATGGCAGACCGGTGCGCCCCTCGGCCATTCGCAAGACGTTTCTCTTCACCATAGAGGGAGAGAGGGACGATATTTGTGGTCTTGGCCAGACGGCCGCGGCGTTGGATTTATGTAGTGGTTTGCGTCCCCTTCTGAAGCGCCATCATGTGCAAACAGGTGTGGGGCATTATGGCGTTTTTGCCGGCCGCCGGTGGGAAAACGAGATTTACCCGCTCGTTCGCGAGGTTATCCAGTTTTCCGCATGACGTGTCAGGTTGTCCAGGCCATGAAGGCGTAAACAAGCATCACGATAGGCGGTGGTGCCCGAAAATCACTTAAAAACTATCGTGCGCTGACTGCTCCCGGACGGCCATGAGTGATGCTGCCCAGATGGTTTGCAAATGTAAAGTGGGCAAGGCGCGGTGGATCGGTAAGTTGTTTTGGAGGCTATGTTGATGGCGGCGGTCGGCAGGCCATGCAACGCCGCATCAGTCTGCCATGGGGCAGGGGGCCGCTATACAGGGCGGTCGTTCGAGGTATTAATCTTTTGGTGCCAGGATATGCCCCATCTTCCGGCCACCCAGAATATGGGCATGGAAATGTGGCACCATTTGTTGGCTGTCGGGGCCAGCGTTGCAGATGATGCGATATCCGCTGGCTTCAACATTAAGCAGTTTGGCTACATGGGAGAGGGCGCGGTAAAAGCCGGTGATTTCCGTGGGGCTGGCCTTGGCGCCAAAATCCGTGGCTGAAATATACTTGCCCTTGGGAATGACGAGTACATGCACGGGGGCCTGAGGGCTGATGTCCGGAAAGGCGAGCGCATATTCGTCTTCATAGATTTTTTTTGTCGGCAGCTCACCGCGTAGTATTTTTGCGAAGATATTATTGTCATCGTAAGTCATGGCATCTTCTCACGGGATTTTCTTGGTTGGAAAGCCTGGAAGTGACTGCTTGCGGGCGGCTTTTTCGGCGATGCCGCTCATGCTTTCCCGGCGGGTAAGTTCCGCCCAGACTTCCTCAGGGCGAAGTCCAGCATCGACCCAGACTACCATCAAATGATACAGGACATCGGCGCTTTCACCGATCAGGGCGGTTTTATTTTTCGCGACGGCCTCGATCACGCATTCAACCGCTTCTTCACCGAATTTCTGCGCCACTTTCTCCGTGCCGCGAGACAATAATCTGGCCGAGTGGCTTTCATTTGGGTTGGCGGTTGAGCGTGAGAGAACGGTGCCCCAAAGCCGGTCGAGAACCCTGGCGTCCAACGCATGCGTCGGAGGCGGGACTTTGGCCGCGCGTGTCGCCGCCGCCGGTTTTTTGGTTGCGATCTTCTTTTTGGAGGCAATGTCTGGGGTTTTGGCCATTTTCTTTGCCATGATGGAAGGTACGACTCCTGGAGCTGTAACTATATTGCGCGGGCAGGCCGTACCGGCAAGTGGGCTTCGGCCAGGGCCTGCTTTACCTGAGCGATGCTGAATTGGCCGAAGTGAAAAACACTGGCCGCCAGTAATCCTGTGGCGCCAGCCTGCGCGCCTTCAACGAAGTGCTGCAATTTGCCAACGCCTCCCGAGGCTATGACGGGAAGTTTGACCGCGGCGCAAACTTTCCTAAGCAACTCCAGATCGAAGCCTTTTCCGGTTCCATCCCGGTCCATCGATGTCAATAAAATTTCACCGGCTCCCAACTCCTCCAGCCTTCTAACCCATTGCAGAACATCGAGACCTGTTGGCTTTCGTCCTCCATGTGAGAACACTTCCCATGTTCCAGGGCTGGTTTGACGGGCGTCAACGGCAACCACGACACATTGGCTTCCAAATTTTCCAGCCGCTTCGGATACGAGTTCCGGTCGGGAGATTGCGGCTGAATTGATCGAACATTTGTCCGCGCCCGCCAGGAGCAGCCGTCTCATATCCTGGACGCTGCGAATCCCCCCCCCCACGGTCAGCGGCAGGAACACTTTCTCCGCAGTGCGATGAACAACGTCCAAAATCGTGTCGCGGTTGTCGGAACTTGCCGTGATATCGAGAAAAGTTAGCTCATCTGCTCCGGCCTGATCGTATAACGTGGCTTGCTCCACGGGATCCCCGGCATCGCGGAGAGAGATGAAATTCACCCCTTTGACAACACGCCCATCTTTGACATCCAGGCAGGGAATGACGCGTAATTTCAACATGCGGCCAAGGCCTCTTCTGGGGTCAGGCTGCCATCATACAAGGCGCGGCCGAGGATTGAACCGCTGAGGTTGTGCTGGGATGCAGCCGCTTGCCTCAGCGCGGTGATGTCCGCGACAGAAGCAACACCGCCGGAAGCAATGACTGGTACCGTGACGGAGGCCGCCAAGGAGATTGTTTCATCCAGATTTAAGCCGGTTTTCATGCCATCGCGGGAGATGTCAGTGTAGATGATGGCGGTAATTCCCGCATCCTCAAAGCGCCGGGCTAAAGCTGTTGCCGTGATGTTGGAGGTTTCAGCCCAGCCTTCCGTTGCCACCATACCCGCCTTCGCGTCGATACCGACTGCTACTTGGCCGGGAAAGGCCTTGGCGGCCTCCTTGACTAAGGAGGGATTCTTGGCAGCGGCGGAACCGAGAATGACGCGGGAGATGCCAGCCTTTAACCAAGCTTCTATGCCAGCCATGTCCCGCAGCCCCCCGCCGAGTTGAACGGGCACGGACACGGCGGCGAGAATGGCGCGAACAGCGCTTTCATTTACCGTGTGCCCGGCAAATGCACCGTTTAAATCAACAACATGGATCCAGGGAAACCCGGCGGCCTGCCATTTGGCGGCTTGTATGTCAGGGGTGTTTTTAAAAACCGTGGCCTGCTCCATGTCTCCACGGAGCAGGCGCACACAGCTTCCATCTTTCAGATCGATGGCGGGATATAGGGTTAGTTTCATTTCAAGGCCTTATAGTAGAAATGGCCAGAGATGATCTGACCCTTCACGCGGGCATAGGCTGGATGCGTTCCCCAATGAATAAACCCTTCAGCCTCATAGAGCGACATCGCGCCTTGCTGGGATTCCCGAACGTCCAGGTTCAAGACATGAAAACCAAGGGCCTTGGCCTGTTCCTCGGCTTTTTTTAGAATGAGTTTGGCCAAACCATGACCGCGCGCGTAAGGTGCCACAAAATGATGTAGCAACTGAACCGCAAAGGATTGGGCCTCGTTATTGCGGGATGGTTTCTGCAGTTGGGCGGCGCCATAAATCACGCCATCCATCCGGCCCACGATCAATTCACGCTCAGGCACGAGGGGCACGCCGCGATAATATTGTTCCACCGCGGCCGCCGTGGGCGGCTTTACCCAACCGAAACCTCCGCCATCGAGCACAGCGGCGGTAGCGGCCTCGGCAAGGGCGTGAATATCGGATTCATCCGTGAAGGCTTCAACAAGTTCAGCGGTCATGCTGGCGGGAGGGGGCAGGGTCGGTTTCACGTCTGCCTCTTCGCGCGGAAGGCGCGGTGGATCAAGAGGGTAGCTCAGGGAGACCAGAGCAGGAAATTCCCGAGGATCGTCAGGCCTACCTCCTGGCTTTTTTCAGCATGGAATTGGGTGCCAGCCCGATTCTCCTTAGCCACCATGGCAACAACCTTGCCCCCATAATCCGTGGTGACGAGAACTTCTTCCGGTTGCGCTTGTGTAAGAGCGTAGGAGTGCACGAAATAAGCATGATCTCCGGGTCGTAACCCGTTGAGCAATGGGTGGGAGCCGGGCTCGAAATGCAACTCATTCCATCCCATGTGGGGCAACCGTTCCGTGCGGGCTTGTATCTTGGTGATTTCGCCCTTGATCCAACCAAATCCAGGAGTCACGTTATGTTCCAGTCCACGTTCGGCCATGAGTTGCATGCCGACGCAGATTCCGAGAAAGGGCACTCCTTCGCAGACGCGCTCAAGTAAGGCGTCTTTCAACCCGGAAACGCTGGAAAGACCGGCGGCACAATCGGGGAAAGCCCCTTGGCCGGGCAGGACGATCTTGTCCGCCTGTTTCAGGCGGTCGGGGTCGGCGGTGATGAAAATATCCGCCTGAACATCCTGGCGCGCCGCAGCTAGCTGTAATCCGCGGGCCGCCGAGGCAAGATTACCGCTTTGGTAGTCAACAACGGCGACCTTCAATGTCATAGCGTCCCCTTGGTGGAAGGGATCAACCCGGCGATGCGCGGCTCCAGAGTCGTGGCCGTCCGGAGGGCGCGGGCGACGGATTTGAAGGCCGCTTCGGCGACATGGTGCGCATTATGGCCCGCCAATTGGCGGACATGCAGGTTGAAAAAACCATTTCCGGCTAGGGCACGGAAAAACTCTTCCACAAGCTGCGTATCCATTTCACCGAGCATGGGGCGTTCAAAGCTTATGCCCCAGGCCACGAAGGCGCGGCCTGAAAGATCGATCACGGCCTCGACCAGGGCTTCGTCCATTGGCACGGCGGCCTGGCCAAAGCGTTGGATGCCGCGTTTGTCGGCAAGGGCGGTTGCAATCGCCTGCCCGAGCACGATTCCCACATCTTCGACTGTATGATGTGCATCGATATGCACATCGCCCTTGGCCACGATGGCTAAATCGAACAGGCCGTGGCGTCCGAAGGCATCCAGCATATGGTCGAAAAATCCCACGCCCGTATCGATGTCGGTTTGGCCGGTTCCGTCCAGGTTGATGGTGACGATGATATCGGTTTCACTCGTCTTACGGCTTAGGGAGGCGATGCGTGTCATAAAGCTGGCCTACACCACCAGCCTGCAAGGCAAAAGACCCCCACGGCGCGTTGCTTCGGGGAATATCGAGGCTAGGCTTCTCCCCGTGCCGGAAGACCGTTAAATGGCCGGCATGTCCCGTCCGGTTACGCCGAAATTACCTTTCTTGCTTGGATTTCTGATCGCTGTCGGACCCATCTCAACGGATATGTATCTGCCGGCCTTTCCCGCCTTGGCGCAAGATTTTCATAGCCAAGCGGCGCCGCAATACTCGCTTGCCACTTATTTTATAGGGTTGGCGATTGGACAAATGACCCAGGGGGCTCTCTCCGATAGGTTTGGCCGCCGTGTCCCCCTGCTTGCCGGCTTGGCGCTTTACATTATGGCTTCGTTAGGGTGCGCTTTGAGTTGGAATGCCAGCTCTTTGATTTGTTTTAGATTTTTCACGGCTCTGGGGGCGTCCGCCGGTGTCGTGATTCCACGGGCCGTCGTGCGCGATTTGGTGGATGGTCCCGCGGCCGCCAAAATGATGTCGAAATTGATGCTGGCAATGGGGTTGGCGCCGATTTGCGCCCCCATGCTTGGCGCGGTGTGCATTATGTTTACCAATTGGCGGTTTATCTTTGTATTATGTACCCTCTACGGCGTGATCGCGATGGGCATGGCTTGGCGGTACCTGCCGGATACCTTGCCCCAGGAACGCCGTTCTCATCTCAAGGGAGGCGCGATATTCGCGCGTTATCTGGAAATTTTCCGGGAACGCTCGTTCCTGACGCATGCGATTATCACAGCTTGCGTCGCGGCCTGCCTGTTCGCCTATCTGAGTGGCTCTCCTCAAATATTTGAAGGCGGCTTCCACTGGACCAGTACACAGTATGCAGCACTTTTCGGTATAAATTCAATCGCTTATGTTGGGTATAGTCAGTTGAATCCGATTTTGGTCAACAGATTTGGCATTGCGCCGGTCATTTCCGTGATGGTGGTTTGGCAGTTGGTGTGTTCGATTTTGCTGGTTGTTCTGGCGGTTTTCCCGATCGGCGGATTGCCTTTGGCCGGAGGGTTGCTTCTGTGCGAAGCCGCGTTCGGGTTGCTTTTTCCTTGTTGCATGGTCGGTGCGCTTTCCCGCCATCAGGCCCATGCCGGATCGGCGGCCGCGCTGCTTGGGACACTTCAATATGTTGGGGGGGCGGTTGCCGGGCTGGGGGTTGGCGTCTTGGCGGATGGGACGGCACGGCCAATGGCGTTTGTCATGCTCGGCAGTGCTGCAATAGCCGCGCTTGTCGCGCTATCGCGTCCACGCTTAAGCTTTAGACCTGCGGAGTGAAATGAGATGCATAACCCCACCCTGATCGGTATTCCCGCCTGCACGAAACTGATTTCCGGCTATATCCAGCACGCGACCCCAGCGCGTTATGGCCAGGCTTTAATGCTGGGCGCCAATGCGATGCCTGTGCTGCTTCCTCCCGAGGGGGACGCGATGCTGCCCATTCTCGATAGGCTGGATGGCATCATGTTTAACGGTTCTCCCTCCAATGTAATGCCAACCTGTTATGGCGCCGATTACGATGCGACGCCTGACGCTCATGATCCGGAAAGAGATGCCACCACTCTTCCCTTGCTTCGCATGGCATTGGAGCGTGGCATGCCGATTCTGGGCATTTGCCGGGGCATGCAGGAACTGAATGTCGCATTAGGCGGAACACTGTTTCAGGAAGTTCACAAGGTGCAAGGCCGTATGGATCATCGCGCCGGAGATGGTGATAATGAATTCCGATTTCGCTTGCAGCATGATGTGACTCTCTCCGGAGAGCTTGCCTGTATTTCGGGGGCAGGGGAGATCAAAGTCAACTCACTACATGGTCAGGCGATCGACCAGCTTGCCCCGTCCCTGGTGGTCGAAGGGGTGGCGCCGGATGGCACAATCGAGGCCGTGCGGGTTGAAAATGCAAAAAATTTCGCGCTAGCGGTCCAATGGCATCCCGAGTGGGAGGTTATGCATTTTCCCGACAGGCTGCGTTTATTCAGGGCTTTTGGCGAAGCTTGCGCTGCCTATGCCGCGGCGCGGGGCACAAGGCGCGCGGCCTGAAACAGAAGGAGGCTGCTTCGTTATTTATTGCAACAAGAGCGGCTTATGGCGAAGAAGCCGTCGAATTTTGGCCTTATCCCATATATATCGTGAGCTGTATAAGGAGAGTCAGATGGACATTCAGACCATTGATAATCAATATAATCAGCTACAAGCTCAAGCCCGGCAGACGGTTATGGAGTTGCAAACCATGGCCCAAAAGCTCCAGACGGCCGCTCAGGCAGGCGACCAGAACGCGCGCGAATGGTTTTTGGATCTCAAAAGCATAGCCTTGGCGATCCAGGCTGAGCAAAATCAGGTTTCCAATCTATTGCAGGCCCTGCATGGTTTTGTCGCAAATCAAGCCCAGCAGCCGCAAGCCTCACCATGGGGAAACCCGCAAGGGTATCCGGCTCAGCCGGCCTATCCCCAGCAGGCGGGCGGAATGTTGGGAGGTTTTTTGAACTCCGGATTTGGCCGGGCACTTGAGATGGGAGCCGGGTTTGGTATCGGAGAGGAAATCATCGACAGGATATTTTAAGCGATTGCCTCATTTATGAGGGGTCAGAATTTATAAATGGCCGCCAAGGAGACAGTCCCCTCATCCCTGGTTTGGGTGATCGGGCTGTCGCCAGCGCTGCCAAGCAGGCGTGAGTAGGCGGCGCTCACGTCCACCATAACGTGCGAGGTTACGAAATAATTGGCTGAAAGGCCGACACCGGTGGATTTGAAGCCTCCGTGAGCCTTATAATAGGGGTAGCGTGAACTGGCGGCTTGGTTGTGGCTGATCCCAAAATAGGTGTTCATGTAACGTCCGTCTGCGAACGTAACGGTTGGGCCAAAGAACCAGGCAAATTTCTGAGAACTCCCCGGCATCGGCATATAGGCGCCAATGTCACCGATATATCCAAAGGATGCGCCTAGCTGTTTTCTGATGTCGATGCGAATCGTAAGCGGGAAACTCTTGGAAAGCACGGAGGTTGCAAAGAATTTAAGCTCGGGCGTGGGGTGAATGGTGCCCAGGCCGTTCAGGTCCCGGCCATCGACATGGGGCGAGCGGCCCATATCATAACTGATCGCGCCACCCACACTGATATGTCGGAAGCTGAACAGATTGGCACCTAACCCTTCGCCGCTTGAGAGAAAAGCAATATCCTTATAGCGTATGTCGATCGCGGGACCGCCTTGGACGGTATAACGCTTCAACCCTTCCGCTGCGGGGGCAAACTGGGAACCGAGACCAAGTTCGACCTGCCATTTAGGAACGGTTGGCTCAAAAAGGCGCTGTAATTGCAAGCCGTATGAATATTGCCATTCAGCGAACGGGGAGGGAGTTTGCGCGAAAGCGGGTTTCCAGAGTGCCATGCTGGCAATGACGGCGAAGCAAAATATCGAGATCTTTTTTCGTAACGCCATTGATAAAAACTGCCTGCCTGTTTTTTATGTACTTCGACAGTATGGTGCAGTTCGAGGGTATATACCATTAAACAGCAATAAATTTTCGATCATTTTATTGTTTTTATAAAATGCCTTATTTTTGTGCTTGGCGGCACAAAAATAAAAATTTTATGCCTATTTTCTTGTGTTGGTCGATACGGCATGCCGTGAAAAACCTCCCAACTCGTCTCCGAATTGGAAGGTTTTTCGGTTCAGTCCAGGATGCCGGCCTTATGCGTAATCAGCAGCCTGCGTTTCATCCTTGTGCCGGTCGTTCGCGATGCCGTTAAGCGGAAAACTCAGCACGGTTGCGACGATCATATTCAAGAGCACGGTGGCCAGGGCGATATAGCTGGGCACGGTATAGCCAAAAATATGGAATACCCAGGTTGCTCCAAAGGAATTTTCCGCAACCAGCCAAGTGGCGGAGATGATGCCGGTCAGCCAGCCGATCAACAGAGCCCAGCCATTGAAAAAGCGGGTGAAAACGGAAAAAACAATCGCTGGAAATGTCTGGATGACCCACATGCCGCCGAGAAGCTGCAACTGCACGGCGAACTTGGTCGGAATGGCCACGATAAACACCATCGCCCCAATCACCATGACCATGGCGAAAAGCTTGGCGATGCGTGTTTCCGACTGGCCTTTTGAGCCGCTGATGAAGGGCTCGTATATATCTCTTGTGAAGATATTGGCCGAGGCAATGGCCATGATCGCGGCTGGAACCAGGGCACCGATGGCAATGGCACCGAAGGCGACACCGACAAACCAGTCCGGGAATTCATTCAGAATCAGGGCAGGCACGGCAAAGCTCGTCTTGTATTGGGCAAAGCCAGCTGCGAATTGAGGGAGTTTGTCCACACCCGCGGCGATTGCCATATACCCCAGAAGAGCCAGCAAGCCCAAAAGAATGGTATAGGCGGGAAGTAAGGCCGCGTTGCGTTTTAAAACCTTGGGTCCAGCCGAGGACAGAATGCCCGTGGTCGTGTGTGGATACAGGAACAAGGCCATGGCCGACCCCAAGGCCAGGGTCGCATAACCGGAATAAGAACCGAGGCTGCCTGTTGGCGGTGGCGTTAGAAGCAGTTTAGCCGGTGGCACTTTGGCGAAAATATTGCCAAAGCCGCCCATGGCGATGGGAATGGCGATGACCGCGACAATGACAGTTAAGTAGATCAACAGATCCTTGACGATGGAGATCATGGCTGGAGCCCGTAAGCCGGATGTCCAGGTGAAAGCCGCGAGAACGGCAAAAGCCGCAATCAAGGGGATATGGCCAGGAATACCGAGCGCGCCAATCACCACCTGCATACCGATCAATTGAAGCGCGATATAAGGCATGGTCGCGGCGATGCCGGTAACGCCGATAGCCAAGGCAAGCCAGCGATTGCCATAGCGCCCCCGCACGAATTCAGGGCCCGTGATATAGCCGTATTTATGGGCGACTTTCCATAGTTTTGGAAACACCAGATAAAGGATCGGGTAGCAAACCACGGTATAGGGAACAGCGAAGAAGCCAATTGCCCCCGCTCCGAACATGAGCGCGGGAATAGCTATGAAGGTGTAGGCCGTATAAACATCGCCACCGATCAGGAACCAGGAAATCCATGTACCGAAGCGGCGGCCTCCAAGCCCCCATTCCTCAATATGGGCGAGATTGCCTTGTTTCCAACGTCCGGCCATGAAGCCAAGCGCGATGACGAAAAGGATGAGAAGAACAAAAACTATAATTGCAATGGAGTGACTCATTATTCGGCCTCTCCCTTATCTTCAGCCTTATAAACAATCCAAATCAGGGCTGAGGCGATCAGCACAACCAGCATTTGGTACCAATAAAAAAATGGAAAACCGAACAGGGTCGGATTGACCCGGTTAAAAGCCGGCACCCAAAGCGAGATAACGAATACAATCAAGAACAGTATTCTTATCATGAGACTCCCTCCAAATTCGTGGCGAGACATGACACTTCGGTCAGATTTTTGCAAGCCATCCGGGGGGAGGCAAGCTTGTTTTAGGGCCAGAAGATACGATGGAAGGAAGCTTGATCGGGTGGACCGGCGGCAAAAGCATATTCGGGTGGAGCAGAGCGCGGCAATCTAACGGACATGGCGCATATTGTGCCAAATCCTCCAGGAGTAGCCGGGATATTCAGCTGTTCGGCCCGGCTGCCATCGCGGTCGGCCAGAAGATGTGGCCATTCCAGCGGATTTGCAGCACGAAAGCGCGGTAAATGCCGTGCTATCCGGGGTATGTTCATGTCATTGGGATCCCCCGATGTGATCATGGTCACACCTTGAGAGAGGGGAGTAAGCGCGGGGAGGCCGTGTTCTTGCCCGTGTAATAGAAAAGCGCCTTGTGAATCGGCGAGGACAAGGTTGAAGCTACGGTAATGCCGTGTGTTGAGCGTTGCCATGTATGTCGCGGCCTGGCCGGCTTGCTCATGCGCCAGTGCCAGGAGAGGTAAACCACCCCGGCTGGTTTTGCCCGGTGCTGGCCCGAGCGTTCCATCTCTGTTCAGCAATGCGGCAAAAACGCCATGTCGGTTCAAGGCCGCCCATGTGCCTCCGCCCAGCCTGTCACGGCCGCCATGAATGCCAGGCCAATATTCCGCCGGTTTATCCCAGAGGCGGTCTGTCATCTCATCGCGGTTGGCGGCGATCGTGACACCGTCAGAGCCGATATGAAGAATGATGCTACACATCAAGCGCGGCGCGGATCATGTCGTAATGGTCTGGCACGGCTAACTCATCGGCTCCGACATCGCGGGCGCGCCGGATTGTGATGGCGGTGGCATCGTCGCCGGCTTCCAGGGGAATAGAGTGCAAGTCACCATGGATTTTAACCCTAAACCCAAGCGTGGAGACCGTGAAAAGTTCGTCCTTGCGCACAGGGGTGCCGGGAAGGTTGTTCCAGGCGCGGCGTATGTCGAAAGGGCGCTCATGTCGGCGGTGGCCAAGCTGCGTGATTTCGGCTTTTGCCAATAGGATGGACGAAATTCCGGTCTCTTCGGTTGCTTCCCGAAGGGCCGCTAGGCGGGATTGTTCGACGCCTTTTGCGCCGTCCGAGTCAAGTAAACCGCCCGGTAATGCCTGCTTGCCCTGCCCAGGGGCATGCCGACGGGTGATTAGAACGATCTGTCCAAGATCATCAAGCAGGACGCAATCCGCCGCATGGCAAAGCCAGACACGAGTGACATGGCCGCCAGGCAACTCCAGAAGCCCTAGATCATTGGCCACAGCGGTCGGTTCATCGGGAAAGCGGCCTGCCCGGCATCTATGCGCGATTTCCGTCTGCAACGGTGTCGAGACCAGCATGTGGTCCTGAAAAATTTCAGCCATGCCGCATATTTAGGGGGTTGAACCTGCTGGTCAAACGACCTGCAATTGCTCGGTCGTTGCCGCCTCTTTCTGATCGGCAAGGTGCGGTCTTGACGGTTTAGGAGGAGCGTTGCGCGCCATGCCGATGCAGCCCCCGACGATCAATGCCAGAAGCAATCCCGCAAAGCTGCCTCCGAATAGCAATGCCATCCACATGCCTTGTCCGAGCATGGAAGCCTGAGCCAGGTTTTCAGGCCAATTCCAACCCTGCCTGGCTGCTAGCTCATAGCTGAACGAGCTAGGCTCGAACAAAAATATGAGCGATGCGGCGAATAACGACAAAAGTAGGAAGAAGGCGGTTTTCTGCATTCGTTCAAATTGCCCAAAAACTTTCAAAGGCCAAGATATATTTATCAGGAAACGCCGTGCTGGCCGAGTGCTTTAGCCGAAGACCCGCTGGAAGATCGTCTCGACATGGGCGTGGTGCATTTCAGCGCTCATGGCCTTGTCGATGACGGTTTCAGAGACGCGTCCAGCCACTTCCGGATCGGCGAGAAGATTTTCACGGAAGGTTTTGGCATCCTCCCGGCCAAGTTTCGTCCAAGTCGCCATGGCGTTACGCTGGACGATTTTATAAGCATCTTCACGAAGGATGCCAGCCTTGGCCAGGGCCAGCAGAACCTCGCCGGAATGCACCACACCCCCCAGGCTTTCCACATTGGCGGCCATCTGTTCCGGGTAGATGGTAAGCTTGTCCATCATGCCGGCCAACCGAACCAAGGCGAAGTCCAGCGTCACCGTTGCGTCTGGACCGATGCCACGCTCCACTGAGGAATGAGAAATGTCGCGTTCATGCCAGAGGGTGACATTCTCCAGGGCGGGAATAACGGCGGCGCGGACCAACCGGGCCAGACCGCAGAGATTTTCGGACAGCACCGGGTTGCGCTTGTGTGGCATGGCGGAGCTGCCTTTTTGCCCGGCATGGAAGAATTCCTCAGCTTCGCGGACCTCTGAGCGCTGCAAATGGCGCACCTCCGTAGCCAAGCGTTCGACGCCGGAGGCGGTTACCGCCAGTGCCGCGAAAAAAGCCGCGTGACGGTCCCGTGGAATGACCTGGGTCGAGACCGGCTCGGGCTTTAAGCCAAGTTTTTTGGCCACGAATTCTTCCACCCGCGGGTCGACATGCGCGAATGTCCCCACCGCGCCGGAAATGGCACAAGTCGCAATTTCCTCTCGCGCGGTGATCAGGCGTTGCTTGTTTCGTGCAAATTCAGCGTAATGCCCAGCCAGCTTAAGACCAAAACTTGTCGGTTCGGCATGGATGCCATGGCTGCGGCCTATGGTTAGCGTATATTTATGTTCAAGAGCCCGTTTCTTTAGTGCTTCCAGAACCTTATCCAGATCTTCCAGCAGCAGGTCGGCGGCTTGGGCCAATTGTATGGCCAAGCATGTGTCCAATACGTCCGAAGAGGTCAGCCCGAGATGAACAAACCGGCTGTTCTCACCGATTCTCTTGGCTAGCCAGGTCAGAAACGCGATCACGTCATGGCGGGTTTCGGCTTCGATCGCATCGATTTCCGCCGTGTCGACTTCGGTGAAGGCCGCCATGGCCACGTCGCCTTTTGCACGGATTTCCCTTGCCGCTTCCATCGGGATAGCGCCATGCTCAGCCATGGCTTCACAGGCGCAAGCCTCGATTTCAAACCAGATCCGGTATTTGTTTTCTTGCGTCCAGATGGCGGCGGCCTGGGGACGGGTATAACGAGGGATCATCGGGTTACTCCTGGCGGCAAACTTTGGGCATGGCCTAAAGCCGTGGAAACACGTTGACAAGCCGCCTGGAGCGAGGACAGTTCCAAAGCATGGACATACTCAGTTTCACCACCATCCTGATCCAAATATTATTGATCGATCTGGTGTTGGCTGGGGACAATGCCATCGTGATCGGCTTAGCCGTGGCGCGGCTGAAGCCGGAGCAGCGGCGTGTTGCCATTCTCATCGGCATTATCGGCGCCACGGTCATCCGAGTCGCCTTTGCCCTAGTCGCGGTGAAGCTGCTGGCCATTGTGGGGCTTACCTTGGCGGGCGGCATATTGCTTCTCTGGGTGGTCTGGAAATCCGCTCGGGAGCTTTATGCCCAGGGTCGGGAGGCGGCCGAGGAGCAAGGAGCCGCACCGGCCGGCATGGGAGCCGCGATATGGAAAATCATCATCGCGGACATCTCAATGAGCCTCGACAATGTTCTGGCTGTCGCCGGCGCGGCAAGGGAACATCCCGTGCTTTTAGGAATAGGCTTGGTGGTTTCGGTGGGATTGATGGGGATTGCCGCTGGATTGGTAGCGCGCATCATGCAGCGCTACCCTTGGGTTGCCTGGATTGGGATCGCCATCGTGTTTTACGTTGCCTTGCACATGATCTGGGAAGGCTGGCACCAGATCGTGCCATATTTGCCCAGTATCTAGGTCAAGCGATAGGGGTGGCGGGAAAGGCGAGTTCGTGTCTGGCCCGCCATTCCGGGGTCACGTAATTGATAATTAGGGTGCGTCTGACACCGGTTATCCGTCGTTTTTCAAATCCATGCCAAGTATTTTGACCTGGTACGAAGATCAACCCGTGGTTGTGTCCGGCTGGGGCGGGGCCTCGCTTTTGAGTTGGATTGTCATAGATGTCCGTTCCCCAGTCTTCCCCGGGGGGAGCATCGTTTAGATAAATCAGCATTGTGAAGAGTTTTGCCCCAATATCGGTATGGGGCTCTAACCAGAAACCATCCGTGTCCAGGCAGTACTCGACTCGCAGAAAGCTGCCTTTCAGCGTCGCGCCCGTCAGAGCCTGAAGATTGGCGACGCAGTCGCGGCTCTGCAATGCCGCCGTCAGGGCTGCACAGACCGGAAAATGTTGCTGCTGCGCGTGGGAGAAGAATAAGCGGCTGGAATTATGGGTTTCACGGCGGCCTTGCGTATCCATGATCGCCGGGGGCTCAAGGGGAAGGGAACAGATTTTATCCAGCGTGGCGTCGGGCAAGGCATCGTTCAGGAGCCAGTGCCGATAAGGCGAGGCCAGAAACCTGGCGGTTGCGAAACTCGCGAGAAGGTTTGCCCTCGGATTGATGGATTCAGGCATAATTCAGCAATTTCTTGGCTTGGGCGGACAGGCGGTGACGCATCAACTCGCGTTGAGCGGCGAGGCTGCCCGCCATCCAGTTGATCATTATATAGCGGCGCACGCCGACATAAGGTTCATGCCCATGGAATGAATTATGCGTACGTTGGAACGCGACCAGGGTACCCAGGGCGGGCGGCACTTCGGTGATCATGTCATTCAGGTCCGTGCCACTACGCAGCAGGCGTAAACGTCCTCCCTGGTCCTGCCAATCCTTGTTAAAATAGAGTAAGGCGGTGACGAGTTTGGCTTCGCTATCTGTGTGGATGCGCCCGTCTCTCTCCTGGGCCCGGCCACGAATCGTTATCATCGTCGGGCGCCCGGTGAGGTCGATTCCGAATTTTTCGGAAAAAGCCGCGGTGAGCTCTGGCCGGGTTAGTTCATCGACCAAGCCCTTGATAACAGGGCCAGGTTTGGTTGCCTCGACCGGAAGCAGGCCCGCATGCTCGATTGCCGGAAAATCCCGCAATGCGGCGTCAGCCTGACCGGAGGCGATGAAATCCTTCACGACCAGATGCTTGAAGGGGGCCGTGTTCAATGTTGTGCGCCGGAAGGCTTGAATGTCCAAAATCGGCATGTAAAGGCGTCCCAGAAAATAGATTTTCCGCCTATGTCCGAATGCCACGCGGCCTCATTGACCTAGATCAAGATCGATTTTCAGGCTTCAGCCTCCATTAACCATTCGCTTGCATGAATGAAGCATCTGACGCGGTGCCGCTGGCTGCCAAGCCGTGTCTTGGACATAACGTGCTGCGCAAAGGATCGGAGATGCTGTCTGGCAAATCATATCCCCACTCGCTCAAGGCGGGGGACGCACCTCAGTCCAGTTTTGCTGATAGACGGAATACGGCACGGACCCCGGTCATTAAAAGCGCGAAACTGATTGTGGGGGAGGGGTATAGCCGGGGTATCTATAATTGCCTTGTTCTGGACGAATCAGCGGGAGGTGTTCTGATCGACCTTGGTACCCTTTTCAATCTGCCGGACGAGGTCGTTTTTCATATGGTTGGCGGGGCGATGCGTCGTGCCAAACGCCGTTGGACGGCTGGCAGCAAGGTGGGGTTGGAATTTGTCGGTGAGCATTTGGTTTCCGCTGAGACCACTCATGACATGGCGGAAATCGCCAGATTGATTCGTGCGCAAGGTCTGCTTGCCGGGGTTTCCGCGCTAAGGGCTCGGCATTTTTTCAAACAAAACCAACTCCAAGAGATGGCTGAGGCTGCGGAGGCCGCATATATCAGGCTTGAGGCTATGCTGAAGGGGCAATAGGCCAAAATATTTTCAGCTTGTGGTTCAAGCTTGCCTTGAACCGGCCTCTTCGGCACATAGGCACGGCACGGAGGGGTTGCATGAAGATTTTTACTCCGGCCTTGGTGGCCGGTTTGCTGGTGGCTAGTCAGGCTTTGGCGCAGCCGGTGAATGACGACCCAACGGGGCCGCAGCCCAAGCTGCCAACCGAGCAGCTGACAATCAAGACAGCTTCCGGGGATATGTACCATTTTACCGTCGAGTTGCCGACCACGCAGCAGGAGCAGACGACCGGGGAGATGTTCCGTACCGATATCCCCGCCGATCAAGGCATGTTGTTTGTCTGGCCGAAACCACAGATCTCCGAAATGTGGATGAAGAATTGTCCCGTACCGGAAGACATGGTTTTTATAGGCGCCGATGGCACGATTTTGGCGATCGCGGAAAACACCGTTCCTTATTCATTGAGCACCATTTCCTCAGGGGTGCCGGTCAAGGCCACGCTTGAACTAAAAGGTGGGGTGACGGCGGCGGATAATATCAATGTTGGCGATAAGGTGATTGCCAAGCCGTTTTCCGGCGGCTAATGCCGGGAAGCAGTTCGGGGCGTGGCGCAGCCTGGTAGCGCGCTTGTTTTGGGTACAAGAGGCCCCCGGTTCGAATCCGGGCGCCCCGACCAGTTAGGAGTGACTTGCATGAGGGCTCGTATCTTTCTTCCCCCCAAGTCGGCCATGCAGTCTGGGATGGCGCGGACACATCGCTGGGTTCTCCAGTACGAGCCGGAAAAGGCGAAACTTCGTGACCCTTTGATGGGATGGACCGGCTCCGATGATATGCGTCAGCAGATCCGGCTGACTTTTGAAAGCAGGGAGGCCGCCATTGCCTACGCCGAGGCTGAAGGCATTCCCTACGATATTGAAATTCCTGCGAATCGAGCGAAAAAACCGAAATCCTACGCGGATAATTTCAGGGTTGATCGCAAGGAAAACTGGACCCACTGATCAAGGGGGCTGAGAGCGTACGACATAGTTGGGCAAACCAGGACGCCATGCCGCGTGTTCTGGTTTTTTCCCGTTTTATGCGTATATCGGATGGAATTGCTCGCCCATATAAAGGATGAAAATGAATAAGACGGCCATTATGCCCGACGCTGTTGTGGCGGTTTCTGGGGTGCGTTTTGGCAATACGTTGCCGTTGGCTGTGATTGCTGGGCCCTGCCAGATTGAAAGTGCTGCGCATGCGTTTGAGTGCGCCAGTGCATTGAAAGAGATCTGTGAACGCCTTGGCATTGGACTTGTTTTTAAATCCTCTTTCGATAAGGCGAACAGGACCAGCCTGTCCGGTATGCGCGGTGTGGGGCTGGCGGCTTCCTTGCAAATATTCGCGGACATCAAGGCGCGGCTTGGCTTGCCGCTTCTGACGGATGTGCATGAGCGCGAGCAATGCGCCCCTGTCGCCGAAATTGTCGATATATTGCAGATCCCGGCTTTTCTTTGCCGCCAGACAGATCTGTTGGTGGCTGCTGCTGGCACTGGCGCGGTGGTGAATGTTAAAAAGGGGCAGTTTTTGGCCCCCTGGGATATGAAGAATGTTGTCGAAAAGCTAATCCAATCCGGTAATCCGCATGTCATGCTGACCGAACGTGGGACCAGCTTTGGCTACAATACGCTTGTTTCAGATTTTCGGGGGCTGCCGGTTATGGCCTCTTATGGCGCGCCGGTGATTTTCGATGCCACGCATTCGGTTCAACAGCCAGGAGGGCAGGGCGGCTCTTCCGGAGGGCAGAGAGAGTTTGTGCCGGTTTTGGCCCGTGCCGCCGTTGCGGTTGGTGTTGCGGGCTTATTCATTGAAACGCACCCTGACCCTGACCATGCGCCTTCCGACGGGCCGAATATGATCGCGCTCAAGGATTTCGAGGGGTTGCTCGGGAGATTAATGGTTTTTGATGCTCTGGCCAAGGAGCAGAGGCCGTGAGTACCCCGATGGCGGAACAAGATGTGCGTCTTCCTGAAAGGGAAGCGGCTCTGAACCGTATTTTGCATACGATTGATACGGAAATGGACGGGCTCGCGGCCATGCGCGCGGCGCTTGGCAATGGGCTTTCAGAGGCCTTTTACCAATCCGTGAGGGCGATTGAACAAAGCGGTGGCGCTGTGGTCGTCACCGGCATGGGGAAATCGGGTCATGTCGGCCGCAAGATAGCGGCGACCTTGGCCAGTACAGGCACTCATAGTCATTTTGTGCATCCGGCGGAAGCAAGCCATGGCGATCTTGGGATGATCGCGCCGCGGGACGTGGTTTTGGCTTTATCTTGGTCTGGTGAAGCGCCTGAATTAGCCAATATCATCACCTATACGCGCCGTTTCGGAAATAAGCTGATAGCGATAACGTCCAAACCGGATTCCGCGCTGGGGCGCGCGGCTGATATTGGGTTGTTTTTGCCCATGGCGGAAGAGGCTTGTCCGAACGGATTGGCGCCAACCACCAGCACGACCATGCAGCTTGTGGCGGGCGATGTGCTGGCCGTGCTTTTGCTAGAGAGACGCGGTTTTTCTGCTCTTGATTTCCGGCGATACCATCCTGGAGGCAAGTTGGGCGCACAGCTTCTGACCGTTGGGCAAATCATGCATACAGGAGACGAAATGCCCCTGATACGCCAAGGTATGATGTTGTCGCAAGGCATTGTTGAAATGACATCCAAGCGCTTTGGCATCGCCGCCGTGGTGGATGCGGAAGGGAATCTGACAGGTGTTTTGACCGATGGCGACCTGCGCAGGGCATTCCAGGATGGTTTCCGGGATATGCGCGTGGATGCGGCCATGGGGCGACGCCACCCCCCTCAAACGATCACGGCCGACAGTATGGCGGCCCAGGCTTTGGCGCGGATGAGCGATGCCAAGATTACATGCATGTTTGTTGTAAAAGACGCCAAACCCATAGGGGTTTTGCATATCCACGACCTGCTGCGGGCTGGTGTCGCCTGAAATCGTCTCCCGCCAGATTCGCCTTAATGTGCTGTCGTCGGGCGTGTTTGCTCTTCCACGCTTTCTTCAAGGGAGACGGCCTCCACCACCCTGAAATTGGTGCTAGCAGGCGCATGCTTCAGCTCAGTCGTGCGTGAGGGCTCGGTGAGAGAATCGGGAGGCGAGCGGCGAAAACGTGGAACAGCCCAAAGGGTGATGCCGTGCAATATTTTGCTGGCCATGAATTGCACCTCGTAATTACCCTAAGTTGTGGTTTGGTTTATCTGTAGATACGTTGTTTGTTGGCTGGATGATATGGGCCGAATGATTAAAGATTGACTAATAAAATAAAAATTTTTCAATATTATGGGTCTATTAAGATTCTAAGAATTTTGTTTTTGTTGGTTTTGGGTATTGAGGGAATTTTATTCTTTGCGAAGGGTGGCTGAGGCTGGGTAGCCAAACTCAGCCATAAACCCGGCCAAGCGCTGTTCAATCTCCCTTACAGCGTCGTCGGACAGGAAATTCCGCCAACGTCCTTGCGCGCCAGTTCGGCCGCCATGATGGATGTGCCATTGAGTTTCCGTATCAACGAGATCTCCGTTCGTAGGGTTCCGCCAACTTGTCGGCAGGCTTTCAAGCCGTGCGATTTGAGCTTCGACAGCTTGCCGGGTTGAACTCAGCGATAATTTTTGCCTGGCAGCCGGGGATAATACACCATCAAATGCCTGAGCCAGAAGATCGAATGTCTCGGGGCGTTCGGTGAAATTTGCCTCATAAACAAAAAGGAATGATTTGTCGCGTTTCGCGTAACGGCTGCAAAAACAGGCGGATCGCTCAACCTGCCGTAGGGCGTTTGGGAAGTTTTGTCCCATATGCTGCATCAGAGACGTCACGGCATCGCGGGGATCCCGTATGGAGATCAGGATTCTGGCGGAATTTCCCTCCATGAATCTGGCCAGATAGGGGGTCAGATGGTGGGTTTTAACGATGACCTGCCCCGTTGGAAGCCTTGAGAGATGCCATAATGTTTCCAGATAGATGCTTCGGTACAGGGTGGTGGGGGCGAGTTCGGTGGCAACCGCCCGAGCCGCATTGAACAACCATGTCGACGCGCTGGCATACATGCCAAGGCACCACGTAAGCCGGCGTTGAGGAGACTGAGGCGGCATATGGTGAGTTTAGCACTCAACTGCTAAGAGGCCAGTCCATGACAGAAGCTGTACGGATCGTCTCGATGACGGGTTTCGCCCGTTCCCAGGGGGAGCGTGGCCATTGCGCATTGATATGGGAATTGAGGAGCGTGAATGGCCGTGGCTTGGATGTTAAACTGCGGCTTCCGCCAGGGTTGGAGGAGATCGAATTCACCCTGAAGGAGGCGGTGGCGAAGAAACTGAGGCGAGGCAATGTCTCGGGAACCCTTACCCTGAAGCGCGACAATGTGGCGACGATACAGCCTGACATGGTGGCGTTGGAGCGGGTCAAGCAATTGGCCATTGATCTTGCGGATAATATTCCAGGTGCCTTGCCGCCGCGTGCGGAGTTGCTGCTTGCCTTGCCAGGGGTGATGCGCAGCGTCACGCCCCAGGATGAAGGAGAAGAGGAAAAGGCGGCCCTCATTGAGGAGGCTCGGGCCTGTTTTTCTGAGGCTTTGGAGGGGCTTGCCGTAGCCAGGGCGGAAGAAGGGCATAAACTCGCCGGCATCGTTCTCGCTAACCTCAAGGAGATCGAGACGTTGCATGAGCAGGCGCACCTGGAAGCCTCTCGGCAACCGGCGTTGCATCGCGCGCGCTTGACAGCTCAAGTCGCGGAACTGCTGGCTGGGGCTCAGGGGGTGTCCGAGGAAAGGCTCGCGCAGGAGATCGCGCTGCTGGCGACCAAATCGGATGTCCGTGAGGAGCTGGATCGTCTTTCCGCTCATATCTCCGCGGCGAGAAGCTTGTTGACGGAGGGGGGAGGCATTGGGCGGAAGTTCGACTTCCTGATGCAAGAGTTTAACCGGGAAGCCAATACATTGTGCAGTAAGTCGGCTTCGACCGAGCTGACGAATATTGGCCTCGCATTGAAGGCTGCTATCGAGCAATTGCGTGAACAGGTGCAAAACATTGAATAGGAGAGGTCTTTGTCTCGTGTTGGCGGCTCCCTCAGGTGCCGGTAAGACGACTCTTTCCAGGGCCTTGTTGGAGATTGATGACCAACTCTCTCTCTCGGTGAGTGTCACCACGCGTGAGCGCCGGCCCGGCGAGAAGGAAGGAAAGCATTATTTCTTCATCCCGCAGGAACGTTTCGACGAAATGGTGGAAAAGGGCCAGTTGTTGGAATATGCGCGCGTTTTTGGCCGCTCATATGGTACGCCACGTGGGCCGGTGGAAGAGGCGTTACGAGCGGGGCGCGATGTCATGTTCGATATTGACTGGCAGGGCTTCAGGCAGTTGCGGGCAGGGCTTGGCGATGATGTGGTGGGTGTGTTCATCAAGCCTCCATCCTTGGAGATTTTGCATAACCGTTTGGTCAAACGTGGAGACAGCCCGGAGCAAGTTGCTAGCCGCATGGCGCATGCGGCGGCCGAGATCAGCCACGCCCAGGAATTCGATTACATTGTTGAGAATCGTGATCTCGACATTGCCCTGGCCGATATACGCGCCATTCTGCGCGCGAGCCGCTTGCAAACCAAACGCCAAGCAGGTGTTCGGGGAGCGGGGGAGGATGATTTGTAAAGCCGTTGGGCGCATGCTATAAATTCTTCAGAATGCGGAAAAATTTTGTGATTAAAATCAAGGCTTTGGCGTTGTCCGTGCTATTCACCGGCAACCATAACCGCGACTCTTTGAGCTGACATGAACGATATGACTGACGAGCCCGGCGCCTCCCCCTTGGCTCCCCGGGGGCAGGAGCCTGTTTCAATTGAGCAGGAGATGCGTAAATCCTATCTGGATTACGCAATGTCCGTCATTGTTTCGCGCGCGCTTCCCGATGCGCGGGATGGTCTGAAGCCGGTTCACCGCCGCATTTTGTATGCGATGAACGAAGCGAACAACACGCCGGACAAACCCTACCGTAAATCCGCTCGCATGACTGGTGACGTGCTGGGTAAATACCATCCGCATGGCGACCAAGCGGTATATCTGGCCGGCGTGCGGCTGGCTCAGGGTTTCTCCATGCGCTTGCCGTTGATCGACGGGCAGGGGAATTTTGGCTCTATCGACGGAGATAATCCCGCCGCGTCTCGTTATACTGAAATGCGTTTGGCGCCGCCGGCAATGCTGCTATTGGCGGATATCGACAAGGATACTGTCGATTTCCAGTCGAACTACGATGAAAGTGAGCAAGAACCGAGAGTTCTCCCCGCGGCTTTCCCGAACCTGCTGATCAATGGCTCAAATGGCATTGCCGTTGGCATGGCCACGAATATCCCACCGCATAATCCGACAGAGATCATGGATGCGGTGCTTGCGATGATTTCCAACCCGGAGATCACGTTGGAAGAGCTGATGAAGATCGTGCCCGGTCCAGATTTTCCGACGGCGGGTATCATCCTCGGCCGCTCTGGAATCCGTAACGCCTTTGAGACGGGCAAGGGCTCGATCATCATGCGCGCGCGCGCGGTAATCGAGGAAATTCGCAAGGACCGCGAAGCGATCATCGTTACGGAAATTCCGTACCAGGTGAATAAATCCACATTGCTGGAACGTATCGCCGATCTTGTTCGCGCCAAGGAAATCGAGGGCATTGCGGATCTGCGCGATGAATCGGACCGTGAGGGCATGCGCATTGTCGTCGAACTCAAGCGCGATGCGACCGGTGAGGTGGTGCTGAACCAGCTCTATCGTCTGACCCAGCTGCAGCAGAGTTTCGGCATCAATATGCTCGCGCTGGACCGGGGCAAGCCCCGTCAAATGGGCCTCAAGGAGCTTCTCGGCCTGTTTATTGAATTTCGGGAAGAAGTGATCCTTCGCCGGGCCCGGTTCGATCTTAACAAGGCACGGGACCGTGCGCATCTGCTGATCGGTCTTGGTATCGCCGTTGCGAATATCGACGAAGTCATAAGGATCATCCGGACCGCGCCGGACTCCAATACGGCGCGCACGGCGCTGATGGAACGTAGCTGGCCGGTGGAGAACGTGCTGCCATTGCTGGCTTTGGTGGATGATGCCGGAAATGCTGTTTCCGAAGCGCATACCATCCATCTTACCGATGCCCAGGCGCGCGGGATTCTGGAATTGCGTCTTGCGCGCCTCACGGGGTTGGAACGCGAGAAGATTCAGTCGGAACTGGCGGAAGTTGCCGAGAGGATCAAGGAATATCTGGAAATCATCGGCAGCCGCATCCGCCGCTTGGAGGTCATGCAAAGCGAGATTGTCATCGCGCGCGACAAGATCGCCAGCCCGCGCCTGTCTTCCATCGAGGATGTTGATGCGGATCTTGACGATGAGAGTCTGATTGAACCGGGTCAGATGGTGATCACCCTCACCCGCGACGGTTTCATTAAACGCACGCCTTTGGATGTGTTCCGTCAGCAAAATCGTGGTGGGCGTGGGCGTTCGGCGGCGGCAACACGTGGGGATGACATTGTCACCCGCAGCTTCAACGCCCATACACATCAGTTCGTGCTGTTTTTCTCCTCGGGCGGAAAAGTGTACCGGGAGAAAGTGTGGAGACTGCCCGAGGCGGCCGCCAATACCAAGGGGCGGGCCTTGGTCAATCTTTTGCCCGAGCTTGGTTCCGATCAGATCACCACGGTGCTGCCCTTGCCGCAGGATGAAACACTGTGGGAAAATCTGCATCTGGTCTTCGCGACTTCGTCGGGCAATGTGCGGCGTAACAAGCTTGCCGATTTCAGAAATGTCCGTGCCTCGGGGCTCATCGCCATGAAGCTGGATGAAGGCGATCATCTGATTGGTGTTGCCACGTGCCGGGACGGGGACGATGTTTTCCTTGCCACCAAGCGCGGGCGCTGTATCCGTTTCCAGATCACGGATGAGACATTGCGTGTTTTTTCCGGGCGTGACTCAACTGGCGTGCGTGGCATCCGCTTGGCGCAGTCTGACGAGGTGATGAGCCTTTGCGTGTTGCGGCATGTCGAAGCCAGTGTGGAAGAGCGTGCCGCTTACTTGAAGCAGCGCAATAGCGTGGTGGAAGATGCGGGGGAAGCCGTGGAAGAGGGAGAAGAGGCGGTGGCCGACTTGTCTCTTTCCGAGGAAAAGATCCATGAATTGGCGGAAGCGGAGGAGATCTTGCTGACCGTTACTGATTCAGGTTTCGGCAAGCGCTCCTCGGCTTACGAATATCGCGTGACGGGCCGTGGCGGTCAGGGGGTGGCGAATATTACACTGAATGCCAAGCGCAACGGCAATGCCGTGGCGGCGAGCTTTGCGGTTAAACCAGGTGACGACGTGATGCTGGTGACTGATGGCGGTCGTCTCATCCGTGTGCCGGCGGATCAGGTGAGGTTGACAGGCCGAACGGCGATGGGCGTGACATTGTTCCGTCTTGACGAAGATGAGCGGGTCACCAGTGTTTTCCCCGTTCTCGAGGAAGATCAGCCCGACCAGGAGGAGGTCGTGGATGATTGAGCGGGTCGCGCTTTATCCGGGAACTTTCGATCCGATCACCAATGGGCATATCGACATCATCACGCGGGCGGCGAAGTTGGTCGACCGGTTGGTCATTGGCGTGGCGGTGAATGTCGGCAAAGGGCCGATTTTTTCCCTGGAAGAGCGCGTGGCACTTGTGCAGGCCGAAGTTGAGCCTGTCGCGAAAAAGGCGGGGATTGAAGTTGAGGTCCGTCCCTTTTCGACATTGTTGATCGATTTTGCCAAAGATGTTGGGGCGCGGATGATCTTTCGTGGTTTGCGCGCTGTGTCCGATTTTGATTATGAATTCCAGATGGCGGGTATGAATTACCGGCTGGATTCCGAGATAGAGACAGTGTTTTTGATGGCCAGCGAGCGCCACCAATTCATTTCATCTCGTTTTGTGAAGGATATTGCTTCGTTTGGAGGGGATATTTCTTCTTTCGTGCCGAAGCTGACAAATGAGAAAACACAGGCAAAATTGAAGGGAAACGCATGACCAGCCGCCGCACCTTTATGACAGCCACAACTGCTACATTGCTGACGGGAGTTACCATGAGCGACGCGATGGCCGAAACCACGGCCTCCAATAACCTTAAAATGACGCTGAAATATGGTGAAGTCACCATCACATTGCGTCCTGATCTGGCCCCTTTGGCTTCCGAGCGGTTGCGCACGTTGACCGCGCAGGGTTTTTATAATGGCTGTAAATTCTTTCGTGTGATCGCGGGCTTCATGGCGCAAACTGGCGATCCGACCAACACAGGCACGGGCGGAAGCCAACTACCTGACCTGCCGGCTGAATTTACCCAGGATGCAAGCTTTCTCACCGGCACGGTGGGCATGGCGCGCACGCAGGATCCGAATTCCGCCAACAGCCAATTTTTCATCTGCTTCGACCCGTGCAGTTGGCTCGATGGGCAATATACCATTGTCGGCCAAGTGACCGCTGGCATGGATGCTGTGCAGCAGATCAAGAAAGGCTCTGGCTCTTCGGGCGCTGTGCAGGATCCGGATTCCATCATTAAGATGGTTGTCGCCTGACCAGCGATTAGCGCATTTCGTCAAAGCGCAGAGAAAAACCCGGAGGGGTAAACCTCCGGGTTTTTTGCGTATGGTATAGACCCGGAAGAACCGGCCGCAAAGGTCGCGCTCCGCGTAGCGGGCGATGACGGGGTCGAGAACGTCCCGCCAGCCATCGGCGCTGTGGACGTTGCCATGGCGCAAGGCGCAGCGCTCCAGCATGCCGAA
>NZ_JBFWIX010000025.1:0-44209 GCF_050253495.1 Acidocella sp.
CAGGGCAGCTTGCTCAGCATCATCCAACATGACAGCAACCGCACGACCCTTCGACATCCTAGCCTCCCCAAGTTTAAGGTTTAGCCAGAATGTAGACTACTTTCCGATCAGAACACTAGCACGGCCTTGTCCTCGAACTCCATAGGGCTGACATAACCGAGTTTCGAATGCCTGCGCCGCGGGTTATAGAAACGCTCGATATAATCGAATACATCCGCCCTGGCTTGGTCACGGGTGCGGTAGGTTTTGGCAGCCGTGCGCTCGGTTTTGAGTGAAGAGAAGAAGCTCTCCATTGCCGAGTTGTCCCAGACATTGCCGGCCCGGCTCATTGAGCAGGTAATGCCATTATCAGCCAGCAAACGTTGGAATTGCTCGCTGGTGTATTGGGCGGATTCAACCGGTCCTCGCAACATCGTCATCATAGTATCTAGCAAGGAACTGGTCGAGGACTTCGGCCGGCGTTTTCCAACTGAGCGTTTTGCGTGGCCTGGTATTTATTGCATGCGCAACGGCATCCAACTCCTCGCCTGTATGACGACTGAGATCTGTGCCTTTTGGAAAATACTGGCGTAGCAAACCGTTGGTATTTTCATTTGAACCCCGCTGCCATGGGCTTTGCGGATCGCAAAAATAAATGCTGAGTCCTGTGCTGATACGCAGGTCGGCATGCTTCGCCATTTCTGTTCCTTGGTCCCAGGTCAGCGATTGGCGCAGACGCTCGGGAAGCTTGCTCATGGAGTGCGCGATAGCTTTACAGACCGCTTCAGCTCCATGCCCCGCCAGGGCCGGTCCGTTCTTTATACGTAGACCGTGTTGATGGCCTTCCATCCGCGGTAGATGGAGCAACATAGTGAAGCGTGAGCTGCGCTCTACGAGCGTGCCAATCGCGGAGCTCTCAAGGCCAAGGATGAGGTCGCCTTCCCAATGACCGGGAACCGCCGGGTCGGCAATTTCGGCCGGGCGCTCGCTTATCATAACGGCGTCTCCAATGAAGGACTTATTGCGACAACGCGAGCGTTCACGCGGCACACGCAACGCTCTGCCCGAGCGCAAGCATGCGGTCAGTTCACGGCCCAATGCACCACGTCCTTGAATATAAAGGGACTGATAGATCGCTTCGTGGCTGATCCGCATCGTTTGGTCCTCTGGGCAATCAACCTCAAGCCGGCGGGCGATCTGCTCGGGGCTCCAGGCTGTCGCCCAACGTCGGCTCTGCCGGTGAACAGCCCTTCGTTTCTTCCATAACACCGTTGGATCTTCAAATACGACGCCATGCGTGTCGGTGACCCGACCGGCTAACCTTTCCTCCACGTACTCACGTAGAGCCAGATTGACCGCTAGCTTGCCAAGCCGCGGTCGACGCGCTGCCCTATCGGCATGCCATTGAGCGGCACTGGCTCGGTAATCCAGACTACCGCTGCGCGTCGCGGCGTTGCGACGCACTTCCCGGGAGATCGTGCTCGGCGAGCGGCCCAGCTTATAAGCGATCGCCCGAATGCCACTGCCCTTGGCCAGTTCGAGCGCAATGTCCTCGCGCTCCTGAAAGGAAAGATAACGCCCTGTAGGCGGTTTCGCCCCGGGCGCCAGATGGGTAGGCGGCATTCCTCCTGCACTCCGAAACCAGCGTGGGCCAAGTGGTGCCGATATTCCGGCATCCACTGCAGCCTCTTCGCTCGAACGCCCCACGGCAATAGCTCGCCAAAACAGAACGCGCTCCTCACGCTGCCATGCAGGCGGACATCCCGGTGAGCGCAGTTTCCCTCGTGTGCATCGATCCGACGCACGTTTGTGAGCCGTCATCGCAACCACCAAGTAGTTGATGTTGCGAGGACCGGTTGAATCCGCCTTGCGAGCCCTGATCTGAATGATGAAGTAGCGCGTCGGCCTTGCCGCGGCACCAGACGGCCATCATCAACGCATCCATGACCAGCGCCGCATCGCGTTCCGCCTTCATCGACCAGCCGACGATGCGCCGGGAGAAGAGGTCAAGAACCACGGCCACATACAGCCAGCCTTCGGCGGTCCAGATATAGGTGAAGTCAGCCAGCCATTTCTGGTTTGGCCGGGTGGCGGCGAACTTCCGATCAAGGATATTATCGGCGATCACCGCACGCTCGCCCTCGTCCTTCGGCTTGGCCCGGCGCTTCGGGCGCGCCCGGAAGCCGTTCTCGCGCATCAGCCGCTCAACCCGATGCAGGCCGCGGGCCAGGCCCGCCTCGAGTACATCACGCCACACGCAGCGCGCGCCATAGGTCCGGTCACTGGCCTTGAAGCTCGTGCCAATTGCCGACGCCAGTTTCTCATCGTGCACAGCCCGTTCACAGGCTGGTCGGTTGAGCCAAGCATGGAAGCCAGAACGCGATACCTCAAGAGCCGCGCACAGCCAACTCACCGGCCAGATATGCCGGTGCTTCGCGATGAAAGCGAACTTCAAGTCGACTCTCTCGCGAAGAATGCCGCGGCCTTTTTTAGGATGTCACGCTCCGCCTTGAGCTTGGCGACCTCCTTCTTGAGGGCTGCAATTTCAGCCAGATCGGCCCGTTGCTGGCCATGGCCAGGGAACGCCGTCGCAAGCGCCGCCGCCAGTTCACGCATCCAGCGCCGCAACACGCTCTCCGCCAGATCCAGGTCACGCCCTGGGCTGCGGAGCACGATCGGACATGCACCCACCTGAAGGAGAATCGCGGGATCGATTCTTGCTAGACGGCCTTCTTCGTCCTCCGGTTCATGGGACACGATCTTATCCTCGTGTCCACCAAACCGGCAGCAGCCCACGTTATAGTCCGCGCAGCAAGTGTATACCTCGGGGTATGCCAAGTAAATCGAAACGATTATTTGCAGAGCTAAATCAACGAGTTAATCGTAGAAAATGGCGGGCCGCGACCGATAGTGATGATCACTACGTTTACGCTATAGCCCTACCATAGATAACGATATTGCCGCATCAGCCTGCCGGAAGGAGCAAGGCCGCTTCGGCGTCATCTTCGATTGTTTCGGTGTCCTCGCCTTCTTCCGGGACGTTGCCGCTATAGGCAGCCTTGCCCATCGCCTGTTCGATCAGGCCAAGCAGGCGCTTTTGCCGATCTTCCATGAACGCCTCGAACTTGTCGGCACGGAGAAGGGCGGGGTCGATCAGGTGCGATTGCAGATAGCTGTCCAGCTTTTCGCTGGCGATGGGCGGCGTGGAGCTGTTTCCGCTTTCCAGCTTCGCCAGATACTCGCTTGGCGCAACGCCGCCGATGATCCTGTTCGTGCGATACGACAGCGGCGTCTTGTTTATGATGGAATCGAACACCGCAGGCTTGATACCCTGCGTCCGGCACCAGTCCTGTGGGAAGATGTGGTGAATATCCACGTTCTCCCCGAAAAACACCGTATGGTCGAACTTCTGGCCCGATCGGAAATCCTGCGCGCCTTCCTTCATCAACAGGGCGTTCATGCCCTTATAGGCCGCTGAAAGCCGCATCCGCATGGTTTTCAGGCGGTCGGAGCGGAAGATGGTTTCGCTGACCGTCGAAGGCTCCGGCCCGCCGCTCAGCCAGCGCGTGACCTCCATGAAATCCTTGGCGATGCGCGTTTCGACAGCGGAGCCGTAAAGCTCGCCGAATACGCCGTTCCAATACCACTGGACCAGCTTCGCCCGGTTGGCTTCATGCTCCCACGCATCGCCAATGTCGGCGAGGATCGCCGCCAGCGGCACAATCTGCGACTGATAGGGCAGATCGAAAATGCGATAGATATGGAGCATGTGCAGGAACTTGGCGGCTTGAATGAAGCCGCGTTCCACCTGCGCCTCATATTTCTTGTAGGCTTCCAGCGGCAGGTCGAGCAGGGCTTGCCGATTGCCAGACACGGCAGGCAATTCCTTGCCTTCCTTGCCCGCCTGTTCGGCGGCACGCCGCCGGTCGCGGGTGAAAAAGAGCGAAATGGCCTGCAAGAAATCGGTATTGCCGACACCGGCTAGAATACCGGCATCGGAATCCGCAGGGCGCAGGGTATCGGCAAGTCGCTGGTGGCGGCCCTTGACGCCTTCATCGCCATACCAGTCCTTGCGCAACTCGTGGCCCGAGGCCGCATACATCGCAGTGACCAGCTCGAAGGCATCGAGCGGCTTGCCGCCCGTATTCACCTTCTCGAACACCACGCAGACGGCTTCCTTGGAGGTCGAGCGGTCGAGCGCGATCACCGGCACGCGATACATCTTAAAGTTTTCCAGCACCTCTTTCTTGAAGGTGCGGAACTGCTCGCGCACCGCCTTGTGCTCGTCACCCGACCAGTGGTCGTTGAATCCGTCCTGCCATGCGTCCCAGTCGAATACCTGGCTGACGGGGAACATCAGCGCCGCATATTCTTTTTCCGGCGTGGAGAGGTCGAGAGCGATTTCGCGTCCGAAATCCGTGCGCTCCACGCGATCTTCCGGCACGCCTATCACAGCTTCCTCGCGGTCCACCGTCTCATCAATCGCCTTGGCAATGTCGAGATAGAACCAGCGTTTCACGCGCTTCTTCTTTGGTGTGACGGTTTCCACGACCTTGGCGCGCAACGTGACCTGATAGAGCGAAGTCATGCGCTGCTGACCATCAAGCAACAGGGATTGCGGTGCCGTTTGGCGGACATCCGCAGGAGCGCCCTCGACGGGGCGGGGCTTGAAATTGACCGGCCCGCCGGTGTCCAGCGACATGAGCGCGCCCACGGGGAATGCACGCGAAATCGAGGCGATCAGGCTCTTGATCCGATCTTCGTCCCAAACCCAACTCCGCTGAAAATCCGGCAACTGGATGATGCCCCGATGGCACTCATCAAGCAGCCGGTGAAGGTCGATAGGATTGGTTTGAAAGGACGCCCCCGCCATGCTCTATACTTCCCTGCTTACTCTATCGTTCTACGAATTTGTACTGCGTTCGATAGCAGTCATCCTAGGATTATTAAGCTTCCGTCCCTTCTTGCTCCTTCGCCACGACCGTATCATAGAGGCCGTAGTGGGTTAGCCCCTTATGGCTTTCGATGCCTGTATAGCGGAGTGAGGCATCCTCATAGCGACGGAACGCAAAGACGGCTTCGTTCATGCGCTCGGTGTTGAACACCTTGAGCCGAACAAGCAGGTGGAAATCCGCGACGGTCAGGCCGGTGACGGCATGGAACAGATCCGGTTCCAGCTTGGTGATAACGTCCTGTAGCGTGTTTTCGCGGAAGTCCGTCAGATACATGAAGGCGGGAATCCGAGTGGCGAACTTTATCAGCTTCTCCTGAACGAGCTTGCGCTTGGATTTGTATTCCTTTTCCTCCTCCGTCAGTTCCTTCTTGTCCTTCGCGGACAATTCGCCGCCTTGCTCCTTGGCCTTCTCTTTGAGGTCTTTGACGGCCTCGCTCTTGTTGATGATGGTTTCGATCACGTTGTCGCCAAGGGAGCGCCAGCCCTCGATGCGCTCCACCGCCGCCATCGCCTCGGCGTTATCAAGGATGCGGCGCAAGGTGTCGTTATCGACATTGACCAGCAGGGCGGATTCCCACTTGCGGGCCAGCAGCGTGGCCGACGTTCCGGCCATCGCAATATCGAGGATGCCGCCCGCGTCGATCTGCGTCATGTTCGCGCCGTCGTAGGCGAGGACCGGCAGGAACGAGACAAGCTCGCGCACGGCGTTTTCGGGGTTCGCCTCGCCCGGCGACAAGCCGATGCCGTATTCGGACAACTGCCGCAACGCGCGCGTGGGCGCGAAGTCGAACACGAAACAAACGGGTTTGAGGATTTCTTCCTCGTTCGGATTGTCGCCATTAGGGTTCTTGATCGACCACGGAGACTGCACCCGGAACGCTGCTTGAAAATAGGTTTCAGGGGATTTCAGGTTGCGCAGCATCAGGATGGACGACCATTGCACCACGGTAACGCCGGTGGTCAGCTTGCCGCATGACAGGGTGATGGTCTTGGTGTCAAAGCCGCTGCCCACCGCCTGCCGGACGGGCGGCAAGGCGTCCAAGCCGATGCCCGCCGTGGCACCTGCCGACACGATCACGGTGTAGTCGCGCCAGAATACATTGTGCTTTTCCGCCAGCAAATTCGCCATAGCGTGACAGGCGGAGACGTTGGGCAGGAACCAGAACGAGTGTTGCAGATAAGGCAACAGCCGAATATCGGAATAGGGGAAAGGCGGGCGGGTGCCGGTTTTCAGGCTTTCGACCGTCTGCGGCGCATAACCGCCCCGGATGATGTCCAGCCATTTCTGAACATCGGTCTTGTGTTTGAACGTGGCCGCGTCTCCGGTCCCGGTCGCGGCGAAAAAGGCGTTTAGGTCGAACTCATCAAACTCCCCGGCGCTGGCGATGGCTAGCAGCTCGTCGGGCATCTGGTAGGTCAGCAGACGCATTTGCGGCAACGCGCCGTAGGGATTGCGTTTGCCCGGATTCTTTGCGGCGAACTCGGCCTTGGCCCGCTGTTCGTCGGTATAGGTCCAGTTGAAAATCTGCTCCTCAATGAACTCGCCGGTGGCAAGCGCCTTGAACGGGGTGCCGGACAGATAGAGGTAGGCCCGCGTGGTGATCGGCAGGAACTCGGTCTCGCTTTCCGACAGGACGCCCAAATCCTCGTTCACGTCCTCAAGGTCGGAGGCGTATTCGAGACTGGCTTCCTTCTTGGCGACGGCGGCATCCTCGCCCTCGAACAACTCCTTGGCCGTCTCGCGCCAAGCGCCGAAATGGTATTCGTCGAACACGACCAAATCCCAATTTGTCGTGTGGACCCATTCGTGGCGGGCTTTGATATTCCCCGCTTTGTCGCGGCCTAGCAGGTCTTGGAACGACCCGAAAAACACCACGGGCTTGTCACGGTCGATCTGACTGGGATCGCGCCCGGACTTGCGCGACAGATATTGCCAGCCGTCAAAATCGACGTGGGATTCAAGGTCGGTCTGCCAAGCGTCCTCGACGGCGGGCTTGAACGTCAGGACCAGCACACGCTTGGCGTCGAGCTTCTTGGCAAGCTGGTAGCTGGTGAAGGTCTTGCCGAAGCGCATTTTCGCGTTCCAAAGGAAACGCGGAACGGCGGTGGCATCCTCCCGCCAACGGGATTGGTAGTAGGCATAGGTCTGTTCGACTGCTCGCGCCTGTTCGTCGCGCGGCGGAAAATCCTCGTGATGGGTGCCGGTGAACTGCTGGCCGGTGCGCAGTTCAGCCAGGACGGTTTTTACATCGGCAACGGTGCATTGCATCCATTCGAGCCGCGGGTTGGCGAAGCCTTTGCGCCTCAACGCTTCGCGCACGGCATGATCGCTGATGATGCCGCCATCATCCCGTTCGGCCCACTCGTCCAGCTCGATGGTGTAGTTTGTGATCGCGGCGGTCTTGAGCTGTTCGGCCACCCGCTGCTTCACGTCGCGGGTTGTCTGCCCAATTTTGAGAAGGCCGTCATGCGTATCGGCGGCAATGGCATAGGCATAGATGCGCGGGCGTACATCCGGTTTGGGAGCGAGGATTTCCTCAATGGTGGGCCTACTCACCATTGGCCTCCATCGGGCGGATCATGCTCTCGATGTAGGCAGCTTCATCCGGGTCGATGCCGTATTTTTGATAAAGAATCTCGTCGGTCCACGTTTGGCTCCATGACTGCTGCGGCACCCATGAGTATGTTGAACGCAATGCGTGCTGGGTGATTTTTCGTAGAGAAACGAGGAAACGGAATAGGCGCGTCCGATAGTAACTATCAAAGCTGCGCGCTGCCAATTCAGATGCAAACGGGCCAGCCACAAGGTAAGTCTGCGTGCAAACGGAATCTGGCACGGCTACGATAGGTGGGCCAAGCACCATCGCGGGGATTGCCCCGCGTTCACCATACGCTTCGGGCAGCAGCACTTTCCATCCGGGTATCAGTTGACGATTTTTCTTTATGTCCTTTTCGTTCACCCAAGCTGTTGTGCGGCGACCTTTGACAGTAAGATAGATTGCCAAAGAACCGTCGGTTTCGGATGTTGAATAGTCAGAAAAATTTGTTGCAAGTCCGAATGGCGTATCGCCACTAACAATCGTTTCCAGAGTCGGCTCGCCCTTGGAAAGAACTTTGTCAAGGATTGCTAGCGCCCGTGTGTCACGAACAAAAATATCGTGATCGTCAAGCTTTCGATTTACTGTAGCAAGTTGTTCATCACCCTGAAAAAGCGTGTATCGACACGGCCCAGACGTTTCTCTATCCCATAGAAAATAGCCTACACCACCCTCGAAATCGACTCCGGGAAATGCGGTGCTCATTTTCGTATAGTCAACTAACTCTCGAACATGGCCATCGGTAAACATTCGCTGCCGAAACGCGCCCATATCTCTACCGCCCGCCAGCCAGCGAGAAGGAATCACCATCACGAGAAAACGAGGCTCAAGGTCCATCGCTTGCTCTACAAAGAGTTGATAAATCGACGAGTCATTCGTTCCACCGCCTCCGCCTTTGAGTTGATACGGCGGGTTTCCAATGATGACGTCGAACTGCATTTCGGCTCCGAACAGCTCACCAATGCGAGCCTTAATGTTGTCGGTGTGGATGAACGCGTAGGCGTGGTTTTCTAACTCTGGCCCACGATCAAACAGCGTGCGCGGCGCGCCGCAGAATTCGCATTTGCCATTTTGCCACGAGTGTTCCGTGCGCTCGAACCAGACATTACCGCCATCGTTTGCAAAGCCCTTCGACACGGAGTGTTCGCCGTTGGCGTGCTTGGAGCAATAGAGGCTGCGCCGCGCCAACAGGCTGGTCAGCGTCGTGATGGCGATGCCGAACACCTGCCGGGTGAGGATATGATCGACCCGCGTTTGCAGGTCGGGGATTTCCTCCGCCAGCCCAGCAACCAACCGTGTCGTGATCTCACGTAGAAACACGCCGGACTTGGTGAACGGATCAAGGAAGCGGACGGAGCTATCGGCCCAGATGTTCGCACCGCCGTTGCTTGCCGCCCAAGCATCGGCCAGCGTATCGAGCATCCGGTTGGCGAACTCCGGCGGCGTGAACACCTCGTCGTTGGACAGGTTGGCGATGCAGGTCAATACATCGGGGTTTCGTCCCCGCAGTGTAAATCCCGCCTGTCCGTTCATGCCGCGTCCCCCTGCTCACCGCTGGCCAATCTTGCCAGATCACGCGGCGTCATCGGCGGATATACTTTGGTGGGCGTAAAAATCTCGTGTCTGCCGAGTTGGGAGAACAACGAGTCTTCCGCGCTGAAACTCGCCGCGCCGGTCAGCACGTCGAGCCGGAAGTCCCGTCGCTGGAACTTGCCTTTGCCGAGGTATCCCCACTCCACCACGCTGATCGGCGCGCCGTTCATGTCGCGCATGGTCATAGCGTCGCCGTGAACGAGATTGAGGGACAGCACAAAGAATGCGGCGCGATACGCCTCATCCGCATCGTCCGTCAGATTGAGATATTCAGCGAACACTTCCAGCATGTTCGCACGGCACTCGGTGATATTGTCCGGCAGCAATTCGATGCCGTAGCAGCACATCAGCGCCAGCAGCGCGTAGTGCCGTTTCTCGAAGGCGGATTTGCCGAATTTCGTCTCAACGGCCGCCAGCTTGCGTTGCAGGACCGGGACCAGAAAATTTCCGCTGCCGCAGGCAGGTTCCAGAAAGCGCGCGTCGATCCGCTCGGTCTCACCCTTGACGAGATCGAGCATCTTCTCGACCAACCAAGGCGGTGTGAACACCTCCCCGTGGTCAGCAACGCGCTTCTTTGACTTGATCAGATTCATGAACGGCGACCTGTCATCTTAGGCCAGCAGCTTGTGGCGTCGCAGCGGTCACGCGGCACAGTCCCCGTGCGTTCTTCGCAGGCCGATCAACGTTGCCCTGTGTGAGCGACTCTCTAGGCACGTTTTGATACCTCAACGATCTTCCCTTTGGTGTTTGCCGCACCATCCGCCAGCAGGGACAGCCGCTCATATTCTTCCACCGACATGACGATGACGACGCCACGTCCATGCTTTTCGATCAGCACAGGCGCTGCGCGTGCGGTGTCGATCATCAGGCCGAAACCGTTTTTGGCCTCGCGTGCAGACATGGTTTTCATGGTCGAATCCCGTGACATACAATTGCGCCATTTAGGGCGAAATAGCTCTTTTTGCCAAGGGTAACTTAGGCAGGAGAAGTCGTATTTGCGCGGCGTTGCCGCGCGATGGCGGGCGGCGCTGCGATATATGAGGTCTCCGCGCCGCCCGCCATCGGTCACGCCCGACCCTGCTGCGGTTGAGTTCTGTCATGCGGGCCTGCTGGACGTTCCGCCTCAAACGCCGCTTTCCCCTTTTCGGCCCACAGTTCCCGCGCCCGTTCACCGTCCTCGCTATTGAGCTTGTCGGCGATCCAGATCATCGCCCCGTAGATCATGGCGCGGTCATCGCCGGTCAGGTCCATGATACCCGCCTTGACGACGAGCCCGCCGAGTTCGATCAGATGCCGGGTGCGCTTGCGGCGTTCGACCTGCCAGCTTCGCATATCATGCCGCGCCCGTTGAGCTTGATGGCGGTTGCGCGCCGCCCGGTTGCGTTTGAGCGCCGCCGTTGCCGCGCTCAGTCGTTGATGCAGGTCGCCGCGACCTGCCTTGAAAGAACGCGGCCCCGCGTTTCGCCCATGCCTCCCTCTTTCCGGCGTCCTTGGTTTCGGCCAGCGCGACGAGCGCACCGGCCAGTTCGTCGGCGGTGAGTGCATCCGCCCCGGTCGCGATGACCAGTTCGCCGAGTTGCTGCACCTTGCGAGTTTTCAGTTCCCGCGCCTTGTTCTCAAGCGTCTTCAGTTCTGCGTCGTAGTCTCTCGGTTTCCGCATCGTCGTGTCCTTTCCCGGTTGCAAGTCATTGATGCGGTAAGGATAGTTGCGCAGGCTACGGAACGCAGTATTGTTGTCGGGACGGTGTGGCACGGCCCGGTCCATCCCGAGATTTTTTCGAGGGAGGGCGCGCTTATACGTCGTTCCGACGTGCGCTTTGCCGTGGCAATGCTTGATCGCGATGGCGATCTATCATCTTCACGTCAAGGTCATCGGTCGCAAGGCCGGGTCGAGTGCGGTGGCGTCCGCTGCCTACCGCTCGGCCTCGCGGCTGCGCGATGAGCGCATCGACCGTGTGCAGGACTTTTCCAATAAGCGCGGCGTCGTCCATTCCGAGGTGCTGTTGTCCGAGAACGCACCGGAGGCATGGAGCGACCGCGAACGGCTCTGGAACGATGTCGAAGCCTTCGAGGTTCGCAAGGACGCGCAGCTTGCCCGCGAGGTGGAGTTCGCCATTCCGCGCGAGATGACGGAGGCACAGGGCATCGAGCTTGCCCGCGACTTCGTGCAGTCGGAGTTTGTGGATCAGGGCATGATCGCCGACCTCAATGTGCATTGGGACATCGGCGAGGACGGGATGCCCAAACCCCATGCCCATGTCATGCTGACCATGCGCGAGGTGGATGAGGACGGTTTCGGCCAGAAGGTGCGGGACTGGAACCGCACGGAGATGGTGGAGCGCTGGCGCGAACGCTGGGCTGAGCATGTGAACGAACGGCTGGCCGAACTCGACATCGACGCACGCATCGACCATCGCAGCCTTGAGGCGCAGGGCATCGACTTGGAACCGCAAACGCAGACCGGCGCACCGGCGCAGCGGATCGAGGGCGAAGGGATCGAGGCCGCCGACCGTGCCGACATGCACCGCGAGATCGCGCGCAACAACGGCGCGCGGGTCATCGCCGATCCCTCAATCGCACTTGACGCGATCACGCACCAGCAATCGACCTTCACGCGCCGCGACATGGCGAAGTTCGCACATAGGCACAGCGACGGCATCGACCAGTTCAACGAAGTGATCGGAGCGATGCGCGGTGCGCCCGATCTGGTCGAGCTTGGGCAGGACGCACGCGGCGAGGATCGGTTCACCACCCGCGAGATGATCGAAGCCGAACAGCGGTTGCACCGCGCTGCCGAACTGATGGCCGAGAAGGAGTTGCACGAGGTCAGCGACAGAGACCGCGAGGCCGCTTTGGCGCGCGCGGAAGAACGCGGCCTTGTCTTATCCAACGAGCAGGCTGATGCGCTGGCGCATGTCACGGACGGGCGCGGCTTGGGCGTCGTCGTCGGCTATGCCGGGACGGGAAAGAGCGCCATGCTTGGGGTGGCGCGCGAGGCTTGGGAGTCTGCCGGTTACGAGGTGCGCGGTGTGGCGCTCTCCGGCATCGCGGCGGAGAATCTGGAGAGCGGATCGGGCATATCTTCACGCACCATCGCCAGCATGGAGCACGGTTGGCACCAGGGCCGCGACATGCTCACCAGCCGTGATGTGCTGGTCATCGACGAGGCGGGCATGGTCGGCACGCGGCAGATGGAGCGCGTGCTCTCCCATGCCGCAGAGGTTGGCGCAAAGGTGGTGCTGGTCGGCGATCCGCAACAGTTGCAATCCATCGAGGCGGGCGCGGCTTTCCGCTCGATCCATGAGCGCCACGGCGGCGTCGAGATCGAGACCGTGCGTCGCCAGCGCGAAGATTGGCAGAGGGAAGCCACGCGCGATCTGGCGACCGGCAGAATCGGCGCGGCGATTCATGCCTATGACGCTCATGACATGGTGCATGAGGCGCAAAGCCGGGAACAGGCCCGCGATGATCTGATCGAGCGCTGGGATCGCGACCGGCAATCCTCACCGGATAGCAGCCGCATCATTCTCACCCATACCAATGCCGAGGTGCGGGAACTCAACGAGGCAGCGCGCGGTAAAATGCGGGAGGCTGGCAATCTGGGCGAGGACGTGCGCGTTACGGTCGAGCGTGGCGAGCGCCATTTCGCCGCCGGAGATCGCGTTATGTTCCTGCAAAACGAACGCGGCCTTGGTGTGAAGAACGGCACGTTGGGGACCATCGAGCAGGTCAGCACGCCGAGTATGACCGTGCGCACCGATGACGGGCGCGGCATCTCGTTTGACCTGAAAGACTATGACCGCATTGACCATGGCTATGCCGCGACCATCCACAAGGCGCAGGGCATGACGGTGGACCGGACGCATGTGCTGGCGACGCCGGGCCTTGACGCCCATGGAGGCTATGTCGCCCTGTCGCGGCACCGTGACGGCATGGATATGCATTATGGCCGCGACGACTTCACCAGCCGGGAAAGGCTCATCACCAGCCTGTCGCGCGACCGGTCCAAGGACATGGCGACCGACTATGACCAGCAGCAGGTCGATGCGACGCAGGACTATGCCGAGCGGCGCGGCATCACCTTCCGCGCCCGCGTCGTCCAGATCATGCGCAAGCTTGTGCCGGAGAATGTCCGCGACATCATCGACGGTCTGCGCTCCCCCGGCGACGGCGCGCCGAACTCCAGGACCGGAGCCGGGCCGGAAAGAGAGGCTGCCGGGAAGGAAGCGGATCGCAATGCCGACACAGCGGAGCGGGACGCGGAGAAGGCGTTGCGCCGTGCCCGTGGGCGGGCCTTTGTCCGCCATGCCCGTGCCGTGGATGCGATCTTCAAGGCGCAGGCGCGAGATATCGCCGCAACACCCGAGCAGGTGCAGGAGCTGCACGACGCCCGCGCCGGGTTCGATGACCTTCGCCCGCATGGCTCTCACGATGCCGAAGCGGTCTACAAGAGAAACCCCGGTTTTGCCGCCGATGTCGCCTCGGGCAATGCCGAGCGCGCGCTACCGGCAAGGTATGCCCTGCAACGGGAAACCGAGATGCGCCTGAACCCCGAGCTGCGCGCCGACCGTTTCGTGGAGCGGTTCCGGGAACTCAAGCAGGCCAGCGAGCGCCAGTATGCGGCGGGGAACTATTCCGGCCACAGGGCGGCACGGGCCGAACTGGGCAACATGGTCGATGGGCTGCAACGCGATCCGCAGCTCGAATCCCTGCTAGCCACCCGCAAGAAGCAGCTCGGCATCGGCATGGACTTCGACTCAGGAATGAGCCTTGGTCGGCAACTTGCCCTCAGTCACGGCCTTGGCAGAGGCCGGGGCATCGGACTGTAGCTCGTAGACCCATCCTATTTGCCGCCGTTTCCACGCTATAGCCCTACGATGGCTAAATATCTGTTGCGAAACACAAACTCCTTCTCCTGTCTGGTCTCTGCAATCGTCAGAAACAGCCAGAAGGAGGCTATGCAGCCATGCGCCAGCCAGACCGTATCATCCGCTTTGACACCGTTCGTGCCCGCACCGGCCTGTCGCGGTCCACCATCTATCGCAAGATCGCCGAGGGGACCTTTCCAGCCCAGCTCAAGATCAGCACCAACGGCGCGGGATGGCGGGAATCCGACATCAACCGCTGGATTGCCGATCCAGCCGGATGGCGGCCAGAAAGCAATACCGATGAAGCCCGCTAAGGGCGGCGGGCCTGCCGATCCGGCGCGCGACCGCGCCGATGATGACACCCCGGACGGCGCATCCCGCCCCCAACGCTCCAAGCGACCACCCACGGCGTCGGAACAGCTTGAAGATCTGTTGGGCTATCCATGGCCCTTCCCCGGCAGACCACCCAGGCACGACCTCAGCACCTGGACCGTGACCGACGACTGGCCCGATCCCGTTCCGGTGACGGAGGCCGAGATCGAGGTCTTCGAACGATGGTTCGGCGACCTGTTTGATGAAATGTTCGGCCCCGGCGGCTGATGCCCTTGACGTCGAAATCGGCATTGAAATCCGCCCTTCAATGAATTACATGTAGTCACATATGGCTACATATGGAGGCGCGACATGCTGACCATCAACCTCAGAGATGCCAAGGCCGGATTTTCCAGCCTCGTTGATGAAGCCGTCAAAGGAGAGATCGTGATCATCACCCGTCATGGCAAGCCCGTCGCCGCCCTGGTTTCGGTTGAGGCGGCGGAGGTCGCCCGCAAGGCACTCGAACGCAAACGGGCGGGCCTTGTCAGCTATCTCAGGACGTTCCCGGGAGGGGAGTTCCCGCGTAACCGCAAACCATCGCGGGATGTCGAGCTTTGAGCGGCTTCCTTCTCGACACCAACGTCGTCTCCATGCTGGCGCCGTCGAAGTCGGAAGCATCCGCTGACTTCCTCGCCTGGCTGGACCGCATGGACGGCGACGGCAGCTTGTTCCTGTCGGTCGTCTCCGTTCATGAAATAGAGAAGGGGATTGCGCTTCTCGATCACAAGGGGGCAACGGCAAAGGCCGCGAGCCTGAAAGCATGGCTCAGTGGCCTTGTCTCCACATATGATGACAAGATCATCGGTTTCGACGCTGAGGCTGCCGCAATCGGCGGGAGGCTGGAAGCGAAGGCGCTTGCCGCCGGTCACGACCCCGGCATGGCCGATGCTGTGATCGCCGGGACCGCCGCAGCGCATGAACTCAGCATCGTCACCCGCAACACGAAGCATTTCCTGCCATTCGGTGTCGCCGTGTTGTCGCCTGATGAGGCTGCCGCACAAGGAGACCGGGCATGACCGCTCCCGCTTCCACCGTGCCCCTGCGCGCCGCCCTTTACCTGCGCGTTTCGACGGCGCGGCAGGCGGAGCATGATGTCTCCATTCCCGACCAGAAGCGCCAGGGCGAAGCCTATTGCGAGGCGCGCGGCCTGCAACTGGTCGAAACATTCATCGAACCCGGCGCGACCGCCACCAATGACCGTCGCCCCGAGTTCCAGCGCATGATCGAGGCGGGAACCAGCAAACCGGCGCCCTTCGATGTCGTCGTGGTCCATTCCTTCAGTCGCTTTTTCCGCGACGCCTTCGATATGGAGTTTTACGTCCGCAAGCTGGCGAAGAACGGCGTCAGGCTCGTTTCCGTGACGCAGGACCTGGGCGACGATCCCATGCACGTCATGATGCGGCAGATCATGGCGCTGTTCGACGAATACCAGTCCAAGGAGAACGCCAAGCACGTCATGCGGGCGTTGAAGGAGAACGCGCGTCAAGGCTTCTGGAACGGCTCGCTTCCTCCTATCGGCTATCGCACCGTGGCCGCCGAGCAGCGCGGCGCAAAGACCAAGAAGAAGCTGGAGATCGACCCGCTGCACGCCGACACGGTACGGCTGATCTATCGGCTCGCCCTGGAAGGCGACGGAACCACCGGCCAGATGGGTGTCAAGAACATCGTCAGCTACTTGAACCGCAACCGCATCTTCACCCGCGACGGCGGACGCTGGGGCATCGGGCAGGTTCACCGCATCCTGACCCGCCGCACCTATATGGGCGAGCATGAGTGGGGAAAGAAGGCCAAGCACAAGACAGGCAAGGCGGAGGACGACATCGTGATCGTCCCCGTGTCGCCGATCATCGACAAGGAGACGTTCGAGGCGGTTCAGAAACTGCTCAAGGCCCGCAATCCCAAGGTCACGCCCGCCCGCGTCATCAGCGGCCCAACCATGCTGACCGGGTTGATCCATTGCGCCAAGTGCGGCGGGGCCATGACCATCCGCACCGGCAAGGGCGGCCGCTATCGCTACTACACCTGCTCGATCAAGGCGCGGCAGGGACCGACCGCCTGCATCGGCATGACCGTGCCGATGGCGAAGCTGGACGATCTGGTCGCCAGCCATCTCGAAGACCGGCTGCTCCAGCCCGAGCGGCTGGAAACCATCCTCGCCAGCGTTCTCGACCGGAGGCAGGAGCGATCCGAACGCCGCCGCGAGCATATCGCCGAGTTGAACAAGCGCACGACGGAATCGGAACTGCGCCTCAAGCGGCTCTATGACGCCATCGAGGCGGGCATCGCCGATCTGGACGATCCGGCGCTGAAAGACCGCATCGACGGTCTCAAGGCGGTCCGCGATCAGGCCAGGGCCGATGCCGAGCGGGCGCAGGCCATGCTCCGGCATTCGGGCCAGCAGGCTCTCACGCCGCAGATGCTCAAGAAGTTCGCCGCGACCGCGCGCAAACGCATCCGGCTCGAAAGCGGTGGCTACCGCCGTGACCACCTGCGCGCGCTCGCCCAGCGCGTCGAGGTCGATACCGGCGAGGTTCGGATCATGGGATCGAAGTCCCGGCTGCTTCAGACGCTTGTGGCGAATAATGGCGTAAACTCAGTGCCCACTCAGGGACTGAAGTGGCGGAGAGACAGGGATTCGAACCCTGGGTACGCTATTAACGTACACACGCTTTCCAAGCGTGCGCCTTAAGCCGCTCGGCCATCTCTCCATCCGGCGTAGGGCCACTCTCTAGCGAAAGAGTCTGGGCCTGCCAAGAGCACGGGGTGAAAATCACGCATCCATCTTCAAGGCCGCCAGGAAGGCGCTTTGCGGAATTTCCACCTTACCGAACTGGCGCATGCGCTTTTTGCCTTCCTTCTGTTTTTCCAGCAACTTACGCTTGCGGCTGATGTCACCGCCATAGCATTTCGCGGTCACGTCCTTCGACAGGGCAGAGATCGTCTCGCGCGCGATGATCCGGCTGCCGATCGCCGCTTGGATGGCGATCTTGAAGAGCTGTTTGGGGATCAGATCCTTCAGCTTGGCGCAGATTGAGCGCCCGCGCGATTCCGCCTGGGACCGGTGCGCGATGAAGGAGAGCGCATCCACGGGCTCCGCATTCACCAGGATGGAGATTTTCACCAGGTCCGATTCCGAATAGCTGTCCATCTGATAATCGAAGCTGGCATAGCCCCGGCTTACCGATTTCAGCCGGTCGTAGAAATCGAACACCACTTCGTTCAGCGGCAGTTTGTAGACCGCCATGGCCCGGTTGCCGACATAGGTGAGGTCGAGCTGCTGTCCGCGCCGTTCGGAACATAATGTGAGAATAGCGCCCAGATAATCGTCCGGCACCATGATGGTGGCCTTGATCCAGGGCTCCTCGATGCGGTCGATGACGGAGCCGTCCGGCATATCCGCCGGGTTGTGCAATTCCTCCATCTCCCCGTTCGTTTTGTATACATGGTAAACCACGGAAGGTGCCGTGGCGATCAGGTCCAGGTCGAACTCGCGGGAGAGCCGCTCCTGGATGATTTCCAGATGCAGCAGCCCGAGAAAACCGCAGCGGAATCCAAAGCCCAGGGCCGCCGATGTCTCAGCTTCGTAATGGAAGCTGGCATCGTTGAGACGTAGCTTGGCGAGGCTGTCGCGCAGTTTCTCGAAATCGTCCGCCACGACCGGGTAAAGCCCGCACCACACCACCGGTACGGAGGGTTTGAAGCCCGGCAGGGGTTCGGGGGCGGGGCGGCGGTCGTCGGTGATGGTGTCGCCCACATTGCAATCCGCCACGGTCTTGATCGCGGCGGTGATATAGCCCATTTCGCCAGGCCCCAGCTCTTCCACCGGGCGCATCTTGGGGGTGAACACGCCGATCTGCTCCACGGGGTGCACGGCTCCCGTGGACATCATGCGGATTTTCTGGCCCTTTTTCAGCACGCCGTTCTTCACGCGCACCAGGATCACCACGCCGAGATACTGGTCGTACCAGCTATCCACCAGCAGCGCCTGCAATTCGGCGGCCGCATTGCCTTTCGGTGGCGGCAGCTTGGTGACCAGGGCCTCCAGCACACCCTCGATATTCAATCCGGTCTTGGCGGAAATCTCCACCGCGTCCGAGGCGTCGATGCCGATCACATCCTCGATCTGCTGCTTCACCTTGGGCACGTCCGCCGCTGGCAGGTCGATCTTGTTCAGCACCGGCACGATCTCATGATTGGCGTCGATTGCCTGATACACATTGGCCAGGGTTTGGGCTTCCACGCCTTGCGAGGCATCCACCACCAAGAGCGAGCCCTCGCAGGCGGCGAGCGAGCGGCTCACCTCATAGGCGAAATCCACATGGCCGGGTGTATCCATCAGGTTCAGCACATAACGTTTACCATCCTTGGCTGGATATTCGAGCCGCACGGTCTGTGCCTTGATGGTGATGCCGCGTTCCTTCTCGATCTCCATATTGTCGAGCACCTGTTCGGTCATCTCGCGCGCGGTCAGCCCCCCGCAATGCTGGATCAGCCGGTCGGCCAGGGTGGATTTGCCATGGTCGATATGGGCGATGATGGAGAAGTTGCGGATCAGTTCGAGAGGTGTGCCGGTCATGGCGGGTCTTTACGGCAATTCGGGGGGGCGCGTCGATAAGGGGTTTTGCGCATGCCGCAACATCTTGCATGGAAAGAGTTTTTGGTCGAACATTTTCCGGATTTGCAATGAAGGGGGCGTGGATGAGGTTCAGCGCGGCGGTGGAGGCCGGATACCGAAATTATCTCAATTTCTCCGGTCGGGCGGGCCGGGCGGAATATTGGTGGTTTTCCTTTGGTATATTCTGATTTGGTTTGTCGCGGGGCTGTTTCTGGTAGCCGCCATGGTCATGAAAGCGGGCCATTCCGGGGTGCTGCCGCTGACCGTTCTGGCCGGCTTGTTCGGGTTGGCGGGGCTGGGCACGATTTTACCCGCCTTGGCCGTGCAGGTGAGGCGCCTGCACGATGTCGGCCATTCCGGTTGGTGGGTCGGTGTTGAGCTGCTCCTGTCCTTAGGGCGTGGTGTGCTGTATGGGCTGGCGCATCATTTTCCGGCATTGGGGGTGGAATTGGCTTTTCTGGCGCTGGGGGTGATGTGGTTTGGCGTCAGCATCACCATTTTTGTGTTTCTGGTGCAGCCCAGCCGGCATGAAGGCCGCTTCCAGGCACGCGATTAACCCGTTGCCACCCGGATCGCGCTGAGCCCCGCCGCCAGAGCGGTTCGCATATCCGGCGGGGCCAAGGCCACGCAACCTTCGGTAGGGCCGTAGTCCGGCGTGGCGATGTGAAAGAAGATCGCCGAGCCGCGCCCGGGCACGACCGGGTCCAGATTCCAGCCCAGCACGCCGATGATGTCGTAGACGCGATCCTCGCGCCACAGGGCTTCATGGCGGGCCGGGCAGGGCAGGCGCACGGGTTTGTTATAGGCGGCATCCGCCGGGTCGTCGCACCAGCCATCCTGGGGAGAGAGCGGCTCCACCGGCACCGCGCAGCGCGGCGGAGCCAGCCTGTCGGCGCGGTAGAGCACGCGCACCAGCGGCAACAGCCCCGCCGGCGTGCCGCCGTCTCCTTCGCGTTTTTGCAGGGTGATGCCGCCACGCCCATGGGCGGCGCGCAGGGTCAGCCCCGCGCCGCGTAACGTGCCGCCATGCAGCAGGAACTCAACCAAGCAGATGGCCGAAGCGCCTGGCCTTCGTCTCCAGATAGGAATTATTCACCCCGTTCGGTTCGAACTTGTGGGGCACGCGCTCCACGATGTCGATGCCGCAGGCGGCCAGGCTCTCCACTTTTCCAGGATTGTTGGTCAGCAGCCGGATTTTGCCGATGCCCAGTGCCTCCAGCATCGCCGCGGCGATGTGGAAGTTACGCTCGTCCGCCTGCCAGCCCAGTGCCTTGTTGGCATCGACCGTATCCAGCCCTTCATCCTGCAAGGTATAGGCGCGCAGCTTGTTGATCAGCCCGATTCCGCGTCCTTCCTGTGCCAGATACAGCACCGCGCCATGGCCCTCCCGCCCCATGCGGGCGATGGCCCCCTGCAATTGCGGCCCGCAATCGCAGCGCAAGCTGCCCAGCAGGTCGCCGGTAAAACATTCCGAATGCAGTCGCACCAGCGGGGTTTCCTGCTTTTCCGGTTCCCCCACCAGAATCGCCATATGTTCAATGCCCTGGTCCAGCGCCCGGAAGGCCACCAGCCTGGCGTCCCGCGCGGCATCCAGCGGCACGGAGACCTCCGCCACCTTCATCAATGTTGAGGCCAGTTCCAGCGGATAGGCCAGCAGGTCGGCGGCAGGCACGGTGAGCAGATCTGCCCCCTCCCGTCGTGTCGCCCAGCCGGGGCGCACCGGGGCGGCCACCATGGCGGGCAGCAGCCGGGCCAGCTTGCCCAGGGCCAGGGCGGCTTGCGCTTCTTCCGGCGCCTCGGTCATTTCAAAATGCGGCAGGATCTGTTCCATGGTCGGGTCGGCGGCGCGTTTGAGCGTTGCCGTGTCGATCAGGGGCCTGGCCAGCTTCAGGGCGATGGCGGGGGCATGGTCGGGCATTTCGCGCTTCAGCACGGCCGCGGCCCGGGAAGGGGCCAGCAGCAAGGAGGCCTCGCCGGTGGACAGCACATCGAGCAGCCGCAGCCCTTCCGCGCCCACGGTTTCGGCCGGCGCCAGAATCAGTGGTTTACGCGCGGCCAGCACGACGGGCACGCCGCGCCGCGCATCCGCGATGGCGCGGTGTACCGCCCTGGTGCGGGGCGTGCTGAGCGGATTCTGAAAAGGGGGCCTGGAGGAGATCATCCCGCTAAAATAGTGCCGGAGGTGACATCTGGCCAGAGAGGCTGACAGGATCATGAAAGCGCGATAAAGTTTAAGTGATCGGTAAGGAGTTTGTGATGCCGGGTGCACGCCCCATTCTCGTTGTGGATGATGACGACGCGCTGCGCGGCGCGCTGGTGGAGCAATTGGGCGTGAACGGGGAGTTTGCCCCGGCAGAGGCGTCCTCCCTGGCGGAAGCCGAGATCCGGTTGAAGGGCGGGGTCCGTTACGAGGCGATGTTGCTCGATGTCGGCCTGCCGGACGGCGACGGGCGGGATTTCTGCCGCGCCTTGCGTGAGCGCGGCCTTAAGGCGCCGGTTATCATGCTGACCGCCTCCAACGAGGAGGAGGATGTGGTGCGCGGCCTTGAGGCCGGGGCGAATGATTATCTCGCCAAGCCGTTCCGCCTGAATGAGCTTCTGGCCCGCCTGCGCGCCCAGTTGCGCAGCTTTGAGAGTTCAGTGGATGCCGAGATGAAGATCGGCCCCTATCAGTTCCGTCCCTCGGCGCGCCAGTTGCTCGACGAGAAGGGAAGCAAGATCCGGCTGACCGACAAGGAAGCGGCGATCCTCAAATATCTGTACCGGGAAGGCAAGGCGGTGCCGCGTCAGACATTGCTGGAAGTCGTATGGGGGTATAATCAGGCCGTTTCCACCCATACGCTGGAAACCCATGTCTACCGGCTGCGCCAGAAGATCGAGGCGGATCCGCAAAATGCCCGCATTCTCTTGACGGATGGCGGAGGCTACCGGCTGGCCCCTTGAAACCATCCGGCCACCGCCACCAGACAGAGCCGGAAAATTTCCAGCGAATCAAAGGCGTGGCAGCGTCCGTCCGGTGGCAGGACCAGGGGCAGGGTCAGGCTGCCTTCGATCATCAGGTTGTCCGCCAGCCCGAAATCTTCGATGGCGAGTCCCGCCATGGGCTCGCCCCGTTGGGCCTGCCTTCGGGAGCGCTCGGCGAAGGGCAGGGCGCTGTTGGAATAGCCAAAGACGGGTTTGCCTTGACCCAGGAACCAGCCCAACTCCACCAGCGTCCCCGCATCCGCCGAGGCGCCGCGAAAAGGTGTCAGATTGGCGAGGATGGCGTCGCTGGCGCGCATCATCGCCAGATCGTCCTCGTAAATCGCCCGCCAGAGCTGATCCGCCGGGCGGTTCATGTCGAAATCCGGGTTGAACGGCGCGATGCCGCGCAGACCATGCTCGGCGCAGAGCGCCTGTTTGTCCCGCGCCATCGCGGCGGCTTCGGGCAGGAACACGTCGGGGCCGGCGAGATAGAGTTTGGGGCGGGCGGGCATTCCCGTCAGGATCGGCTGGATCGGGTGTGCCGGTCAATATGCCGGGCACGTACTCAAGGGGCGGGAAAGAGCGGAAGGGAGCGACCTTCCGCCAAGCTGACCGTGGCCGCGCGCAGCGCCAGGGGCAGGGTGCCGTAAATCTCCGCTTCCCAATCCGGCTCGATGAAGCGCGCGCCATTCCACACCAGGCTCACCCGGGCGAATTCCTCGCGCTGTCCGGCGCCGGGCAGCAAATGCCGGTACAGCACCAGCCGCGCGGCGATCTTGTTGGCGCCGCGCAGAATGTCCCGGTTCGCCGCCATGCGGAACCCGTCCTCCCTGAACAGCGCTTGCGCGTCCGGCAGCCGTAATGTGATCGTTTCCTGGGCCAGCAGGCTGGCGACATGCAGATAGCGCAAGTTCGATTCCGGCCCGATTCCGCCCCAGCGATGGGCGATGCAGATATGGATGTTTCCATCGGTTTCGCAGGCGGAAATCAGCGCCTCCGGCCCGCCAGAGCCAAAACGCCGCCAGCTCGTCACCGCTTTGGCGGTATCGGCGAAGGCCTCCAGCCCAGGTGGTTGGGCATCGCGCAGCAGCACGGGGTCCGCGCTGGCGTCCTGGCGCTGGCGGCGCAGCCGTTCGAAGGCTTCATCCACCGCCGCCAGACTGGAAAATTCATGCGGGTCCGCCAGCACGGCGAAGCCATCCCTGGCGGGCGGCAGGGCGGCGAAGCGCCAGGCGGCATAATCGGCGATGGTGGAAAAGCGCGTGCGTTCGGCCCGGTGCAGATGCTGGCGCGTCGCTTCCAGGTCCGCCAGAGCCGCACGGTGGGCAAGGCCGCCAAGCTCGGTCCGTGCCGCATCCTCCGCCGCGTGCCGGGCTGCCTCATGGCGTGCCCGGGCTTGTTTCAATATGTCCCGCCAGCCCGGGTCGAAAAACGGGTTGGCTTGGTCATGCATCGGGGAAAACGCCTGTTTTAGACCGTTTCGACCATGGGAACCCGCTCATGCAGCACCCCCATCAGCCCCGTGAAGGCCTCATCCAGGGTCTTGCCGCTGGTGTTGAAGGTCAGATCCGCCTTGGCGTAAAAGCCCGCCCGACTTTCCAGCGTCAGGCGGATATCGTCCACCCCGTTGCGGTTGCCGGGAAGCTGGCGCATGTCGCCTTGCGCCAGCACACGGGTGAAATGATCCTCAGGTGTTGCTTGCAGCCATATGGTCAGGCAGTTGGCCAGCAGCAGGTCGAAGGTCGAAGTGTCCCCCACCAGCCCACCCGCCGTGGCGATCACGCAGCTCTGATGGCTTTGTAACGTGTCCTCCAGCGCCTGCCGCTCATAACGGCGATAGGCGTTGGAACCGTAGAGCGCCTGGATCTCCACCGGCGCGCACCCCGCCAGCCGGGTGATCTCGGCGCGCAATTCCACGAACGGGGCGCTGAGTTTCGCCGCCACCATCTGCCCAAGCGTGGATTTGCCCGCGCCGCGCAGCCCGATGAAGGCGATACGGCGGTTGCGAAACCCCGGCGCCTGCCCGTGCGCGCCACCGAATAATTCCCCCACGGCCCGCAGCGCGCGTTCGATCTCGGTCGGCTCGCGCCCGTGCAACAGGCGGCGGATGGAAAGCCATTCGGGGGTGGAGGTCGTCTCGTCGCCCAACAGCTCGGCCAGTGGGCAATCCAGCGCCTGCGCCACTTGCGCCAGCACCAGGATGGACACATTGCCGGTGCCTGATTCGAGATTGGCCAGATGCCGCTCGGACACCCCCGCCTCACCCGCCAGCACACGGCGCGTCATGCCTCGGCGCGCGCGCAGCAATTTCACGCGTTTGCCAAGGCCGGATAGAATTTCGGACTCGTCGATGGGATTCATGAAGTCTGGTTCAATTCGGAAGCCATCCCCGTTAATTAGCACTTTTTTGCCGGATGACAAAGGGGGGACATCGCATAAATTGTAATATATTGCATAAATGCAAGTGGTAAATGCAGTCATGGCTGGGCTCATCATGCGGCATGAGCCGTGGCGTGGCCTCTTGCCGGGGACGGGGGGCAATGCCATGTCTGGCGGCATGACAGAGCATTACGACCCGGTGGGCTGGCATGGCACCACCATTTTGTCCGTTCGCCGCAATGGCCAGGTTGTCGTGGCCGGGGACGGGCAGGTATCGCTCGGCAACACCGTTGTAAAGGGAAACGCGCGCAAGGTGCGGCGTATCGGCAATGGCAGCGTGATCACCGGTTTCGCCGGGGCCACGGCTGATGCCTTCACCCTTTTGGAGCGGCTCGAAGCGAAGCTGGAGCGTTTTCCCAACCAGTTGGAGCGCGCCTGCGTGGAACTGGCGAAGGATTGGCGGACAGACCGCTATCTGCGCCGGCTGGAGGCGATGCTGATCGTCGCGGACAAGGAGCACGGCTATACGCTCACCGGCAATGGCGATGTGCTGGAGCCCACCGATGGCATCATCGCCATCGGCTCCGGCGGCAATTACGCTCTCGCCGCCGCGCGCGCGCTGATGACGGTGCCCGATCTCACGGCGGAGGACATTGCCCGTCGCTCGATGAAGATCGCCGCCGATATCTGCATCTACACCAACGAAAACCTGGTTGTTGAAACAATCTGATGGATATTCCCGTTTACTCTCCCCGTGAGACCGTCTCCGAGCTCGACCGCTTCATCATCGGCCAGAACGACGCCAAGCGCGCCGTGGCCATCGCCTTGCGCAACCGTTGGCGCCGTCAGCAATTGCCAGAAGATCTGCGCGATGAGGTGGTGCCGAAAAACATTCTGATGATCGGCCCGACCGGCTGCGGCAAGACCGAGATCGCCAGGCGCCTCGCCAAGCTGGCCCAGGCGCCTTTTCTGAAGGTGGAAGCCACCAAGTTCACCGAGGTCGGCTATGTCGGCCGCGATGTGGAGAGCATCGTGCGTGATTTGGTGGAAGCCTCCATCACCATGCTGCGCGAGCAGAACCGCAAGACCGTCGAGGCCAAGGCGGAGCTGAACGCCGAAGAGCGGCTGCTCACCGCTCTGGTCGGTGAGAATGCCTCGGCCGATACGCGCGTGAAATTCCGCCGCATGCTGCGCGCGGGCGAACTGGAGGACAAAGAGATCGAAGTGGCGATCTCCGAGCCCGCCGGCACCCCCATCGGCATGATCGACCTGCCCAATATGCCGCCCGGCGGGGCCATCAATTTCGGCGACATGATGAAGAACATGTTCGGCCGGCAGCCGCAGAAAAAGAAGATGCTGGTGCCCGAGGCCCGCTTGGCCTTGGCGCGCGAAGAGGCGGACAAGCTGCTGGACACAGAGGCGCTCACCAAGGACGCGCTGACCCATGCCGAGCAGAATGGCATTGTTTTCATCGACGAGATCGACAAGATCTGCGCGCGCACGGAAAGCGGCTTTCGCGGTGGCGATGTCTCCCGCGAGGGGGTGCAGCGCGATCTGCTGCCGCTGATCGAGGGCACCACGATCTCCACCAAATACGGGCCGGTGAAAACCGACTATATTCTCTTCATCGCCTCAGGCGCCTTCCATGTCGCCAAGCCTTCGGATCTGCTGCCGGAATTGCAGGGGCGCCTGCCCATCCGCGTGGAGCTCAGCTCGCTCTCGCGCGATGATTTCAAGCGGATCCTCACCGACACGGAGCATTCCCTGCTCAAGCAATATGTCGCGTTGCTGGGCACCGAGAAAGTGGAGTTGGAATTCGCGGATGATTCCGTGGATGCCATCGCCTCGCTGGCATTCGACATCAATGAGCGGGTCGAGAATATCGGCGCCCGGCGTCTGGCTACCGTCATTGAGCGGCTGCTGGAGGAGATTTCCTTCTCCGCCACCGACCGGTCGGGCGAGAAGATCACCATCGATGCGTCTTATGTGAATGAGCGTGTCGCGCCGCTTGCCGCCAAGGGCGATCTGTCGCGGTTCATTCTCTGAGGCTTTGTCTCACCCCCGCCATTCCAGGCGGGGGGACGCGAGGAGCATCCCATGACCAAGCCTTACACCGCCGAGGCTCTGAGCTGGGGGCACGGCCCCGCCTTGTTCGAAATGTTCCTGGAGCCGACTTGTCCGTTTTCGGGGAAGGCCTTCAACAAGCTGGACGGGTTGCTGGCACAGGCGGGGCCTGACCGCATCACGGTGAAAATCCGCCTGCAATCCCAGCCCTGGCACATGTTCTCCGGTGTTGTCATACGCGCCATCCTCGCCGCGTCCACCCTGCCGGAGGGCAAGGCGGCGGCGAAGGCGGTCATGAAGGCGGTGGCTGACCACCGCGAGGAATTCGAGTTTGAGCACCATGCGGGCGGGCCGAACATGGACGCCACCCCCGCCCAGATCGTCACGCGTCTGGAGGCTTATTCCGGTATCGCCCTGGCCGATGCCTTTGCCTTGCCCGAGCTTCAGGCGGAAGTGAAATGGCATGCCAAATATGCCCGTCAGAACGGGATTCACGTTTCCCCGACCTTCATGGTCAACGGGCTGATCGACCCGAAATTGAGCAGTGGCGACAGCGTCGAGACCTGGGTCTCCCACCTGCTCACCTGAACTTGGCGGCGTGGATAAAAGGGAGCACAACACCGCCATGAATGTCCGTTTCGCGGGTTTTGTCACGGCCCTGGTGGCCGCCGCAGCCTTGGGAGTTGCCTATTTCGCGCAGTACGGGCTGCATCTCGTGCCTTGCGCGTTGTGTCTATGGGAACGCTGGCCCTATCGCATCGTCGTCCTGCTGGGGGTGCTGGCGCTGCTCTTTGGCGGCCGTGCGGGCCGGGTTTTCATCGGCCTGGCCGGATTGGCGATGCTGGGCGATGTGATCGTCGCGGGGTTGCATGTGGGGGTGGAATTTGGCTGGTGGAAGTCTCCCTTGCCGGAATGCAATGGCATTCTCACCCCCGGCGCGGCTTTGCCGATGACCCCCTCCGTGCCGTGCGACCGCCCGGTGCATTTGATCGCCGGGTTTCCCATGTCGATGGCGCAGATGGATTTTTGCGGCACGGCCATGTTCACCTTGCTGCTATTCTTCATGGCCGCGCGGCGGCCAGACAGGAGATTTTGAGATGAGCGAGCAGATCAAGCGCTTCGTCCGTGTGGACCATGCCGGTGAATATGGCGCCGAGCGCATTTACGCCGGGCAGATCGCGGTTTTAGGCCGTGGCGCGAAGGGGGACTTGCTGCGCCATATGCTGGACCAGGAAACCGTTCACAAGGAAACGTTTGAGACGTTGATCGCCGAACGCCGTTCCCGTCCCACCGCCATGCTGCCCATCTGGCATGTGGCTGGGTTCGCGCTGGGCGCGATCACCGCCGCGATGGGAGAGAAGGCCGCCATGGCCTGCACCGTGGCGGTGGAGGAGACGATTGATGCCCATTATGCCGATCAGCGCGACAGGCTGGGGCCGGAGGAGACCGATCTGAGCGACACCATCGAGGCCTTCCGGCTGGAGGAGGTGCAGCACCGCGACATCGGGCTTGAGAACGGCGCCGAGCAGGCGCCAGCCTATAAATTGCTGACCGGGCTGATCAAACTCGGTTGCAAGGCGGCGATCAGGATCAGTGAGGCGGTTTAACCGGCGTGGGGGAGGGGCCGGCACGGGCCCCGCGGCATGAACCATGCCACGCTGTCAGCCGGGGGGCGGGAACCACGCGCCAAGCTTGCCGTGAATTGACGATCGGATGGTGCCTTGGTCCCGTGCCGCTTTGAAGCCGACCAGCCTGCTGGCGCTGAATTATGCCCGTGGGCGGGGCGATTAGGGCGTGCTTTCAGCCGGCTGCCATCAGGCCGGGCGCATTGAAATTCGGCACGCGGAACGTCCCCGGGATTGAGCCCCGATGTACCCGGCCGCATGGCAGCGTCCCGCAGAAAAAACCTGTTTTTCCGGTGATTTGGCCAGTAAGCGGGGGAATATGTCCGCGACCCTGGCCCAGCCCGCCATGCCATCCGTGCCCGATGGTCTGCCCAAGCCCGCCCGCATCCGGGCCATGGCGGCGGTGGCCATGGCGGTGCTGCTCTCGGTGCTGGATTATACGGTGGTCAACATCGCCATGCCCGATATCGCGCGCGATGTGCACACCACCGATTCCGCCGCGATCTGGATCGTCAACGCCTATCAGCTTGCCAATCTGATCGCGTTGCTGCCGGTGGCGACATTGGGGGAGAAATTCGGCCATGCGCGCATGTGCCGTCTCGGGCTGATGATGTTCGTTGGCGCCTCCTTGCTGTGCGCCATGTCGCAAACCCTGCCGGAACTCGCCGTTGCCCGCGCCATCCAGGGCGTGGGCGGCGCCTGTATTCTCGGTGTCAATGCCGCGCTTATCCGTTATATCTACCCTTCCAGCATTCTCGGGCGCGGCATCGCGTTGAACGGGCTGATCATCGCGCTCGGCGTGGCGCTGGGGCCCTCGGTCGCGGCGGCGGTATTGTCCTTCGCCAGCTGGAAATGGCTGTTCCTGATCAACCTGCCCTTCGGGGCGGTCGCGTTCTATTTCGCCGTCACCTCATTGCCCGTCACTCCGCGTACACCGGTGAAGCTGGATCGTCTGAGCGCGGTGCTGCTGGCGGTGGCGCTGGCGGGCATTGTCACCGGCGGGGATAATTTCGCGCAAGGGGAAGGCTGGGTGCTGGGGGTCGGGCTGCTGACGCTGGGGCTTGCGGCGATGGTGCTGCTGGTGAGGCTGCAACTAGGCCGCTCCAATCCCTTGCTGCCGGTCGATTTGCTGATGCGGCCGGGCTTTTCCATCGCCTTCGTCACGGGGTTCCTGTCCTTCGTCGCTTCGAATTTCTTTATCATCTCGATGCCCTTCAACCTGACCAACGTGCTGCATCGCGACCCGGTGGAAACAGGGCTGGTCATCACCGCATGGCCGATGGCGATCGTGCTCACCGCGCCCTTCGTCGGCCGGCTGGCGGATCGTTACCCGGCGGCTTTCCTGTCCACGCTGGGCATGGCGATCTGCGGCACCGGCTTTCTGCTGCTGCGCCTGCTGCCCGCGGCCCCCACGGACGCGGATATCATGTGGCGCATCGCCCTGGCCGGGGCGGGCTTCTCAATGCTGCAACCACCCAACAACAAGGCCATGCTCACCACCGCGCCCAAGAATCGTATCAGCGGTGCCTCGGGCATGATCTCGGTGTCTCGCCTGTTCGGCCAGACCATGGGGGGCATGCTGGTGGCGCTGACATTGGGCTTGGCGCATCCCGCCCCCACGAAAACCTGCCTGGCCCTGGCAGCCTTCACGGCCTATGTCGCCGCCGCCTGTAGTTTTTCGCGCGTACTGGCCGGGCGCAAGGAATAGCGGATTTCAGCCCGCCAGCGCTTCCGCGCAGGCATCCAGGATCGCATCGCAATCCATCTCATATTCCCGGTACAATTCCGCCACGGTGCCGGACTGGCCGAAATGGTCCGGCCCCAGCGCCATCACCTTCTGGCCGCGTACCGACCCCAGCCAGCTATGTGCGGCCGGGTGCCCGTCCAGCACCGTGACCAGGGCCGCGTTCCGCGCCAGGGGGGCCAAAATCTCCTCGATATGCGCCTTGGTCTTCATGCCCTCGCGCCGCTGGCGCTGCGCCTGACGCCAGCCCGCATACAGCCGGTTGGGGCTGGTAATGGCGAGCAACCCGGCGCCCGGCACATCCTCGCGCGCAATCTCGAAGGCTTTTTCAGCCTCCGCCGCCATCGGCCCCTGATAGGCGATGGCCAGCTCCGCGCCGGGGGCCGGCGGCACGATCCAATGTGCCCCGGCGATCACATGGCTCGCGTTCAACTCCCGCGCCGGCTGCGGCAAGGCCAGATTGGAAAGCCGCAGCCACACGGCCGAGCCGTCCGGGCGTTGCATATACTCAAAGGCATGGCGCATCAGAATTCGCAACTCATCGCAATAAGCGGGTTCGAAGGTCGCCAGCTTGTCCTGCACGATGCCCAGCAGCGGTGTGTTGGTGGCCTGGTGCTGCCCGCCTTCCGCCGCCAGCGTGATGCCCGACGGGGTGGAGATCAGCAGAAACCGCGCATCTTGGTAACAGGCATAATATAACGCGTCATGGCCGCGATTCACGAACGGATCATAGACCGTGCCCACCGGCAGCAGCCGCGCGCCATACAGGTCATGCGCCAGCCCGGCGGCCCCCAATAGCAGGAACAGGCTCTGCTCCGCGATTCCCAGCTCGATATGCTGCCCGCCCGGATGCATGTCCTTCCTCACCATGGAGGCGACCTTGCTCTTGCGGAACACATCCTCCTGCGCCTGGCGCGCGAACATCGAGCGCCGGTTGATCCAGGAGGTAAGGTTGGTGGAGGTCGCCACATCCGGGCTCGCGGTCACGATCGCCTGGGAAAGCGCCTTGCTCTCCCCCTGCGCGCGGCCGATCTCGGACAGGATTTCCCCGAACCCGGCCTGCGTGCTCATCCGGCGTCCGGCCGTGCGCGGGCCGGGCAGGCTGTCCGGTACCGCCACCTTGGGGGCTTCCAGCCGCCGGCCGGCGGGGGAAAGCGGCTGGGCATAGGGGGTTTCGTTGATGAAGCGTTCCACCCGGTGCGGTTGCTCAAGCCCTTCCAGCCTGTCCCATTCATGGCCGGGGCGGATCTTCATCGCCGAGCGAAATTCATCCATCTGCTCGGGCGTCATCAGCCCGGCATGGTTGTCCTTATGCCCGGCCAGGGGCAGACCGTTGCCCTTGATGGTGTAGGCGAGAAACAGGGTCGGCTGGTCGGAGAGTGCCGCCTGCGCGAAGCCATCGGTCAAGGTGGCCATGTCGTGCCCGCCCAGATTGGTCATCAGCCCCGCCAGTTCCATATCGCTCAGCGGGTCGATGATGGCGCGCACGCCGCGGCTTTTGCTCATATCCCGCAGCAACGCCTCGCGCCAAGCGGCTCCACCTTGAAAGGTGAGGGCGGAGTATACGGAGTTTGGGCATTCATCCAGCCAGCCGCGCAGGGAGGCGCCACCGGGCTTGGCGAAGACCTCCCGCAGCCGCCTGCCATAGCGCAGCGTGATCACACGCCAGCCCATATCCCGGAACAGCCCCTCGAACCGGCCGAACAGCCGGTCAGGCATCACGGAATCCAGGCTCTGGCGGTTACAATCCACCACCCACCAGACATCGCGCACATCGTGTTTCCAGCCTTCCAGCAGGGCCTCGTAGATATTGCCCTCGTCCAGCTCCGCATCGCCCGCCACGGCCACGTTGCGCGCGCGCGGCAAGCCGGGCTTGGCCATCTCATGTGCCTGTACATAATCCTGGATCAGGGCGGAAAAACTGGTGATCGCCACCCCCAGCCCGACGGAGCCGGTGGAGAAATCGATTTCCGTCCCGTCCATCGCCCGGGAGGGATAGGCTTGCGCGCCGCCCATCTGGCGGAAATGCTCCAGCTTTTCGCGTGTCTGCCGGCCCAGCAGATAATTGATCGCATGCAGCACCGGCGAGGCGTGCGGCTTCACCGCCACCCTGTCCTGCGGGCGCAGCGCATCGAAATACAGGGCCGTCATGATGGAGGCGACGGAGGCACAGGAGGCCTGATGCCCCCCGACCTTCTCGGCGGCTGGGTTCGGGCGGATGTTGTTGGCGTAATGAATGATCCAGGAGGCAAGCCAAAGCAGCTTGCGCTCAAGGGAGGCCAACGTTTCCAGTGTCCCTGTGCTGTGCCTCAGAGGCCGCATTTCGTTCATGGCGGCATTATAAGGCCATTATGGTTGCCGTAAAATGCGTTCCCCCGCCAGACAGGGCGGGGGAACATGAGTGGGCGTCCATGGCGCCAAGCGCCGATGCCCTTAATAGCCGTAGGCGGACCCGGCGATGATGCTGGCGATGATGCCGCTGGTGATGGCGATCATCACGAACTGATCGCCCGAGCGCACCCATTCATAGCCGGACGGCGGCGGGCGCAGATGATAGCGGTTCCAGTCGCCATGCGGGACCACATGCCGATGCCCGTTATAATAATCCCCGCGGGCCCATTGGCCATGCGGGCCTGTCGGGCCGTGCGGATGGCCTTGCGGCCCGCCCATGTTGCCGGGCTTGCCTTGCTGGCCCTGAGGCTCGCCATGGGGGGGCTGCCCGCCCTGGCCGCCATGCTGCTGCTGTTGGCCAGGGCCCTGGCCAGGGGCCGGCTGTGCCAGCGCCGGGCCCGCCAGAAGAGCCAGGGCGGTTACGCCGGAGAGAAGGGTTTTGGTAAAGCGCATGACTGCGTCTCCTTTCGATGAAAGGATAATGAGGGCCGATCAAGGCATTTCCAGGTCTAAAACCCCTGGATTTGTGATAAAATTTTTCTCATTTAAGGCAAAAATAGGGCTGGATGGCTGTCCTAAAATAGGAAATCTCCCGGTTTCAGGGCAAAGTTGGGCTTGGAGCCAGGGGGGAGTTTTGCGCCAACCTACCCAGCAAGGCGGGTAGATCTTCCGCCAGCATGCCCGGCCCGGCTGCCTGTGCCGCCGCGCCATGCAGCCAGACCCCGGCGCAGGCGGCCGGGAAGGGGCCCATGCCGCGCGCCAGCAGGGCGGCGGTCAACCCGGCCAGAACATCGCCCGTGCCGCCGGTGGCCAGCCATGGCGGCGCGTTGGCATTGATCGCGGCGGTGCCGTCCGGCGCGGCGATCACGCTATCCGCTCCCTTCAGCACCACGACCGCGCCGGTCAACGCGGCGGCGCGTCGCGCGGCCGCGACCTTGTCTGGGCCGATGGCTCCGAACAGCCGGACGAATTCCCCCGCATGAGGGGTTATCACGGCAACACCACGCAAACGTTCCGGCGCGCTGGCACAGGCGGTCAGCGCGTCCGCGTCCGCCAGGATGGTGAGCCCTCCCACCGCGCGTAGCTTGTCCAGCGCGGCGCTCGCGGCCGCCACGCCAAGGCCAGGTCCCACCACCCAGGTTCCGCGCCGCGTATCCCGCAGCAACTCATCCAGCGTTTCGTGGCGCAGAATGATCCCGGCCTCGGGCAAGGGGGCCGCATCCGCCGCGGCGATGCTCACCATGCCCGCGCCGCCGCGCCGCGCCGCCATGGCCGCCAGCCTTGAAGCACCCGGCAGCGTGCCGGAGAGCAGGGTGACATCGCCGTTGCTATATTTATGCCCGGTGGCGGCGCGCCCCGGCAGGGTGAACAAGGCTGGGCCGTTTTCCCAAATATCCGGCCCGACTTGGCCGATGACCGAATCCGGCATGCCGATGTCGCGCAGCAGCACCTCCCCGCACAGGGCACGGCCGGGAAAGAGCAGATGCCCGGGTTTCTTGCGCGCGAAGGTCACGGTGAATTCGGCTTGCGGGGCAAAACCGCGTATCTGCCCGGTGGCACCGTCCAGCCCCGAGGGCACGTCCACCGCCACGAGCCGCTTCGCGGCCCGCAGCAGCGCGACGGTATGGTCGTCAAGATCTCTGGACAGCCCGGCGCCGAAGATCGCATCGATGACGAGTCCCGCCCGGGAGACGTCCTCCGGCACGGCCTCGCGGAAATCGCGCAGTTTCACCGGCCAGCCTTCCCATGCCAGATAGCGCGCCGCCACCTTGCCGTCCCCGCCATTATTCCCGGGCCCCGTCAGCACCAGAATCGGCGTTTTGCCGCAGCGGCGCATGATGTCGCGGGCCACCGCGCGCCCGGCGGCCTCCATCAGTGCCGCGCCATTGCCAGCCAGCCCGTCCGCCCAGCTCATCTGCGCCGGGGTGAGCAGCGCTTCCTTAAAATTCTCTGGCCGTTCAAAAGAATATGCCATTTACTGAACCCTAGCAGGAGGCTGTTGATGGGAAAGATTATCGCGGTTGCACAGCAAAAAGGCGGTGCGGGCAAGACCATGATCGCCGCCCAGTTCGGTGCGGCACTGGCGGAGGAGGGCAGCGTGGCGCTGCTGGACATCGATCCGCAAGGCAGTCTCAGCGCCTGGGGGCGGCTGCGCGCGGGAGCGTCCAAGGCTGGGCCGGGCGTGGAGGTGTCGGCCATTTCGGGCTGGCGCCTGGCCAATGAGCTGGAAAAGCTGAGCGCTTCCCATGATTATGTGATTGTGGACACGCCGCCAGTGATCGACAGCGACGCCAGGAGGGCGATTCGTGGCGCGGATCTGGTGCTGGTGCCACTCAACCCCGCGCCGCCGGACCTCTGGGCGGCGGAGGGCACGTTGAAACTGGCGGCGGAGGAGCGCCGCCCGGCGGCCTTGCTGTTCAACCGCGCCCCCGCGGCCTCACGCTTGCGGAAGCGGCTGGAGGCGGAAATCGCCGCGCGCCGGTTGACCCTGCTGCCCACCGCCCTGGCGAACCGTGTGGCCTATGCCAACGCCTTCGCGGACGGGCTGGGCGTGACTGAGGCTGGACCAGCCACCCAGGCGGCGGAGGAATTGCGCGCCGCCACGCGGGCATTGCTGCGGCTCCTGGGGTGAAACGGGACATGTTTTCCTCAAGATGAAAAAAACTTCTGGTCGCGGGTGGAAGGCTGCAAAAAAGATCATTCGAGGACTTGCGTGCCGGACATTTTTCCGCCACAGTTCGCGCGTGGCATATATAACCGCCGCCGAAATGCTCCATAATGGGACAGGCCGGTGAACGGGGCAGCAAATGTCAGCCGCCAAGTTTAGGGAGCCAAGAAACGTAGGCATCGAAAGAGATGCTAAAGGCCGGTCCTCAAGGACCGGCCTTTTTTAATGGCGATATTATACTTGCCAAACCCACCCACAACATGTAGGGTTATGGCATGAGCATCCTCAACGCCCCCTACTTCCAAGATGAAGAAGCCGCTTACGCCAAGCTGGAAAGCATCGTTTGGCCGCACGGTCCTGTGTGCCCGCATTGCGGCACCATGGAGAAGATGAAGCGCCTTGCGGGTAAAGCCACGCGCCCCGGCCTCTATAAGTGCTACGCCTGCCGTAAGCAGTCCCGCGTGACTGTCGGCACCGTGTTCGAGGCCAGCCATGTCAAGCTGCATGTTTGGCTCCAGGCCGTGTTCCTGATGTGCTCCAGCAAGAAGGGTATCAGCAGCAACCAGCTCGCCCGCGTTCTGGATGTGACCGTTAAGACGGCTTGGTTCATGAGCCAGCGTATCCGTGAGGCCATGCGCACTGGAGGGCTAGAGCCCTTAGGTGGCCTGGGCGCTGTGGTTGAGGCGGATGAGACTTTTATCGGTCGCAAAGAGGGTGCCATGAAGCGCCGTGGTTATAGCCATAAGCGCGCCGTCCTGTCCTTGGTTGAGCGCGGTGGTACGGTGCGCTCCTTCCATGTTGATGGCACTAGCACAGATGACATTATGCCGATCCTTAAGGCCAATATCGCCAAGGAAACGGCGATCATGACCGATGAAGCTGGGCAATACCATAAGGTTAATCAACACTTTGCTAGCCATGAGTTCACTCGCCATGGGCGGGGCGAATACGTGCGCGGTGACGTACATAGCAACACGATTGAAGGCTATTTCAGCATCTTCAAACGCGGCATGAAAGGCGTGTACCAGCACTGTGCGGAGAAGCATCTTCATCGCTACCTTGCAGAATTCGATTTCAGGTATAACCGGCGCGCAAAGCTGGGATTCTGTGATAGCGCTCGCGCAGAGGGAGCGTTGAAGGGTATCGTGGGTAAAAGGCTGACATATCGACGGCTTGACTTCTTCGCGCCCTAAAGGGGGTATAGATATGCGTATTGCTGAAATTATACGCGCCCCTAAGCGAAACACCGAACTACATCCGTGGAACACCGGAAAGGTGCCGCGCTCATCATTCCCATTGAAGTCCGTATCAAGATTGCAGGCGGGCAACGAATGGGCTTGGCGTTTGGTAGAGTTTGATGCCTTAGACCGTCATTTTCGTGTCCTAATCCGCCTAAATGTAGGAAAGGAATATTACCAAGCCATTTTGGGTATGGATGACCCAAGAGGCATGTTGGTGATTTGCCATCACGAACTTCATACGTCGCACAGAGATTGGCACTGCCACGTCTCTCCTTGTGAGGTGAGTAATATTTTCCCGGGCGTTCTTCGTGACAATGCTAGCATGAGGGTTTGGCCTAGATCAGAAAATTCAGAATGTTCTACTAGGTTCGAAATTCGTCAAGCTGATGCCGTGACGTTAGCCGCAGAGCGCTTCGGCTTCACAGCTCAAGGAGGATTTATATGAACCTCCATGATCGCCTATGCGAAGCGTTCTGCAAGAATTTTACTATAAGAGAAGTTCCTATAGGGTTCTCAATCAAAACTCCATTTCGTTGGCATAGCGGAGATTTTCTTGCTTTCTATGCCAGAACCTCAAGAGAAGGTTTGCGTTTTGAGGATGATGGTCTGACAGTATCCGAGCTTGAGGGAGCGGGCGTCGATATAACTACGGGCGCTCGCTTTGAAATGCTCCAAGACATGCTCGCCAGCACCGGTGTAAAGTTCGATCAGGACGAATTCTTGTTCTATACAGATTACGTCCATGAAGATCGTTCCGGGCTGTTGGCCATCTCATTTTTGGAATTCATGTTGAGGGTTCAAGAGTTCTTGTTAACTGCAAGAACAAGGACGGCGAGTACATTTAGAGATGACTTAATCGCCGCTTTGGTGGAACGCTTTGGCGTAGATAGTGTTCAAGTTAATGAAGCTCCAATCAGCGCGTTAAGCTATTATGTCGTTGACATCGTCGTTCGTCATAGGAGCGGGAAAATGGCTGCTATTTTCCCCGGAACGACCGAAGCGAAGGCCCTAGAAGCTGTCTTGTTTTCTAAGGAAATAGAACTGAAATCTGTAAGCAATGTAGTCCCGTTTTTGATTGTTGAGGATTCTGAGTTTACAAAAATATCTCGTCAGACAAGATCAAAAGCCATAAACAGCGACCTTCAGATGGGCGCATGGGGTGGCGGCCAATTAGATGTGATCGACAAAGTTGAGAAACATGTCAAACAAATCGCCAGCTAAAGACTTAGAATCCGCTCAGTTAGACCGCTTCAAAGAAGCCGCCCGCCAGCTTGAGGTGGACGAGAGCGAGGCTGCGTTTGATGAGAAGCTGAAAAAGCTTGCCCAACCACCGGGGAAAAATGCTACGTTAAAGAATCCACCGGAAAGCGAGTGAGGCGACATGAAAAGCTCAGTTATCATCGTTAAAAACGATGAAATTCCCGTGACTTGGACCGTAGAGGCCAATGATATAGACGGGGACGGGTCAGTTGACGTGACGATCTTCTCCGGCCCTGACGCTCAAACGCGGGCGCATGAATATGCCGTTTGGAAATACCAGGGCGCCATGGTCGAGCGAGAGTATGCCTAGCCGCGTGTCTCTACATCAACAATCGTAATACATGAGTTTGGTCTGGTGTGACTTGAGCCTGTATGCCAAGGGCCATCCTGAACACCCAAGCCGTCAATCTTGACGATCTCAAAGCACCGCCATTGTCCGCCGGGCGGCAGGCCGTTCGAGCTACCACCGCCAAACTGAAATGCCATAACCCGGCGCTTCCCGTCTCTCATGCCAACGGCATGGGGGCAGCAAACCCGCAAATGGCCGTCGTAATAAAACTGCGCTTGCTGCCGGTTCAAAACCGCCGCCCTCAATAACTGATACGTGTCCATGCATCCCCACGACTCGGTGAGGTTGTATCATACCAGATTTTGTTGTGGGTTTGGCAAGTATAATATCGCCTTTTTAATGGCTTGTTCCAGGATACGGGCGACGGAGCCTGCGCTACCTGCCGCCGGAGCTGGCCCGCCCCGGTGTCCTGCGGCGATAGAATCGAGAGACATTGACCTCGCCCCAGACGCCTTCGCGGGTGAACGGATCCTCCGCCACGAACTGGTCGACGGCTTCGCGGTCCTGCGCTTCCAGCAGCAGCAGGGAGCCGGTCATCATTTCACCGTCATCGGTTTGCAAGGGGCCGGACATGACGACACTGACCAGCCCGGCCTCGTCCTGTCCTTCCAGAAAGGCGCGGTGGGCGGCGTAATGATCCATCCGCAGCTGCAAGGCCCCGGGCCGGTCCTTGGCGTGCAATACATAGAGCGGCATATGGCTAGAGACCCTCTCCTGACACTTTCCGTCATCGGTAGTATGAAACGTGCATTTTGACACGCCGCATGTTCGCCACCCAGCTTTGTGCTGAACGCCGAAGGCGGCAGACCCAGGAGAGAAAGAATGAAGCTGCTGCGCTATGGGGATGAAGGTCAGGAAAAATGGGGCATGCTGGATTCGGCCGGCGGTATTCGCACGCTGGAGGATGCGCTGGCGCAGATCGGCGGTGAGCCGGTCAGTCTGGAATGGCTTGCGCAATTGCAAAAACTGGATTCGGCCAAGCTGCCCCTGCTCAAGGCCGCGCACCGTGTTGGCCCGTGCGTGCCGCGTCCGTTGAATTTTGTCTGTGTCGGGCTGAATTATGCCGACCATGCGGCCGAGACCGGCGGCCGGATTCCAAAGGAACCCATTCTGTTCCTGAAATCGCTTTCGGCTTTTTGCGGTCCGTATGACGACATCGTCATCCCGCCGGGGTCGCGCAAGACCGATTGGGAGGTGGAGCTGGGCGTGGTGATCGGCGCCAAGGCCTCGCATGTGTCCGAGGCGGCGGCGCTGGATTATGTCGCCGGCTACACGGTGGTGAACGATGTCAGCGAGCGCGCCTACCAGACAGAGCGTGCCGGACAGTGGGACAAGGGCAAGGGCTGTGACCGTTTCGGTCCGGTTGGCCCGTATCTCGTCACCAAGGACGAGGTGCCCGACCCGCAGGCGCTCAAGCTGTTTTGCGAGGTGGATGGCCAGATGATGCAGGACGGCACCACCGCCAACATGATTTTCGGCGTGAGGAGGCTCGTCTCTTATGTTTCACAATTTTTTACCTTATATCCTGGGGATATCATCGCGACGGGCACGCCGGCCGGGGTCGGCATGGGCAAGAAGCCCGAGCCTGTTTTTCTGCGTCCTGGCCAGAGCCTGAGGCTGGGCGTGCAGGGGCTGGGCGAGCAGCGTGCGAAAACGATAGGAGGGTGAACATGGTCACGGAATTCGCGCAGATCGAAATCAAACCCGGAATGGAAGAGGCTTTCATCGCAGGGGTAGCCAAAAGCCGGCCCTTGTTCCTGGCGGCGGAGGGGTGTTTTGGCATGGGGTTGCAGCGCTCGGTGGAGGAGCCCACGAAATTCCTGCTGATGGTGCAGTGGGAAAGTGTCGAGGCGCACATGGTCACATTCCGTGAATCGCCCGCTTTTCAGGAATGGCGCAATAATGTCGGCTCTTGCTTTGTGGCGCCGCCAGCCATCTGGCATGGCGCGACGGTGGTTTAGGCCGTTGCGAAAGCCTCTCTGAAAAGCCTGGAACCTGTTCTGGAATCTGGCTCTCCTTGACAAAAAGAGCCAGATTATGGGGAAGCGCTTTATATAAGACGCCAAAATTCGCGAATATTTTCAATGGGTTGAGCGAGGTGGCTTGGAAATGGGCAATGCCGAAAGCGTCGTGATCCAACGCGGGCTGAAAACTCAGCCCAGCGCCAGGGCGAATGAAATCGCCGCCGTGACGCAAAGCCAGCCCGCGGCGGGCAGCATCTGGCGGTTGCGCGAAAAAAGCATCGCATAAACCGCCTTCAGCAGATTGTTGCTGGCGCTGGCGATCAACACGGCCCCGGTCACCGCTCCGGCGCTCACGGAGAATCTTCCATCCAGCAATGAGAGTATGAACGGGTCGATATCCGAGAACCCGACGGCGAAACTCAATATATGCAGCCCCGCCGCGCCGAAGTGAGCGGTCACGAATTGCGTGACCGCGGCGAAGAGCAGGAACAGGGCCGCGAACAGAAAAGCCACCGGCAGGTCCAGCGGGTTGGAACTGACCGGCGCATGCATCCGCGTTTGCGCGCCCCGCGCCCGCCAGGCCAGTGCCCCCGCCACCGCCAGGGACGCCACGAACAGTCCGCCGAACGGCAGCGTCAGAGCCAGTGCCGCATCCATGTGCCCCAGCAGAACGATCAGCGCCAGCAACCGCGCATACATCATCGCGGTGGCGATGATCACCGCCGCAGGCGCGAAGGCCACGGCTTGCGGTTCGGCCCGGACGGAGCGGGCCAGCACCACCGTGGCGGCGGTGGAGGAATAAAGCCCGCCCAGCACGCCGGTGAGCAAGGTTCCCGCGCGTGGGAACAGATAGCGATGCGCCAGATAGCCCAGATAGGAGATGCCGGAGATCACCAGCACCGCCGCCCAGATTTTGGCCCAGGTAATACCCGCCAGATGCGGGACCGAGGTGCTGGGCAGTAATGGATAGACCAGCCCGGCCAGCACCAGGAACTTCGCCAACGTGACGCCCTCCTCGGTCGGGAAGGCGTCGGAGAAGCGGCGGATTTGCACCTGCTCGCCCAGCACCAGCAGCACCAGCACCGCCAGGGCGGCGATCACCGCCAGCGGCGCGGTGAGGATCAGCGGCCCGAGCGCATAGGCGATCAGCCCGATCACCGTGGGCACCAGCGATGCGTCGCCCGCCCTGACCCGCTTGCGGTAATCCAGCATCAGCGCCAGCCCCAGCACGCCGAGTCCGACGCAGAAAGGGGTCACCGGCGCGATGACCCAAAGCACGAAGCCAAGGGAGGCGATCAACGTGATGGTGCGGGTGGTGCCGAACCCTTGTGCCCGCGGTTCCAGCGCGGCCTCGCCCCGGCGGCGATAGGCGTGCAGTTCCAGCCCGATGATGAAGGCCAGCCCCACAGTGCCGAGAAAACCGGCGAGAAGGGGAGGCAGCGCGATCATGCGCCCCGCAGCGCGGCCAGCCCCTGCTCCAGATCGGCGATCAGCTCGTCGATATTTTCCAGCCCGATCTGGAAGCGCACGGCCTCGCCCTCGAATTGGCCGGTGCCGGCGGAACGGCGGATGGCGCCGGTGGTGGGCAGCACCAGGCTCTCGAATCCACCCCAGCTCGCGCCGATGCCGAACATTTGCAGCGCGTCGATCATGCGTACCACGGCATCGGCGGAATGGTCCGGTTTGAACACCACGCCGAACAATCCGCAGGCGCCGGTGAAGTCGCGCTTGAAAATCTCGTGGCCGGGGCAAGACGGCAAGGCCGGGTGCAGCACCCGCGCCACTTCCGGCCGGGAGGCGAACCAGGTGGCGATTTTCAGGCCCGCCGCTTCGGCTGCCTTGAGGCGCACATGCATGGTGCGCAAGCCGCGCAGCGCCAGCCAGCAATCGTCCGGGCTGGCGTAATTGCCCATCTGTAGGGAGCCCATGCGCAGCCAGCGCCAATCCTCATCGGAATTGACCACCACGGCGCCCAGGATAATGTCCGAATGGCCGCCGGGATATTTGGTGAGGGCGTGGATGGACACGTCCACCCCATGCCGGAACGGGGCGAAGTGCAGAATGCCCCAGCTATTGTCCAGAAACACCTTGGCGCCACGGGCATGCGCCACCTGGGCCAGGGCGGGAATGTCCTGTACCTCGAACGTATGGCTGCCGGGGCTTTCGGTGAACAGCACCTTGGTGTTGGGGCGGAATAATGTTTCCAGCGCCTTGGGGGCGATCATCGGGTCGTAATAAGTCGTCTCAACGCCAAAGCGCGTGAGCATGGTATCGCAGAACGTGCGGGTGGGCCCATAAACCGAATCCGGCACCAGCAGATGCTCGCCCGTGTTCAGATAAGCCAGTAGCGGCACGGTAATGGCGGAGAGCCCGCTGCCGGTGACCTGCGCGCGCGTGCCGCCTTCGATCTCGGCGATCGCGGCTTCCAGGGCGAAATGGGTTTCGCTGCCCATCACGCCGTAATTTTCCACGGGCTCCAGCGCGGCGCGTTGGCCAACGGCTTTCTTGGCCGCCACGTTGGCATGCAACACCGTGGAGCCGCGTTTCAGCGGCGGATTCACGAAGCCATATTGCCGGACCGGCGCCCGTCCAGCCTGAACCAGGGCCGTCTCGATTTTACGAACCATTCACACCTCTATGGGCGTGTCGTCCCGCGCGCCCCATTCGGCCCAAGAGCCATCATAAATCGCCGCTTCCGGCAAGTCGGCCTGTACCAGCCCCAGCGCCAGCACGCAGGCGGTCACACCTGAGCCGCAGGAGGCAATGAGTGGTTTACCGCCATCGATTCCGGCGGCGGCGAAAATATCGCGCAGCCGCTCGGGTGGCAAATAACGGCCATTTTCCAGGAGCGCGCCAAAAGGCAGGGAGATGGCGCCGGGAATATGGCCGCTTCTCATCCCCGGCCGTGGCTCCGCGACGTGCGCATGGAACCGCGCGGTGGCGCGGGCATCAAGCATATGGGCCGCCCGGCTTTGCAGATTGGTATGCATATCCTCGATCGAGCGTACCATGTCCGGCTTGAAGCCCGGCTGGAAGCTGGCGGGTGCCGTGGCGGCCGGCGCGCCGGCTTGCGTGGCGCCGCCCGCCTGGATCCAGGCGGGCAGGCCGCCATCTAGCACCTGCACCTTGTCATGCCCGAAGACACGGAACATCCACCACACGCGCGGAGCGGAGAAAATACCCCGCTGGTCGTAGACCACCACATGCGTTTCATTGCCGATACCCATGGCGGCGATGGCGCTGGCGAAGTCTTCGGGGCTGGGCAGCATGTGCGGCAGGCTGGAAGCCTGGTCCGCGATCTTGTCGACATCGAAGAATTGCGCGCCGGGAATATGGGCGGCGGTGAAAGTCTCGGCGGCGTTCTGGTCCTCATTGGGCAGGAAATACGTGGCGTCCAGCACGGCCAGCCCTGGCTGGCCCAGGCAAGCCAGCAAGGCTGCTGGCTGGATCAGCGGGGCCATCAGCCGCGCGCGGCCGCGATTAGGGCGCGGACACGCTCAGCCGCGGCTGTTCCCTTCACCGCCTCGCGCCAAGTTAGTTCGGAGACGCGCTGATGGGCCGCCACGGCATCTTCGGCGCCAGTGATCATGGCCACCCCGGACTGGATGTTGGGAGGGGAATCGGCGGGGAAGGGGTTGATGGCCAAGGTGGCGCGCTCACGAGAACGCAGCAGCGTGAAGGGGCCGTTGGGTTCGCCATGCGCCATCAGGCCAAGCTGCAAGCCGATCGGCTCGCTTTCCATCAAGTTGGCGATGAGCTCCACTTCACGCCGAGCCGCTTCGCGCGCCAGGGCGCGCAGCTTGTCGGGCACGTTGGCGGTGGGGGCGATGCCCTCGTTCAGGAATTTTTGGATCGACGCGACCGTGAGAATGCCGATGATCGAGGGTTTACGCGCCTGATACATCTGCTTGCGGGCGATCATCACCCCCATGAGCTGTTCGGCGGCGGCATGGGCGGCCAGCTTGTCGGCTCCCATCGATTCGGCGTACCCCTCCAGCATTTGGGCGAGGGCCGCGTCATATTGGTCGGAAGTGATGAGATAACAGATGGGGCCAAAAACCTGGAGAATCTGGTCCGCTGTTTCCTCGATCTGCCGCAGCCGCTCGGCATAGCCCACGGGCTTGGCATAATATTCGACCCCGATGCCCAGCAATGTCAGCGGAGAAATCTTCAGAAGTTCCGCCAGCCGGTTGACCGTGTCGAGCTTGATGACCTCGCCTTTTTCATACCGGTAAAGCGCCGCGCGGGAAACGCCGAGGCGCGCCGAGATCTCCTCGGCCTTGAGGCCGGATTCCATTCGGTAGGCCCGCAATTGCTGGCCGATTTCATTGAAGCGCATTGATTCCTTACCCCTGTCGAGACGTCACAGGATTTTGTACATAATTCCTGGATTAAATCTCAGAAATCAAGCCTCAGTTCCAGGGAAATATCTGCATAGCCGGATTGTGTAGCTTTATCCCACATTCCCCAAGTAAATCGCTGATTTTGCTGTCAGGATCTCAATATTTCCGATATAAATCATGGTGTTGATGGCCGTGAGGGGCGCGTTTGATGGATCACCCAGAGGGTGCGGGTTCGA
>NZ_JBFWIX010000026.1:0-39879 GCF_050253495.1 Acidocella sp.
TCGGCATGCTGGAGCGCTGCGCCTTGCGCCATGGCAACGTCCACAGCGCCGATGGCTGGCGGGACGTTCTCGACCCCGTCATCGCCCGCTACGCGGAGCGCGACCTTTGCGGCCGGTTCTTCCGGGCCAAAACCGAGCAGATAATGAAAGACATAAGGCCCGTTGGGGATGAACCAAAGCAACGCGACGAGCAGCGCGACACATAAGGACACGACAAGCCATAGGGTCCGTTTACGCCAGTCCGCCAGCCCGTCACTGTAAACATAGATCAAAACCCCAACGAGAAGCGGGGGAATGAATGCCAGGGTCATGGTACGCGCCAATGGCATCAGCCCCAGAAACACGCCAAAGCCCAGGCTCCAGCCCGGATGGCGCATGCGCCGGGAGTTCACCAGACAGGCAAGCGCCGCGGTCGCCATGAAAGTCACAGGCATCGAAAACTGGAAGTCGCGGCTGTAATTGATGACAAGCGGGCTGGTGGCGACCAGAAATGCCGGCAACAGCGAAAATCTTCCCATGCCCAGCGCGCGCGCCAAGCAGTAGGCCGCGACAATGCAGGCCGCCGCGCATAGCACCGTGACGCTGAACGCAGCCAGCATATGAGGCCCGGTCACGGCGAAAACCAAGGCCGCCAAAGCCGTCGTGACCGGCGCCTGGATGCTTGGCGCCTCAATGGTTTTGATCAGGCCGACCAGCCCGCCATGCATGAGCCCCTGATAATCCGCAAGGGCGAATCCCAGATAGCCCGCCTCGTCAATATCCAGAAGCTGGCCATGCCGAAAATGCCAGATCCAAGCGGCGTTCAACACGATGAACACCACGACCATCCCCGCCAACGCCAACCATTCGGCGCACGGTCTCTTCACCGCCAGCTTCACCCTCTACCCCACCAGCAGCGTATGATCATAGGCCTCGGTATAGCACGCGACCATCTTCGCCAAGCTAAACAATTCCGGGGCGCGTGCATGATTTGCCTGTCCCATCCGGTCCAACCGGGCAGGATTGTCCAGCAGATCGACGATGATATCCGCCACGCCATCGAGAGTCCGCCCCAACGTCTCATGACCGCCGAGAAACTCCGGCAGTTCCCCGCCTTCATGCCCCGCCACGGCGCAGCCCTGGCTCATCGCCAAGGCCAGATCCCGGCTCGCATCGCCGTGCCATACGGGCGGCACGAACAGCCTAAACTGTTCGTACCATCGCGGCAACGCCGCCTCGGGCAGATGGCCGGTGAAGCGGAAATTCTCCCTGACACCAGCCTGTTCGAGGCGCTCCAGATAGGCCTGTAACAAGCTGCCGCCCCCCACCACATAAGCGCGGGTGCGTGGCCGCCGCCTGACTATCTCGATCAACAAGGCAAGACTGTCTTCGTTCAACGAATCAGGTTCCAGCCGGCCGACCATGCCGATGGCGTTTTGCGCGTCAGGCGCAAACCCCCGGGCATCGAAGCCCGTGAGATCGACACCCGGATGGATCACCTTCACCATCGCCCCGCCCGCCGAGGGCTCGGCGCCAAACTGCGCGCGCATATGTTCACTGGCGAAGATATACGTGCCGAACACCTCATCCAACAGCGGCGCGGCCTGCTGATACACGCTCTGCATGGAAGCTGGCTTGCGTTCGCGCAGCGCATCCAGCACCGCGCGATACCAGGCTTCGTCCGCCCCGCCCCAATAATGCAGATGCACCATGTCCGGCTTCAACATATCCAGCACCTGAAGCATCGCGGCGGGGTCTGGCGTGGATACATGGCGCACCTCAACCCCCTCATGCGTGCCACCAGGCCAGGTGGTTGAAGTCAAGATCGCATGCGCGTAAGGGCGCGGCAATTGCGCCACCAGCGCGCCGGCTAGCCGGGCCGCCGCATGATCCGACATGGTGGGAAGAATATGCAGGATATGCTTCTCCGCCTGGTCGGCCTGACAGAATGGCACCATGCTGCAAGATTGATCTTTCGCGCCCGATAATTGCGAGGGGGGACGTTTTTCGCAATCCAGCCAATAGGCGCCCTTGGCCTCGTCCCATACCGGCTCCAGCCTCAGTTCCAATGACAGATTCCAAGGACGCCATACCGGATTAATGGGCCCGGCATCCGCCGCTGTCGGCACCGGCCCCATCGGCCGGCTATGCAGCCGCCGGTAGGCACGATACGCCAGACGCAAGGGCGGGCGCAGAACCGGGCGCATCTTCTCCAGCAGGGGCTGGGTCCGGCGCAAAGCCCGCCAGCTCGTCGAACGTTCGATCTGTTCCAGCCTCAGCCTGGCATGTTCGGCCTGAGCCTGCGCCCCATGCAACCGGCCGCGGCTTTCTCCCAACTCAGCTTGCATGGCGGCCAGACGCTGTTCACGCGTGGCGTTTTCCACGGCTTGCCCTGCCTGATCAGCCTGGCTCTGATGCAACAACACCAAGTTTGCGGCCAGTTCGGCTTCCATCACCTTCAGCCGTTCCGCCAGATGTGTTTGCCCGGCATCGGCCTCTTGCAGCTTTGCGGCCAGCGTCTCGCGTTCCACCCATAATTCGCGCATCTGCGTGACAGCCTGGGCTTGCCCAGCCAGGGCTTCACGCACCTGCCGGGCCGATTCGGCCTGCTCCAGCATGGCAGCCTGCGAAGCCTCCGCCAATTTCGCGCGCTCAGCCAGGGCTTCGCGCAATTGCGCGGCCAGAATTTCCTGCGCCTGCTTGGCTGATTCAGCCTGCTCCAACGTGGCGGCTTGTGAAGCCGCCGCCAGTTTCGCACCCTCAGCCAGGGCCTCGCGCAATTGCACGGCCATGTTTTCCTGCGACTGCCGGACCGATTCGGCCTGCTCCAACGTGGCGGCTTGTGAAGCCGCCGCCAGTTGCGCGCCCTCAGCCAAGGCTTCGCGCAATTGCACGGCCATGTTTTCCTGCGACTGCCGGGTTGATTCGGCCTGCTCCAACGTGGCGGCTTGCGAAGCCGCCGCCAGTTGCGCGCGCTCAGCCAAGGCTTCGCGCAATTGCACAACCGCTTGCGCCTGCCCAGCCAGAGCTTCCCGCGCCTGCCGGGCCCACTCGGCTTGCTCCAACGTCGCGGCTTGCAAAGCCGCCGCCAGCTTCACGCGTTCAGCCTGGGCCTCCCGCAATTGCGCCGCCGCTTGCATCTGCTCAACCTCCCCGCCTTGCGCCATGGCACGCAAGGTCCGCAATTCCGCTTCCTGCCGGACCAGCGCGACACGGTCTGCCGTTTCCTTGTTCCTCAAATGCAGCATTTCCATATGGCCGGACACAAAATCACGCTGCATGTCGGGATAGACTGTGGAAGGCAAGACCGGGAGGGGCATGCGCGCGCAAGCCGCGACATAGACAGCGACATTGTCTCCCCCCTGAAACAGCTCTGGATTGTAGCTGACCTCCCCGCGCGCCGGCAGATCCTCGGCCAGGAGATACACGCTGGCGGCGATGGTCTGTGAAAACATCCTGACATGCGCGAACATGCCGCTCAGGAGAGTGCGAAACTCCTCCAGCGTCATTTCGTGGAGATGATAGGGGTTCTCTCCATACAGAGCCGTAACCGCCGGATTCGGCGTGGAAATCAGCAATATCCCGCCCGGTTTCAGCAAACGCTCGAAACGGCCGATCAGCTCCCGCTGTTGGCTGGCCTCAATATGCTCGATCACCTCGAAACAAGTGATAAGGTCAAACCGCCCCTCGCCCAAGGAAGCGGCGAGATCCGCGTTGCGCTCAAAACGCAAATTCTCCTTCATATGAAAGGAGCGCGCGTAATCCAAGGCGGCCTCGCTAATGTCGACGGCCAGAACCTCCCGCGCGGCATCGGCCAAGCGACGCGCGCCATAACCCGTGCCGCAGCCGAAATCCAGAACATCCATCCCGGTCACCAGCCGGCACGCATAATCATAGCGTGGCAGATGCTCGTAGCTGGTCAGTTCGCTCCACGTGCCGGGAACGTAGCGCTCATGCATGAACGCGGTGAAATGGCTGCCCTTGGCCAGGCACCGCAGATACGCGCCCGCCTTGGGTTCCTGCGCCTCGCACATGACGCAGCTGGTGAAGCCTAACAGCCGGAACAACGCCTTGAGCGCGTCTTCGGACAGAAGATTCAACCCTTCATGCGTGGCCGGAAGCTCAAGAATCACGCGGGTTTCGGACGTGATCGCCATCTTCTTGAACAGGATATGGAAAAATCCGTGAAGATCTGGCTGATTGGGCAATTCCCCCGAAATCAACACAAAATCGAAATTGTGCGACGGCAACGCCTCGATCGTGCCCGCAATGAAAACCCCAGGAAGGCGGTGCCGGGCCGCTTGGCGCGCCGCTTCGTCCGCCTCGACCCCCATGACCTCGACCCCCAAGGCCCGCGCCTGCTCCAGCCCCTCACCCGCGCCGCAGCCGATTTGGAGAAGCTCTCCCCCCTCGCCATCGCGCCGGGCCTGTTCGAGCAAGCCGTTCACCCAATCCGACAAACCGGGCTGGCTGGCGACGGGCTGAGCCGATACGGGCGGACGCCGCACAAAGCCGCAGACGCCACAGCGCCAACCGGTCTCGGGGACATCCTGCGCGGCGAACATGTTTTTCCGACAGACAGGACAAACCTGAGCCAAGGTCATTTCCCCTGCTTCCGTTAAAAGTTAGCGATTGGCCTTTGCCGATCCGGCCAGCACCTTTGCATATGTATCCACAACCTCATCGACCATGACATCAATGGTGCGTGTATAATTCGTAGTCTGACTGTGGGCCCTGGTCTTGGCGGGGTCTTCCACCAAGCGCCGCAGAAGCTGGCCAAGCTCTCCCTCATCGCCCCGCTCGAAGCTCCAGCCATTATTGCCGTCGAGAAATTCCATCATCCCCTGCACGTTGGAAACCACCACCGGCGTATGAGACGCAAGCGCGTTCAACAGAACCAACGGGCTGTTCTCATACCAGGTCGAGGGAATCACCAGAATATCCAGGCCATCGAGAATGGCCCTGAACTCGGCGGGCAGAAAAGTGCCGCAAAACTCCATGTCCTGCGTCGCCAGGCCTCGTAGTTTCATGGCATAGGGCGATTGATCCAGCGGCCCGTAGATCTTCAGCTTGAAGCTTCCCGGCTTCAGCGTCCGTGCCGCGTTCATCAGCAGATCCACGCCTTTATGCGCGGCAAGCTGCCCGATATAGCCTATGGTCAGCGGCGCCTCCGGATTCACGGGCGGTTTTTCCCGCCGATCCATCTCCACGCCAAAACGGCTCAGGACAAATCGGCGCGAATCAAAGCCGTTCCGCGCATAGGCATCGTAGAGAAACTGCGTCGGCGTGATCATCGCATCGTAATGCTTGTAAGCCTTGCGCAGGATTCCGGGACGTTTCACCAAATCGCCGATCGGATACATGTGCCGCTCATCGCGCCGGCGCCTCCAGGCATAATAAAGCCGTTCGGCCAGGATGGAGAGCTTATACTGAAAACGCGGCCAATTGCCCGTCGCCTTGTCGTAGCAGGCGATGCAGTTGGTCCGCAGCATGTTGGGGCCCTTGCAAAGGCCGCCATCCGCGGCCTGCAAGGTGCTCGTATAACAAAACCCGAAAAAATCCGTCAGCGTTGCCACCAGCGGATAGCCAGCCGCCTTCGCCTCGCCGGCCAATACGGCGGTATGGTTCACCAGATGCGTCACATGAACGATGTCAGGCCGCAACTCATCGAGAATCTGGCGCAGAACCGGACGCGTATTCTCCTGCCAATAAGTCTCCGCCACGCTGCCATGAGGCAGAAAATTCTTGTCGAAGACGATGACCGGCACACCGTCATAGACATAGCGGGTCAGCATGGCCCGGTAACGGGGCTCGTACTGAAAACCGCCAGTGACCACCGTGACGTCATGCCCGCGCGCCAGCAGCGATTTCGCGACTTGCAGCGTATAGGTCTCGGTTCCAAAAAAATGATCGGGAAAAAAGCAATGCACGAACAAAGCGATTTTCATCGCTGACCATCCTTGGCGCGAACCGCCCGGACCAAGGGCGGCTCGGCTTTCCCGGCAGCCAGCCGCGCCGAAGCGCGTGCTCCCTCAGCCGGATGCAGGGCCGAGAAATCGGGGTGCTCGGCCAAATCCGCCAGCATCCTCGCCAGCCCGGCGGAAAAGCTCAGCCGCGGCGACCAGCCCAATGTACGCTTCACCCTGTTGATGGACAGCACGTTCGACGGCACGTCGAAGGCCCGCCCCGGCTTTCGGCTGACCTCCAGCTTACGGCCAAAGCGCATCTCCAGCGCCTCGACAATCCCGTTGAGGCTGGTGCCCTCTCCACTGCCAAGATTGAAGACATGCTGGCCGCGCAGATCATCCGTCATGGCCAACTTCACCAAACAGTCCGTGACATCGGCGATATGAATAAAATCCCTGACAACCTCACCCGTTCCCCATATTTCGATCGGGCGGTTATTCAAGGCGTTGTTCAAAAAAGCCGTCACCGCCCCCAACCCGCGCGAAATATCCTGACCTGCGCCGAACGGATTGGCAATGCGCGCCACCCGGCAATCCAGCCCATACATGACGCGGTATAAATTGAGATAAATCTCCGCGGCCGATTTACTGGCCCCATAAGCATTGATCGGGGCCAGCTTATGCGACTCGGGCACGGGAACCCGCCGCAACGGGCCGTAAACCGTGCCGCCGGAGGAGGAAAATACCACGCGCCCATGGCCACGGTGCCTCAGCGCGTCCAGCATGCCCAGCAAGGCGCCAAGATTATGCGCCAGATCCGCTTTCGGGTCGGCATTGGCGGTGGAGGGCAGCGACCCCCAGGCATAAAAATGCACAATATCCGCCCCCTCGGTCTGCGCGGCCCAGTCGGCATTGTAAATATCCAAATCGCGCCAGGAGATCGCGCCGGCTTCCTCCATTTGCGCGAAAAAGCCGGGTTTTTCGCGCCCGGTTAGAATCACCTCGTCTCCTTGCCGGGCAAGCGCCAAGCCCACATGCCGGCCGATAAACCCGCCGCCGCCCACCACGAGATGACGAATCGGCCTCCCCTCGCGCGGGCCGGTCACCGGCCACGCCCGATCAAGCGATCATGCCAAAAACCGAAATCAAGAAGGAAAGCCTCGGAAAAACGATAGATTGTCGGAATGAACGCCGTCACCGCCACAACGCCCCTCACCATGAACTTCCCGTCATGAGCGATAGAGGCAGCCAGGAGCGTCCATTGATGTCCGCCGGCCGTCATGGCCACCCCATTCCGGAATCCATATCTTGCTCAAGCGCCGTCTGCGCCAGGCTTTTGCCGAGGCGCTCAAATCTTCCTGCGCGGGCCGTTTCAGCCTAAGCCGAACACAGGCGAGAGGGAGAATAGACAGAATGGCTGGCCAGAACACGGCACCTGGGCGCAAACGCCCCCCCGTTAAGGGCAAACCCGCCACGGGGCCCAGCCGTTCGAGCGGCACTGGCGCTTACGAGCTTTTGCTTGCCAGGATCGAGAATGGGGATCTTCCCGCCGGCACCCGGCTGCGCGAGGCGGAACTGGCACAACGCTTCTCCCTCAGCCGGACACCGATCCGCGAGGCGATGAAACGGCTCGAACAGCAAGGTCTGATCACCCATGAACCTCATCATGGCGGGGTCGTGACCTCGCTCAATTACAACCAGATCGCCGAGCTATATCTGTTGCGCGAAGTGCTGGAGGGCACGGCCGCCAGGCTGGCGGCGCAGCATGCCTCGGATGTTGAGATCACCCTGCTGCAGGAAATGCTGGAGCAGGACCAAACCCTCACCAGCACCCCCACGGAACTCGCCAAGACCAACCGCGCCTTCCATCAGCAGATCCGCGACGCGGGACGCAACGGCTTTCTGGCGCAGGCTCTGGAAACCCTGCGCCTGTCCCTGGCGCTGCTGCCCGGCACCACGCTGGGCGCCCCCAGCCGGGGGGCTGCTTCAGTACGGGAGCATGCGCAGATCGTCGAGCGGATCGCCGCGCGCGATCCGGACGGCGCCGAGCAAGCCGCCCGGCAACATATCCGCAACGCCTTCAAAACCCGCATCCAACTGCTGCAGAAGCGCCTGCCCAGCTGACCCGCGCGGGAACCGGTTGACAGGCGGCTCGTGCCGCGAATAATTGTATACAACAGTATACAATTATGGAGGCCGGGATGGAAAACAGAGCATGCGCCTACGATATCGTGGTGATCGGCGGCGGCAACGCGGCTCTGACCGCGGCCATCACGGCGCGTGAGGCCGGTGCCTCCGTGCTGGTGCTGGAACATGCTCCCCAGACCATGCGCGGGGGCAATTCCCGGCACACGCGCAATATTCGCGCCATGCATAGCCAACCCACCCTGGTGCTGACCGACAGCTACGCCGAAGATGAATATTGGGACGACCTGCTGCGCGTGACCGGCGGCCAGACAGATGAAGCGCTGGCCCGGCTGACCATCCGCTCCACCCAGCAAGCCCTGCCCTTCATGGCCCGGTGCGGGGTCATGTTTCAGCCCTCGCTCACCGGCACGCTCAACCTGTCGCGCACCAACGCTTTTTTTCTGGGCGGGGGCAAGGCCCTGCTCAACGCCTATTACGCCATGGCGCAGCGCCTGGGCGTGGATGTGCTCTATGATACGGAAGTCACCGAGATCACGCTTGAAAAGCGCCGTGTCCGGCAATTGAAGGTGGTCAGCCGGGGGTTCCCCCTTGAGGTCTCCTGCAAGGCGGTCATCGCCTCATCCGGCGGTTTCCAGGCGAATATCGAATGGCTGAAGGAGGGCTGGGGCCCCGCGGCGGAGAATTTCCTCATCCGTGGCACCCCTTATGCGCAAGGGCGAATTTTACGTAATTTGCTGGCGCAAGGCGTGGCCTCGGTGGGGGACCCCACCCAATGCCATGCCGTGGCCATTGATGGGCGCGCCCCGAAATTCGACGGTGGCATCGCCACACGGCTGGACTGTGTGCCCTTCTCCATCGTCGTCAACAAAAACGCGCAGAGATTTTACGACGAAGGCGAGGATGTCTGGCCCAAACGCTACGCCATATGGGGGCGCCTCGTCGCACAGCAGCCGGATCAAGTCGCCTACAGCATCATCGACAGCCGCGCCGAAACGCTGTTCATGCCCTCGGTCTTTCCCGCGATCAAGGCGCCGAGCATCGCGGCCCTGGCCGAAAAGCTGGGACTGAACCCCCAGGCGCTGGAAGCGACGGTCCAGCGTTTCAATGCCGCCTGCGTGCCAGGCGCATTCGATGGCAAGACGCTGGATGGCGTTCACACGGAAGGGCTGGATCCGCCGAAAACCAACTGGGCGCGCCCCCTGCTGGAGCCCCCCTTCATCGGCTATCCACTGCGTCCGGGGATCACCTTCACCTATCTCGGTGTCAAGGTGACCGAGCGGGCCGAAGTCGTCATGCAAGATGGCGGTATCGTTGAAAATCTTTTCGCATCGGGGGAAATCATGGCCGGCAGTATTCTCGGCAAGGGCTATCTGGCCGGTTTCGGCATGGCGATCGGCACTGTTTTTGGCTGCATCGCGGGAAAGGAGGCCGCCCACCGTGTCCAGCACTGAACACCCCACCGCCACCCCGCCCAGCCATGTCGTTCAGGACGCCCGCCGGGCCCTGGAGGTCTGCAATGCCTGCCGGTATTGCGAGGGATTCTGCGCCGTGTTTCCGGCCATGGAACTGCACCGCGATTTCAGCAACGCCGACCTCTCCCACCTCGCCAATCTCTGCCATAATTGCAAGGATTGCTATTATGCCTGCCAATATGCGCCACCGCATGAATTCGGCATCAATGTTCCCAAGGCCATGGCTGAATTGCGCCATGCGAGCTACGCGCAATATGCTTGGCCGCGTGGCCTTTCCGGTGCGTTCCAGCGTAACGGGTTGATCACCGCGCTCGCCATGTCGGGCGGCATTGCCCTGGTGCTGCTGCTGACCTTGCTGCTGCAAAACCCGGCACGGCTTTTTGGCATCCTGCCCGTCGCGCCGGGAGCCGGCTTCTACCTTATCATCCCAAAGGCGGTCATGACCCTCACCGCCCTCGCCGCCGGACTATATGCCCTGCTGGCCCTGGCGCTGGGCTTCCGCAATTTCTGGAAAGACGCGGGCACGACCCGGGTAAGCGGCGCCGACATCCATCAGGCCCTGAAGGATGCCGCCAGCCTGCGCTATCTCGGCGGCGGCGGCCATGGCTGCAACGACGAAAATGGCGCCTTCTCCAATCGCCGGCGTTATCTGCATCATCTGATGGCCTATGGGTTCCTGCTCTGTTTCGCCGCGACTTGCGTGGGGGCCGTGTATGATCTGTTGCTCGGCTACCCCGCCCCTTATCCCCCATCCAGCCTGCCCGTGCTTTTGGGAATCGCCGGCGGGGCCGGCATCGTCACGGGCTGCGCCGGGCTCCTCTGGCTGAAAATGGCGGGGGATCAAGACCCCCAGTCACGGAATCTACTGGGAGCCGATACGGGGCTGCTCCTGCTGCTCCTGATGATCGCGCTCACCGGCCTGCTGCTTCTGGCCTTGCGCTCGACCAGCGCACAGGGAATCGTGCTCTGCATCCATCTGGGGCTGGTTCTCGGCTTTTTCCTGACCATGCCCTACAGCAAATTCGTACATGGGCTTTACCGGTTCGGCGCCCTGGTCCGTCATGCCGCCGATCAACGCCGGCATGGCTAATCTGGCGATTGACCGCACACCAACAACCCGACACATAGAATAACACCATCATTTGATGAGAGGGAGGAACATGAGCGAAAGCCACACAGGGCCGAGCACGGCGCAAATTCGCCGAGTCGCGGTCGCCAGCCTAATTGGCTCTGTCATCGAGCAATACGACTTTCTGGTCACGGGCATCATCGCCGCCACGATCTGGGGTGACATTTTCTTTAAATTACCCGGACTTGCGGCGGTTGCCGCGGCCATTGGGGTTTATGGTCTCGGAATCATCATCCGTCCCGTCGGGGCATTCATCTTCGGTAACATTGCCGATAAATATGGCCGGAAAGATGCCCTGGTCTGGGCCCTGGTGCTCATGGGCGGCTCCACCCTGGCCATCGGCCTCACCCCCACTTATGATACAATCGGCGTCACCGCGCCAATCCTGCTCGTCATTTTCCGGCTCTGCCAGGGCATCAGCTTCGGCGCGGAATTCGGCACCGCCTCGACCTGGGTCGTGGAGCAAGCCGCCAAATCCAAATACCGCGCTTTCTGGGGCGCCTGGGTCGGCTTTGCGATTCCGCTTGGCCTGCTGCTTGGTTTCTCCTCGGTGATTTTTGTCAAATCGCTGATGACCGAGGCGGATTTCATGGCTTGGGGCTGGCGTATCTTCTTCTTTATCGGTTTTCTCGTCGCCATTGTCGGCGTGGTGATCCGCTTCCGCACGGCGGATAGCTTCCTGTTTGATAAGCTGCGCGACGAACGGCATGTGCTGGATTTTCCCGCCGCGAAGGTCTGGAAGGACATGCCGCTGCGCATCGTGCGCACCTCCTTCGTCAATGCCATGTTCAGCGGTGCCTTCTTCCTCTCCTTCGTGTTCGGCACCAGCTATATGAAAGCGGTTGGTTTCACGGCGATGCAGGCGGAAATCGTTGGGCTGATCGCCGCCGCCTTCATGCTGCTCTTCATGATCGGCGGCTCCCTGCTGGCCGACCGCTTGAACCGCCGCACCGTGCTGCTGACCTCCGCCGTTATTTTCCTGCTTTTCACGATTCCCTATTTCTACCTGATCAACACGCACAACATCGTCCTGGCGGCGATCGCCGAAATCATCGGGTTCGGGTTCGTCTTCGGTTTTGGCTATGGCGCCATTCCCAGCTTTTACACCGAGAATTTTCCCACCCGTTACCGTGCTTCCGGCGCCAGCGCTGGGTATCAGCTCAGCCAGGTTTACGGGGGCGGTCTGCTGCCCATCATCGCCGGGCAGATCCTGAAGGATGTCGGCATTCACCATGCCTATCTTTATATTGGCTGTATCGTGATGGTTTATGCCATCGCCGCCATCATCGCCATCCTGATGACCCCCGACACCACCAAGACGGACATGCACGCCGACATCTGAGGCGGCTGGCTCCAAAACCGGCGAGGCCTTGTTGGGCAGGGCCTCGCCGCCATGAGCCCGGCCTTTTTATAAAAGCCCCAGCTCCAACTTCGCCGCGTCGGTCATTCGCTCATCCGTCCAGGGGGGCTCCCATACCAGCGCGACCACCACGGCCGTCACGCCGGGCACCATCGCCACCGCCTGCTGCACCTGTTGCGGCAATTGTCCCGCCACCGGGCAACCAGGAGAGGTCAGGGTCATCGCGATATGCACGATGCCCATTTCATCGATCCGTAATTCATAGATCAGGCCGAGATCGACCAGATTCACTGGAATCTCGGGATCCTGCACGGTACGGATGGCATCGAAAATCCGCTCTTCCAAAGCTGTATCAAGCAATGCCGACATGCGCCTGCTCCCGTATCGCCGCGGCGCATATATGCCAGGCCGGCCTCGTGCATTTCCCCCCGACCGGATAAGCCCTCGCACCGCTCAAGGCCCGCATGCGCTCGCCTCCCTCGGCCAACACCGCCACCTTGTCACCACAAAACGCGTCATGGCCATGGGCGAAGATAAAATCCCGATATAGTTCGCGCGGATCCATGATCAGACTCCGAACAGATGCTGGGCTTCGGCGATCGCGGCGACCAAGGCGTCGATATCGCGGTGCGTATTGTAAACGCCAAAGGAAGCCCGCGCGGTGGCGGGAACGCCCAAATGCTCCATCAACGGCCGCGCGCAATGCAGCCCGGCACGGATGGCCACACCGCGCCGGTCGAAAATCGTGGCCAGATCCTGCGGATGCAGATTTTCAACCATGAAGGAGATCACGCCGATCTGGCATCCCCCCGCCGGCACCAGCCGCACCCCGCGCTGGCGGGACAGCACGGCCAGGGCGTAATCCGTCAAGTCCTGTTCATGTGCCTCGACCGCCTCCAAACCGAGAGACATCATGAACCGCAAGGCCAGATCCAACCCCACCGCCCCGGCGATGTCGGGCGTGCCGGCCTCGAAGCGCGGCGGCGCATCCTGATGGCCCGTCTCCTCGAAACCGACCATGCCGGCCATATCGCCGCCCCGCCAGGGCGGCATCGCGGCCAGTAATTCCCGCTTGCCGTAAAGCACACCGATCCCGGTGGGCCCATAACATTTATGCCCGGAAAAAACGAAAAAATCGCAGTCCAGGGAGCGCACATCCACAGGCAAGCGGGGAGCGCTCTGGCAGCCATCCAACAGCACGCGCGCGCCCGCGGCATGGGCCATCCGCACCATTTCCGCGACCGGCGTGACATGCCCGGTCGCATTGGCCACATGGGTCATCGCCAGCAGCCTTGGGCGGGCTTCGAGCAAATGAGCGAAAGCAGCCATGTCCAGCCCGCCTTCCTCCGTCACCGGCACCACAGCCAACCTGACGCCGAGCCGGTCCCTCAGCATCCGCCAGGGCACGATGTTGGCGCGATGTTCAAGCCCGGTGAGCAAAATCTGATCTCCGGGCCTAAGCCACGCCCCCCAGCCATGCGCCAGCAGATCGATCGCCTCGGTGGCGCCGCGCACGAACACGATTTCCTCGGTGCTGGCGGCATTGAGAAAGCGCCGCACGGTCTCGCGCGCCTGCTCGTACCGCTCGGTGGCGCGAATGGAAAGACGATAGCCGCCAGGATGCATATTGGCATAATCCGCGCGGTAGAACTCGGCGATGCCCTCAATGACCTCTTCCGGTTTCTGGGCGCTGGCCGCCGTGTCCAGATAAACAAGGTCCGGATGGCGCGTGAACACGGGAAACTCCGTCTTCAGCGCCATCGGATCAAAGCCCGCCATAACCGGCAAGGCCCGCAGCGCGGTCACGCCAACGTCTCCGCCCAGGCCGACATGGCGCCAGCCAAACCATCACGCACCGTTTGGAGCAAATCCGCCCCGTCCAGAATGTCGGCGGCGAAAGCCTCGATCAGCATCCGCCGCGCGGCCTGCGGTGGCAGTCCACGCGATTGCAGATAGAACAAGGCCGTCTCGTCCAGGTCGCCCACCGTGGCGCCATGGCGGCATTTCACGTCATCGGCCAGGATTTCCAGCCGTGGACGCGTATCCACCCGTGCGCCAGCCGACAGCAAAATATTATGGTTGCCCTGATTGGCGTCAGTGCCATCGGCCCCTTCCGGCACGCCGATATGCCCCAGGAAAATGCCATGCGCCGTATCCGCCAGCACGCCCTTCACCACCTGACAACTGGTGCAATTGGGCGCCAGATGCAATGCCTCCGGCACGAAGCTGGCTTCCTGCTTGCCTCCCAGCAGGTAAGCCCCGCGCAGCGAGAAATTCGCCCGTTCGCCGGCCAGCACCGCGCTCACCGCCTCACGTGTCACGCCACCACCCAATGCCAGAACGACCGATTCATGATCGGCCTCCTCTCCTAGCGTGATGGACGTCGCCGAGACATGCACCGCCCCCGGCTGCTTGGCCTGCAGCTTGGCATGGCGCAACCGCGCACCCGGCGCCAGGGCGATATGGGTGACATTGTTGGTCCAGCCTGAACCGGTCACGCGCTCGACCAATGTGGCCTCGGCCCCTTCCCCCAATACCACCAATCCGCGCAGATGCACCGCACCGTCCTGGCTCTCCTGGAGGATTTCCAGCGGCTCCTTGATTTGCACCCCCGCCGGCACCTCCAACACGAAACCATCCTGGAACATGGCCAGATTGAGCGCCGTGAAACCATCCGCCGTCTCCGGCATGGCCAAACATGTCTCAAGCCAGTCCGGCGTCTGGGCCAGCACGCCGCTTAACGTCTGAAACCTGACGCCCGCCGGCAAGGAAGCCGCATTCAAGCTCACCTTCGCTGTTCCAGTAGTGGCCGGCACGGCCAAGCCACGCAAATTGCAAAACCGCCAAGCTTCGTTCTTCGCCGTGGGCAACCCCTGGGCGATGTAACGCTCCATGGCCGCCGCGCGCAGCACCGCCAACCATTCCGGTTCCGCCACGCCCAGCACCGCGCTCATGCCGCGTGCTCCAACCCCGCATAGCCGGTCTTTTCCAGTTCAGCGGCCATCTCCTTCCCACCCGAGGCGGCAATGCGGCCATCGGCCAGCACATGCACGAAATCCGGCTGAATATAATCGAGCAGGCGCTGATAATGCGTGATCATCACAATCGCCCGGCTTGGATCGCGCAGCTTGTTCACGCCATCGGCCACCGCGCGCAAAGCGTCGATGTCCAGGCCGCTATCGGTTTCGTCCAGAATGGCAAGCCGGGGCTCCAGCATCGCCATCTGGAAAATCTCGTTGCGCTTCTTCTCACCACCCGAGAACCCGACATTCACCGCACGCTTGAGAAGGTCGTCCTTGATGTCAAGCAAGGACATTTTCTGCTTGACCAGCTTGAGAAACTGCGCGGCATCCAGTTCCACCTCCCCATGCTCACGGCGGATCGCATTCACCGAGGCGCGCAGGAAATAGGTGTTGTTCACACCCGGTATCTCCACGGGATATTGAAAAGCGAGAAAAATGCCCTTGCGCGCACGCTCATCGGCGGGCATGTCGGCAATATCCTCGCCATCGTATAAAATCCGCCCGGCGGTTACCTCGTAACCCGGCTTGCCCGCCAAAATGCTGGAGAGCGTGGATTTACCAGCGCCGTTCGGCCCCATGATGGCGTGCACCTCACCCGCGCCAAACCGCAAGGAAACGCCCTTGAGAATTTCACGCCCGCCAGTGATGCGCGCATGCAGGTTTTCGATTTCGATCAGCTTGGTCATGCTGTGCCTCCTTGTCCAGAACGGTTCATCCCACGCTGCCTTCCAAACTCACGGCCAACAGCTTCTGCGCTTCGACGGCAAACTCCATCGGCAGCTCCTTCAACACTTCCTTGCAGAACCCGTTGACGATGAGCGAAACGGATTCTTCCGGTGTCAAGCCGCGCTGCAAGCAGTAAAAAAGCTGATCGTCGGAAATCTTCGAGGCGGTGGCCTCATGCTCCACGCGCGCCGTGGGGTTGCGCGTGTCGATATATGGAATGGCATGCGCGCCGCAGCGTTTGCCAATGAGCAGGGAATCGCATTGCGTGTAGTTACGCGCTCCTTCCGCCCCCGGCAGCATCTTAACCGCCCCGCGATAAGTATTCTGCCCGCGCCCGGCCGATATGCCCTTGGAGATGATGGTGGAGCGCGTATTGCGGCCAAGATGGATCATCTTGGTGCCGGTATCGGCCTGCTGGCAATTCGAGGTTACCGCGACCGAATAAAACTCTCCCACCGTATCATCCCCCTCCAGGATACAGGATGGGTATTTCCAGGTGATCGAGGATCCGGTTTCCACTTGAGTCCAGGAAATCTTCGCCGCCTTGCCTCGGCAAATACCGCGCTTGGTGACGAAATTATAAATCCCGCCCTTGCCATCGGCATCGCCCGGATACCAGTTCTGCACGGTGGAGTATTTGATCTCCGCCCCTTCCAGGGCCACAAGCTCCACCACGGCGGCATGCAACTGGTTTTCATCGCGCATCGGCGCCGTGCAACCTTCCAGATAGGACACATAAGCGCCCTTGTCCGCGATCAGCAATGTGCGCTCAAACTGGCCCGATTTCGCCGCATTGATACGAAAATAAGTGGATAGCTCCATCGGGCAGCGTATTCCTGGGGGAATATAGGCGAAAGAACCATCCGAAAACACGGCGGAATTCAGAGCCGAAAAGAAATTATCGCCCTGGGGCACCACCGTGCCGAGATATTTGCGTACCAGCTCTGGGTGCTCGCGCACCGCCTCGCCGAACGAGCAGAAAATAATCCCCTCGGCCGCCAGCGTTTCCCGGAATGTCGTGGCCACGGAAACGGAATCGAACACCGCATCCACCGCCACTCCGGCCAGCGCGGCGCGTTCCCCCAGTGGAATGCCAAGCTTCTCATAGGTCTTCAGGAGTTCAGGATCGACCTCGTCCAGCGATTTCGGGCCTTCCGCTGTTTTTGGCGCGGAATAATAAGTCGCGGCCTGATAATCGATCGGCGCGACATTCAGCTTTGCCCAATCCGGCTGCTCCATGCCTTGCCAGCGCCGGAAGGCCTTCAGCCGCCATTCCAGCAGCCATTCCGGTTCCTGCTTCTTGGCCGAAATAAAACGCACGGTCGTTTCGGTGAGCCCCGGCGGGGCCGTTTCGGAATCGATATCCGTCACGAAACCGTATTTGTAACTTTCGCCGCTGGCGGCAACAATGTCGTCAATGGCGTCCAGATGCGCGCTCATCTCTTTTACACTCTCCATCCGGTTTAACGGAGGAGTTGCAAACGCCGTGCCAGTTCATCAACACGACAAAACTTAATCGCGCACGCTTGAGCAAGGGCAATTTGTCGGGTTCTCGACTGTCGAATTTGCGACGTGTCCGGCCTGCGCCACGGAAGTTTCCGTACCAGCGCCATAAGCCTGCCCTGCATCATGCGGATTGCCGGGTTGATTGCGCATCCAATCCGCCAGCTTGACGAGATTCTGGGTCAAGCGCGTCCTGGCCGCCTCGTCCGGCACATTATGGGCCATGGCCTCGCTCATGCAGCGCATCCAATCGTCACGCTCGGTCTCGCCAATGCGGATATGCATATGGCGCTGGCGCAAACGCGGATGCCCATAGGCCGCGGAATACTCCGCCGGGCCACCCATCCATTCGGCCAGATAAAGTTTCAGGACCGCGCGGGTCATCGCCAAGTCCGGCGCATGCAAATCGCGTAAGGCGGCATAGCACGGCTGCTCCATCCTGTCGTAAAAATCATCCACCAACCGGGCAATTCCCGGCGCGCCGCCCAGTTGCTCAAAAAGAACTGATTCCGTCATCGCTTGTTGCTCCTTGCGTCCCAGCCAAGGCCTCGGCCTTGATTTGGACAAAAACATCCTTCCCCTCCGCCAATCCCAGCCCTTCCCAGGATTTGCGGGTGATGCGCGCCAGCAGCCGAGTGCCACCCACCTCAAGCGCCAGCACCACGTGCGGGCCTTCAAGCGCCGTGACCTCCAGAATACGGGCCGGCAAGCTGTTAAGAATACTGCTGGAACCTGGATGCGTTGTAACGCTGACATCGTCGGCCCGCACACGCAAACGCACAGGTGTCCCCGCCGGCCCCAGACATCCCGGCACAACCAGTTGCAACGGCGACGTGCCACACAACGTCAATCCGTAAACCTCATCATAGCTGCCGACCGTCAGGTCCAGCACGGTGGCGGCACCCGTCCGGGCCGCGAAAGGCAAGGACAAGTCTGTTAGAATCTCGGCCAACGCGCCATTGGCCGCGACACGCCCACCACTCATCACCAGAAGATGCCCCGCAATGCGTTCGATCTCGGGCATATGATGGGACACATAGACCACCGGCACGCCGAAATTTTCCGAAATGCCATGCAGGCACGGCAATATTTCATCGGCGCTCTCACGGTCGAGCGCGGCCAGCGGTTCGTCCATCAACAACAGGCGCGGCTGGGTCAGCAATGCACGGCCGATCGCCACACGCTGGCGCTCTCCACCCGACAAAGCCACGGGAGAACGCGCGAGCAATGTCTCCAACCCCAAAAAGCCAGTGACATCCGTCTCCATGATGCGGCCCGCGCGCGCGCGGCGCTGGCCGAACAACAAATTGTCCTTCACGCTCAGATGCGCGAACAACCGCGATTCCTGAAACACATATCCCACGGCGCGTTGCCAAGGCGGCAGAAATGTCCGCGCATCCTGCCAAAGCTGGTCCCCTACGCGCAATTCTCCGCCCGGCATGCGCATCAGCCCCGCCAAGCAACGCAACAATGTGCTCTTGCCGCAACCAGAACGGCCAAACAGACCCGTAATGCCCCGCCCCGGAATGGTGAACCCAACATCGAGCTGAAAGGCGCCCACCCCCCCTGAAAAACGCGCCACGATCTCACTCACCGCCGCAGTCTCCGCCGCCCGAGCAATTGCGTGACAAGGATGACCAGAAAGGAAAACGCCGCCAGCACGGCGGAAATCCGCCCCGCCTGGGCCCATTCGAGATTCTCCACGTCATTGAAGATGACAATTGATAAAACCTCGGTCTTGCCTGGAATATCTCCACCGATCATCATCACCACCCCGAACTCTCCCAGAGTATGCGCGAAGGCCAGGATGGCCCCGGTGGCGATCCCACCACGCGCCAGGGGCAGTGCGACGGAGAGAAACGCATCCAGCGGCGCGGCACGCAAGGTCAACGCCGCTTCCCATGCGCCATCTCCCAACGTGGCAAAGGCACTGCGAACAGGCTGCACGAGAAACGGCAATGAATAGATGCAAGAGCCGATAACCAGCCCCGGAAAGGAAAACGCCAAGGTGGTGATATTGAAAACCCGCAGCAGCGGTGCCAAGGGGCCGTTCGGGCCAAGCAAAATCAGCAGATAAAATCCCAGCACGGTGGGCGGCAACACCAGCGGCAGCGCCACCGCCGCGCCGATGAGCTCCACCCACCAGCCCTTGGCGCGCGCCAGCCCCCAGGCCAGCGGCACACCAAGCACCAGCAGGATGAGCGTGGTGAGCCCCGCCAGTGTCAGTGTGAGAACAGCGGCGGGGGCCCACATGGTTAGTGTGCGGTGCCGTAGCCGTAAGAACGGATCACCGCCAATGCCTCGGGCGTTTTGAGATAGGCCAGGAAGGCCTTCGCCACCGGATCTGTCTCACCGGGTTTCAACAACACGGCGTCCTGAACGATCGGTTGATAATCCGAATCCGGAACAAGCCATTTTGAACCCGTTTTCACATTGACAACCTGCGAATACGCCACGAACCCCAACTCCGCATTGCCTGTCGCCACAAACTGGTAGGTCTGGGAAATGCTTTTTCCGATCACGATTTTCGAAGCCAGCTTGTCATAAAGCCCCATCGCCTTCAGGGTATCGATCCCGGCCGCGCCGTAAGGCGCGGTCTTGGGATCGGCGATGGCGATATGCGCGAACCCATCGCTGGCCAGAACCTTGCCCTGGGCGTCGACATAGCCAGGCTTGGCGCTATAGAGCACCAGTTTGCCTACGGCATAGGTAAACAGGCTCGATTGATCAGCCAAGCCCATGGCGGCAAGTTTTTGCGGGCGTTTGGCATCGGCCGAGAGGAATATATCATAGGGCGCGCCTTGCGTGATCTCGGTCAGGAACTGTCCGGAAGAGCCGAAGCTCAGCACCAGATTATCGCCTGTCTTCAATTCAAACGCGGCCGCCAGGCGTTTGGCCGGTGCCGTAAAGTTCGCCGCCACGGCGATAGACGTCGAAGCCGCGCGCGCCATTGCGGGTGAAAGGATCAGCACCGCCAGAGCGGCCATGAGCCAATTCCATTTGCATCTCATAACAACCTCCATCTTGAATGAACGAGTCTTGCAAATTGATAGGCCAGACCTTGGCAAAGTAAACGCGTCGTCTGCTGCCTCCAGTGGAGAACTCCATCCCTATAGCACAGACGACACATATCCTTGTCAACTTTACGACATTTGCATCCGTCAAAAACCAGATGAAAATCCAAGAAGCTCGATTTTCACATCTTCAGTGCCAAGAAACACCGCCTGGCAGGCAAGGCGGGATTTCGATCCCACACCGACGATCGTATCCAAACGCTCATTCTCCTCACGAGCGATCTTGCTCACGCCCTTGCGTCCTTCCTGCACGAAAATATGACAGGTACCGCAAACGGCCTTACCATCGCATTTATGATTGATGCCTTCCTCTGCCGCGAGAATGGCGGCTAGCAGCGTGGTGCCGGCGGCGACCTCAACACTCTTTCCAGACGGCATAATGGTTAAAAGCGACATGAATTTCCCTTTCCTTGTTTGCTTGAAAATCAGTAAATGGCGGCACCAGCGCCGACATTCACCGACGCATCCTTCATCGTTTCAACGATGAATTCGATCTCATCCGCATCGAGATGAGCGTGAAACGGCAAGGCTATGGCGCGCTCCGCGATTTTTTCCGTTACCAGAAAATCGCCGCGCCGATAGCCCCGGTCGAAGTAAAGCCGTTGCAAATGCAATGGCGATGAATAAGCCACCGCGGCGATACCGGCCACACCGAGATCGTCGATGATGGCGTCGCGGCTCGAACGTGAAAAGCGCGTGCCAAGATGCACCAGATAAAACATCCAGTGCATTTCAGTCACATCCGGCGCTTCATAAGGCGGTTTGATCCCCTCGAAGGATTGCATATGCACGCCGTAAATCGCCTCTGTCAGCTTGCGCCGCTCCAGGAGTTCCGGCAACCGTCGCAATTGGACCCGACCGATAGCGGCATTCAAGGTACTCATCGTGGCCTGAAATGGCGCCGTGGCCGTGGCCAGAACCGAACCGCGCTCCTCTAGCCTGCGTCCAGCCTGAAGACGTATGGAAGCGGCCAACGTGGCATCGTCCGTCACCACCATCGCCCCTTCACCGCAGCATAACGGCGAAGGCAATGAGAAATCGAACAGAGACGCATCGCCGAACGTACCGATCAATTGCCCGTTCAACCGCGACCCCAGGGCCTCGCTGCTATCCTCGATCAACATAACCCCACGCCCGGCCGCCAGCGCCCGCAAGGCCGGCCACGGCGCGGGATGGCCATTGGCATTTCCCGCCATGATCGCACGGGTGCACGGCGATAATTTCTCTTCCGCCTTGCCGGGCGCCAAGGTGCCAGACCAATAATCTATATCCGCGAAAACCGGCGTTGCACCAGCGAGACTGATGGCATGCGCCGCTTCACGGAAACCATGCGGCGCGCAGATGACCTCGTCTCCAGGACCAATCTCCGCGGCGCGCAACAGGCACAACAACCCCAGCGTGGCACTCGATACCGCCACGGCATAGCCACGCCCCACATAATTGGCGAATTCAGCTTCAAATGAGGCGATCTCCGGTCCCGCCGAGAGATAAGGCGAACGCAGCAATTGCGCCGCCGCCGCCAACTCCGCCCCGGACAAATCAGGGTCGCAAAGCAGAATCGGATCCATCTCGCTCATGCGCCCTTCCTCATCGCCAGAAGCAAGCCGCTGGCCTGCTCGGCCGCGCCAACAACTTGCACGCAATGATTGGAGCAATCGAGAAAATACAATTCAAGACCAGGGTAACTGCGAAACGGCTCCTCCGTGACATCGGCGGCATCGCATGAATGCCACCGCAAATGCGGCAGCGCCTCCCGTAGCGCCGCCATGCCCGCGGACTGTTTCAGCATCTGATCGATCACCTCAAATTCCTCGGCGCTGATGCTCATTCTCATATTCCCTCACGCAAAGCCTCAGCGTTACCCAAGCAATTTCATTGCCAAAATCTTCTGTCGGTATCCTCGGCCAAAATATTCAAGGCCTCCGGCAAGGTCTCCAGAGCATCGACCAAAAGCCATTCATCGGCTTCGTGATTTTTTCGATAAAGCCCCCAGAGCCGCTCTCGCGCATGATAAGCCAGCAAGGCAATGTCGATGATCCCGCCTTGCGTATCGATATTACGCGAGCAACAGGGGCTCTCGACCTTATATCCGGATTCGACTCCAACCACACGCGGCGACACATAACGGTAGCGCGCGCGCCGCTCCAGCGCACGCTCAATCCTGCGTTTATCAAGCTCATTCGGGTGCGGTGTCATGGCGAGAGCGGGGTAATCTCCTCCTCCAGGCAGCCAACCACACGATCCTGTGAGAACTCAACGAGATAGATGGGAAGGTTGGCCTCCACATGCGTGCCGACATTGACGATCTCGCCACGCTCGCCGGCTTGCACCAACAAGCTGCCTTCCTCCGTACCGGGGAAGCTGCCGTCATTGAACAGATCCTCGGCGGCAAGCACGGGCTGCCCCCAACCATATTTCGCGACACGCGGTTCGATCATGCTTTCCGTCTCCTGGGCAGGGGAATATCCTCATCCTCACCGGTCTGAGATAGCGGTTCCAATTCACGGCGCTTCATACCGACACGATGCCCCGAAACAATGAACTCAACACCATAAATATAGAATTGCTGAAGAAACGTGCCAATACTGGTCACGACTCCTTCTTCACCTTTCTTTACCAGGACTTCGCCAATATCTTTTCCTGGATAGGTTCCGTCATTTCTGATAACACGCCGCGAACGTACTTTTTCACCATAGGTAAAGGCCGGCGGGCCGCTTAGTTCAACTTCGTCACTGTCGCGCACGATATTGGTCATGACACAGCCCGCATCTTGGCGGCGCGCGCGCGGGCCGCTTCCGCCACCATTGGATCCTGATCCTCCACCAATCCCAGCGCCACCTGATAGGGGCCCCTTTGCGCGACCTCTAGCCGGACGAGCCAGCTTTCATCCTCATGCAGAAAAGACAATAAATCGGCGGGCAGGCGCTGCGCGACTTCCCTGCGGACCATTTCGTCCACATCTTTCGCCATCAGCAGCAATTGCTCCGGCGCAAGGCGCGAAGCCACCACCCGCCGCACCTCGGCTTCGGGATCCTGAACGAGACGCAGCAACAAAGCCGGAGGCACACGCCGGGCCACCACCAACCTCACATAATAGTCGCAATCCGCCAGCATTGGCGCCAAATCCGACATTTCCAGCCTGGTTGCCACACGGATCCTCACTTCACGATGCGGATCCTGGCGCAGCTTCAAGGCATAGCTATCCGGCAGGCGCCGTGCCGCATTCCAGCGTACGGTTTCATCCTCGTCATCCAAAAGCGGCGGCAAGCGAAATATATCGGCATGCTTGGCGGCGATGGCGCGCACCTCGAAATGCGGATGGGCAAGATATGAATTGGCCAACCCCGTGTTCCAGTCGAAAAAGCGATCGATGCGCCGCGCATAACGATCTTGTACGCAAGCCCGCTTGAGGATGCATTCGGCCACTCCAAGATGCGGGCAAGCCGCGCAATCCACCTCTTCGCCGCGCCAATCTATCGCTTCGTCAATATCCGTCACCCTCGGCCTCCTCGGTACGGGTAATGACATCGAGCAGAACCCGCGCGCCAATCTTGTCCGTCGCGTCAAGCTCCAAAAGTTTAAGCAAGGCCCGCCGCCCTTCCACCAGATCCCCCAGCCGCATATGCAAATAGGCATAGCCCTTCAAGGAAAAGAGAAAAAAGCGCGGCCCCATCTCTTCATAAGCGCCAAATCTTGCCATGGATGAGCGCGCCTGGCGCCAGTCGCATGGCAGGTTCAGTTCGCGCGCCGCCACATCCAGGCAACGCTGCGCGACCACCAAAGTTTGCGCGAGTTGACCTTTGTAAAAGTAAAAACGGTATAGGCCAATCAGAACCGCCGGGTGCTCCGGCGCGATGGCCTGGGCATCCAGCAGATGCGCCTCGGCGACATCGCCAAAACGATAGGTGTCCGCCGCCAGCGCCAGATGCCGCTCAGCGTCCGGTGCCAGCCCATTTCCCAGAAGGGCCGCCGAAAATTCAGAAAATGGAATATCCGCGCCGTCAGACATAGTGCATACCGTTACGCGGTCAGCCCCAGGGCTGAACCGCAAACCGTCGGAGTCGGCGTGATGAAAACCAGACCGGTCTTGGCGGCACCATCGGTGAAATCGATGGTGACACCATCCAACAAAATCCGGCTTTCGGCGTTGAGGAAGAGTTTAAGCCCCGCAACCTCCATTTCCACCTCACCCTCTGCCGGCGAAGCCTGCACCGAGATGTCGGAATTCAACCCTGAGCATCCGCCAGGCGAAACCGCCAGACGAAACCCCGCTCCCGGACCGCCATCGGCCATGAGCATGAAGCGGATGAATTTTTGCGCCTTGGGCGTGATTGTCAGATTCATGACATCATGCCCGTGGCTGATAGCGTGGATAAGACGTGTCTATGACACAAGTATCATCCACCGGGCATACGGCGGCGCACTGCGCGCTATCGAAATAACCGATGCATTCCGTGCATTTTTTTGGATCGATGACGAACGTGCCATTTTTTTCCGAAATGGCGACGTTGGGGCATTCCGCCTCACAGGCGGAACAGCTCGTGCATTGAGAGGAAACAATCTTGTAAGCCATATTGTCCGTCCTTTCCATGAACCAGGATGACATGAAACCCACCTTGCGCTTTCATGTCATGCCTCGGTCCGTCTCTCCTTATTGAAATTAAGTGGCGCTTCACCCATCCGGTGACCGGCCAGCTTCCCGCCGGAAGTCATGGCTCGTTAGGCCGCGGAGATAATCGCCCCCTGGCGAATTTGCGCATCGCCACGCGCCTGATGCGTGATCTCACCACTGGCAACCTTCGCCAGATAGCCCTTGAACCAAACCAGGGCCGATTTTTCGATGAACTCATGAGCATATTCATCAACCGGCTCAATTCCCGCGGCGGTTAGATCCGCCTTTGGACAACCGCCTATCTTGGCAACGAACACGGCGTGACAATCATTGATCGCCCGGATCACGGTCTCCAGCGTATCTTCCTCGCCGTAACCGCCCTGGCAATACATATCCACACGCCGATGTCCGACAAATTTCGCCCCCACCGTGGAGAGTTCATAAATCTGGAACTCCTTGGCGTGGCCAAAATGTTCGTTGATAAGCCCAGATCCCTTGGTGGCCACCGCCACGAGCAAGGAGACCTCGCTGTTCACGCCGGCGAGCTTGGCAAGCTCTTCCTGCTTGGCCGCAACCTTGGCCTGACGCTCATCCTCGACCGCAGCCTGATAAGTCCGGCGCGCCTCAAGATCGTAGGACACATCCATCGCCATGATCTTGTCCGTGGTGAACTCAGCGGACCGGTCCTCACCCAGCAGCCCCACCGCATCCGCGCGGCACTGGCGGCAATGGCGCATCATGTTCATCTCGCCCTGGCATTCATCCTGCAACGCCTTCAGTTCCTGAGCTGAAGGGCCACGCTGGCCATTCAGCCCGAACACCGTGCCATGCTCCGGGGCGGAAATCAGCGGCATGATGTTATGCAGGAACGCCCCACGCGATTTCACGGCTTTGTTCACCTCGACGAGATGCTTGTCATTGATGCCGGGAATCATCACGGAGTTGACCTTGCACAGAATACCGCGCTCGGTCAGCATCTCCAGCCCGCGCAACTGATGCTCGGAGAGAATACGCGCCGCCTCGACGCCCGTATAGCGCTTATGATCCCAAAAGATCCACGGATAGATTTTCGCGCCAACTTCCGGATCGACCATGTTGATGGTGATGGTCACGTGATCGATGTTATATTGCGCGATGCGTTCCACCAGATCAGGCAGAGCCAACCCGTTTGTCGACAGGCAAAGCTTGATGTCCGGCGCGGTCTGCGCGATCAACTCGAACGTACGGAAGGTTTTCGCCGGGTTGGCCAGCGGGTCGCCTGGCCCAGCGATGCCCAGAACCGTCATCTGCGGAATCACGGAGGCAACGGCGACAACCTTCTTGGCCGCCTGCTCCGGGGTCAATTTCTCGCTCACCACACCTGGGCGCGATTCATTGGCGCAATCATATTTCCGGTTACAGTAATTGCACTGAATATTACAGGCTGGCGCCACCGCCACATGCATCCGCGCGAAATGATGATGCGCTTCCTCGGAATAACAAGGGTGGTTCTTTACTTTTTCCCAAATCTCGGTGGGCAGATCGCCCTGCCCGGCGGCGGAACCGCAACTGGCCTTGCCGGACCCACCGGATGTACCGCAGCCTTTATGCTCGGCCATTTGCTGCATCACCTGCTCCAGGTCAGAGCTGGAATTCTGCGTGATCATCTCAACCATGTCCGCTCCTTATTCATTGCGGCCGCCGGGTTGTCTCCCGGCCGCCTCGGATACACATCCCAATCTCATTTGAGCAAACCGCGTGCCAGAAAATATCCTGGGTTTTTCTTTGTTTTTGGCCACGACCGCACAAACTGTCGCAAAGGCGACGTCACAGACCAGACAAAATCTCCTTCACCGCATCCTCGAATGGCAACGGCACCGCCACGATTCCTTGTTCGGCCAAAAACCGCGCCTCGTTACGGGTCAGTTCGCCATCTGGCAGCAAGGCATAATGCGTGGTGGCGCTGCGCTTCATGATCTGCCTGGCATAGGAACGCAGCATCTGATCGTGAAAACGGCAACCAATGAAGATGAAGCTGCGCCCCGCGCGGCGCCGGCGCACCTCCTCGGGGATTGGCGTCTGAATGTCGATTTCCGTCAGAACCTCGACATAGTCGGCATCGGAAATCAGATAGTTCCGCGCGGGGCTGACCCCGCCATGCGGACGGTACAACAATGTGTTCCAGCGGCTTGCCTCTTCCGCCGTGGCGGCCTCGCCGCCAGGACCATAAAAACGAAACCAGCGATCCTCGCCAATCCCAGCCCGGGTAATCCCCTGCACTTCGCCCCAACCGGCACGCCCGGCCAGTGCGGTGCGCATGGCATCGTCGTACCAGCTTTCCACGATCAATGGCAGGTTGAGTCCCGCCAAGACCTCATGCATGGGAGCCGGCGGAACCGGCGTGGCGAACGCCTCGTTCATCAGCGCCGTCACCGTATTACGGTGCTTATAGCTCTCTATATGTTGCGCCGCCGCCCAGACATTGCCCTTGGCCCGCCGGGGCAGCGCCACCTTGGTGCCCATGAAAGCCGCCAGAGCCTCCGGTGTGCGCGGACTGGCCGCCTGAGGCACAAGGGCAGGCCCAAGATAGGGTACAACCTCACCAGCCTTCAAACGCCAAGCCGCCTCACGCAGCAAGCCCCGCGCCTGAGACATATTATCCAGCGCCGCGCTCATCTCATTCCTCCTCCCCACGCTTGCGGGCATTCACTGTCACCGGCAAGCGTGTATCGGCTGGCATCTCCGGCAGCTCCAACACCCAGCCATTGGCCACGCGCACCCAGCCGCCCCACAGATCCTCACGCTCCGTCTCCACGATCGGCTCTTCGAGATCCTTCTTGGGCACATAGATGGAAAGCCCCGTATCCGCCGCGCGACGGATCATCACCTTCATGCCGGCACACAGGTATTGGGCACGGGGCAAACCTCCGCGCATTTGGGCGTGTCGTGAAGCCCTTCGCATTCCGTGCATTTCTTGGGATCGATGATAAATGTCTCGCCCTTCATCGAGATGGCGGCATTGGGGCATTCAAACTCGCAGGCCGAACAACCCGTGCATTGAGAAGCGATAATTTTATAGGCCATGATCACGGCTCCTGTTACGAAACAACCTTGTTCCGGGAATGAGCAATCCCCGTGCCAGCCTCATGAGGCCTGGATTCCAGCCAAAATTTCGCCCCCCCGTATGTGGCGCGACAATTCACCGTCGGATTTACGACGAAATCCCTTCCCTTCTTGGCACGTTGATTGCTGTACCTGCGTATCCACCCAAGCCTGTCGAAAAACCGACAATGGATCTGGGGGGGTAAGACGGGTTCGCCGCCCACCCAAAAGGCCATCGCACGCCAAGGAGACCGATATGTCCGACAATATCGCCACCATGCCGCCTTGCTCCAATCTCGCGGCTATTTTGTATGGTACCGAGGACGACACCCAAACCGTTCTGGCTGGCATGGCACAAAGGCTGAGCACGGAAGGCTATCGGATCGGTGGTATTCTGCAACCGCGCCTTGCCTGCGGCCCACGCACTCCGCCCAAAGCTGTCGACCTGCTGACGGGACGGCATATTCCGCTTTGCCAGACACTTGGCCCTGGAGCCCGCGCCTGCCATCTCGACCCCTCCGGCCTGGCGGACGCGGCCATGTGCCTGCGCAACGCCATAGAGGCACAGGTGGACCTCATCATCGTCGATAAATTCGGAAAGCAGGAGGCCCAAGGGGGTGGCATGCGCGATGAAATCGCCGAAGCCGTGCTGGCGGGCATTCCCGTGCTCGCCGCCGTTGCCATGCGCGTCTACCCAGCCTGGGAGGAATTCACCGGTGGCTACGGCACCATCATGGCCTGCCAGCCCAGCATCGCCGCGCTCTGGTGGGAGGAAATGACACGCTGGGGCGGATTATACCGCGCCTCAGCCCAGCGCCCCCAGGCATGAAGGCTTAGCGCCACTTCAAGACCATCCACAGCCAAAAATTGAAATCATTGATGAATTTTCACGAGGTTTGGGCGCTTTTGATGAAAAGCACCCAAAGACTCTGAACTTCGCAAAAAACTTGCCCCAAATTTACGAAGACTTTTTAAAACCTAGTTACTTTCCGACAATCACGTCGGAGGATTTGATAACGGCGCAAACCTGGTCGCCAATCGTCAGCATCAGACCCTCAACCGATTCATTGGTAATCGAAGACGTAATGACCTGACCCGGCGCAATCTCGATTTTGATGTGAGAGGTTGTGGCCCCCTTGGTGATGGCAACGACCTTGCCGGGAATGACATTACGGGCACTCAATTTCATAGTCTGCTCTCCTTGTTATGCCGTTTATCGGCTTGTGGAAAACCCTTCATGCCCGGTCCTTCGGGAAGCCTCGGTCAGAATTTCTTGATCGGTATGTTGTGCTTTCGCAACGCATAACCAATCTGGCGCGGTGTCAGCTTCAGCATGCGAGCCGCCTTGGCCTGTACCCAGCCGGTGGCCTCCATGGCTTGAACCAGTTGTTCCCTTTCCAGATGCGCCTCGCTATTCAATGACCGGCAACTCTCCACCTGTGGGCATGTCGTCGGATCCGGCAGGTCGGGCGCCACGGAAGCTGGAGGCGGGGCCACGGCAGGAGGAGGCGACTTGGCCGGCGCCGCCGGTTTGGCCTCCAACGGCAGAATATTGAACAGATCGAGATTGCTTGTCCCGCGCCAGAGGGTCGCGGACAGGCATTCATCATGGCGGCAAGCAAAATCATCCGCAACCAGTTCCTGGTGCTTGGCCAAGGTCGCGGTCCGGCGGACACAATTCTCCAGCTCACGCACATTTCCCGGAAATCCGCATTCACGCAGCAGCCGAGTCGCTTGCGGCCCCAATGTCAGTTCCGTGCCATGCTCCTCGTTGAACCGGCGCAGAAATTCGCGCGCCAGGGGGTTGATGTCGTCCGGGCGGCTGCGCAACGGCGGCAGCAAAATGGAAACGACATTGATCCGGTAGTAAAGATCGGCCCGAAACTCCCCTTTCGCCACGGCTTCTTCGAGGTTTTTGTTGGTCGCGGTGACAAGCCTGACACTCACCTTGATCGTCTTCATCCCGCCGACCCGCTCAAACTCTCCTTCCTGCAACACGCGCAGCAGCTTGGCCTGAAAAGCGGGAGAAATCTCACCAATCTCATCGAGAAACAAAGTACCGCCGTCGGCCAGTTCAAAACGCCCCTTGCGTTGCGTCAAAGCGCCGGTGAAAGCGCCTTTCTCATGACCGAACAATTCGGATTCCAGCATGCTTTCCGGCAAGGCGGCACAATTGACCTTGACGAACGGCCCGTTGCGGCGCGGTGAAAGATCATGTGTCGCCCGGGCGAAAAGCTCCTTACCGGTTCCAGACTCCCCACGCAGCAACACGGTGGAATGGCTACGCGCCACAACCCGGATCTTCTCGATCACCGAACGTATGGCATCGCTTTCGCCGATGATCGTCTGGGCGGGCAAGTCCCGTTCCCCTTTGCCCTTGCCCGCCAGCAGCAACTCTTTTTCCAGCCGCCGCTGCTCACTCATCAACCGTTCGCGGTCACGTCCCACCACATCGTGCAACCGCACGGTCTGACCCACGAGATTGGCGATCATCACCAGAAACCGGACATCCTGGTCCATCCCGAAAGTCGTATGACGGTCCCAGACACGATCGAGTGTGATGGTGCCGACCACCTTGTCCCGCACCTTGATGGGAACGCCGATAAACGAGACCATCGCGTTGCTGTGGCCCCATTCGGCTTCCCACCAGCCGGTGAAAAGTGGACTCTGCTTAATGTTCTCGATCACCACCGGCATTTTCGTGGTCACGATCTGCCCCACCGCGCGCTCGGGCAAGCGGTTGAAATGATGCTTGGCGGTTTCATCGCTCCAGCCGCTGCCAACGGCGATGTCAGGCAACCCCTCAGCATTCAACAGGGCAATGATACCATGATGCATGTCCATGAAACTGGACAACACGCCAAGCACATTTGAAAGGGTCGTCTCCAGCCGCGCGGGCGTGGCCAGAACCTTGGAAACCTCGTAAACGCCATGCAGCGCGATCTCCGCACGCGTGGCATAAGCCCCCAAGCTGGAAGGCGCGACATTCGCCCCCCTGCCCACGGGCACATCCGGGATGGCCTCAGCTTCAGTTGACCTAGGCCGGTCTGAACTTAATCCCTGCATGGCACCCCCTTCACTTCTGGGCGCATCCTCCACAGCCGGGCGGCAAGAGTGCTGCTCGCCGGCACTCCATCAAACGTCACGTTTACATACCATCAAGCAATTGGCAAGCACTTCTTACCCGTCCGCCACGGTTCCATGCGATATTAAAATTATGCTTTTTCCAGAACCACCTTAATGTCTCGTGGTTTGGCCATGAATGGCGAGGAGGTTACCAACGTGTCAACGCCAGCGGCCGCATAAGCCGCCGCGTTTTTCGCCGTCACGCCACCGGCCGCCCCGATGAAGGGGCGGCCATCAGAGCGTTTGGGCAATGTCCGCGCCAGAGCGGCGGCCGCTTCCGGGGTGAATTTCTCCAGTTGAATCACATCGGCGCCCGCCATGGAAGCGGCAAGCGCGCCAGCTTCGTCCGTCACCTCCACCATGACCGCGCGTTCCGGCGCCACGCGCCGCGCCGCCATGACAGCACCCGCCAGCCCATCTTCAAAAAATGCCATATGTTCAGGAAAAATCAGCACACTGTCATGCAGCCCCAGGCGATGAATCTCAGCCCCGCCAGCCAACGCCGCCTTAAGCGATAAAGTCCGCGCGAATGGCACGGATTTGCGTGTGACCATGACCGCGATATTAGGCGCCACGGCTCTGGCCGCCGCCACGATATCGGCGGCCTCGCTCGCCACACCCGAGGCGAATTCCATGACGAGCTGCGCCATTTTCCAACCCGCATGCAGGACACTGGCCGGCCCTGTCACGGACAAGATCAGCTCTCCCCCCTCGGCATCCATGCCGCTGGCGGCGCTGAACCCAATCTCGGCCCCCAGCAACGCCAGCATTCCAGCCGCTTCCTCAACGCCGCACAGGCGCATGGGCGCGCGCGCCGAGAAACTGATCCGCCCCGGCATATGACCGATGCCCAACGCCCGCGTCGTCAAATCGCCAAAGCCGACATCGTCCTCCAGCAGCCGCAGCAGGTCACTCTCCGCCGGCAGCGGCCAGAATGGAAGCTGGTTCATACTCAACCGAATTTATAGAGCACGCCGTAACCGCCACGCGGGTAATGCCACTCAATCTCACCCGTCTTGGCCGTCACCACGCGGCACGTGCCGCATTCCATGCACCCATCGGTCACCAGCTCGACCTGCCCCTTGTCGTTGTTGCTGTAGCATCCAGCCGGGCAAGTGGTCACCAGGGAGCGCAGCGCCTCGGAAGGCGCCGCCCCCGGCTTGAGCTTGATATGCGGCCGTCCGGCATCCACCAGATAACGGTTATAAAAGAGTTTTTCCTCAACCTTGGGCGCCGCGGCGCCTGAATTTGTCGTCACGCTCATCGCCACGCCCTCGCCAGTTTGAATGCATCCCCCAACAGGCCCGGCAAAGACCGGCTCTTGGTGAAGCTTTTGATGATCTCAGATTCCTTGCTGCGCTTATCCTTGCCATCGACACGGAAATAAGTCTGTGCCGCCTGCGTGATAAGCCGCGGATACAAGCCAAAGAGCTGCCCCGCCCGGCTATGCAGAAAAGCGGGAATATTCTTGTATTTCTTCAAGTCCTTCATCACGAAGCTGGCTTCCAGCCGGCGCTGATACTCAGCCAGGTTGGCCGCTGTCGCCGGCTCCTTGCGGGTCTTCAGCCAGGCAATCGTCTCGCCGGCGATCCGCCCCGTGGTCATGGCCAGATTGGAGCCTTCACGATGAACGGCATTCACAAACTGTCCGGCATCACCCACCACCAGCCAGCCATCGCCGCAAAGCTGTGGAATGGCCTTATACCCACCTTCGGGGATCAGATGCGCCGCATATTCCTTGCACTCGGACCCAGCCAGCATCGGCTTGATGCTGGGATGGTTCTTGAACGCCTCCAGCAGCCCGTAGGGGGTCTGGCCCGTTCCCTCAAAATCTGAAACGATACAGCCAATTCCAACGGAAATCGACTCACCGTTGGTGTACAGGAAGGCCGTGCCCGTCATGCCCTTGGTGATCGTGCCCATCGCCTCGATCACCATGCCCTCATTGCCCTTGAGATTGAAACGCTCGTCGATCACCTCACGCGGCAGAAAATGCATCTCCTTCACCGCCAGCGCCACGGTCTCGGGCGCGACCACCGGGCGCAGCCCCGCGCGTTCGCCCACCAAGCCATTCACGCCTTCGGCCAACACCACGATCCCGGCAAAGGCCACACCGTCGGCCCGATCCGTGCGCACACCGATCACCCGGCCATTATTGTCGCGGATCAGGTCCGTCACGGTCGTCTCGCAAAGCAAGGTCACCCCGGCCTCTCGCACCTTGCGGCTGAACCATTTATCGAACTGCGCGCGCACGATCGTATAACGGTTGGGCCGCTCCTCGTTGAACTCGTCGGAGCGGAAATGCATGCCCACATGCGCGGTTTCCGTCATCGTCCACTGACGCTGCTCGATGATATGGCGCTCCAGCGGCGCATCGTCGCGGAAATCTGGAATGATCTTCTCCAGCGCATCCGCATAAAGAATGGCGCCCTGCACATTCTTGCTGCCGGGATATTCGCCGCGCTCAAGCTGCAACACCTTCAGCCCCAGCTTGGCCATGGTATAGGCGCAAGCATTTCCGGAAGCGCCCGCCCCCACCACGATCGCATCAAATTTTTCTTCGATCATCGTCTTGCCCCCTCAGCCCGCCATACGGTTGACGGATAAATAAGACCGGAACGCCTCCGTCAGCTTGGGCAGGAGTTCAATCGCATCGGCCACGATCCCCAAATGCGCGAATTGGAAAATCTGCGCATTCGGATCTGTATTGATGGCGACGATCATATCCGCCCCCTCCACCCCCACACGATGTTGAATCGCCCCGGAAATGCCCGCCGCGATATAAAGCTTGGGACGGATCGTCTTACCCGTCTGGCCGATCTGCCGGTCGGCGGTGATCCAGCCTTTCTGCACCAGCGGCCGCGAACCGCCATATTCGGCGCCCAGCACTTCCGCCAGATTCTTCACGAGCTGAAAATTCTCCGCCGCGCGCAGCCCCAGCCCACCCGCCACCACGATGTCGGCATAAGCAAGCTGCGCCTTGTCGGAATCCCGGTCGGCGATGAATTTGAGGACCTTGGTCACCACATCCTCTTCGGCCAACCCCAGCGGATGCTGGACGATCCGCCCCGTGCGCCCAGGCTGGCGCTCCGGCATGGCCATCACGCGCGGACGCACGGTGGCCATTTGCGGGCGGAAATTCAACGTCATGATGGTGCAGAGCAGTGAACCGCCAAAAGTCGGGCGGGTGGCGGCCAGCGAGCCTTCACCGTCGATTTCCAGCCCGGTGGCATCGGCGGTCAGACCGGTCTTCAAGGTGGTCGCCACCGACCCAGCCAGGTCACGCCCCAGATTCGTCGCGCCCAGCAACAGAATTTCAGGCTTGTACGTATTCACGAGGTCGGTCAGCGCCTGCGTCGCGGTCTCGTTGCGGTAATCGGCCAGAACCGGGTCCGTCACCGTATAGACGGCATCCGCCCCATGCTCGAAGCAAGCCCGCGCGGCTTCCTCCACGCTATGCGCGTCACCGCCCATTACCACCCCGGCCAGTTCCACGCCGCGCTTATCGGCGAGCTTGCGCCCCTCGCCCAGCAGCTCGAACGACACCGGATGGACCACGCCATGTTCAAGTTCCACGGCGACCCATACATGTTTATAGGCCTTGAAGTGCTCTGGCAGCTCTTTCTTGGTGCTGGCGCGGCTGGATTCAGACATGGCCCGTCTCCTTACTGTCCGGCGGCGAAACGCATGAGTTCCGCCTCCAATGCCGGCTGGTGCTTGAAAATCTCGTTCATCAGGGTCTCCGCGGCGGCATCGTAGCCTGCCTCGGCGGAAAGTATCTGCGCCGTCTCGGCGCGAGCCTGCGGGGCAAACACCTTCTTCACGATCGTCGGTGAACCGCGCAGGCCGCATTTGGTAAGTTCGGTAATCCCGGCATCCGCCGCGTTCCAGGTGACGATTTTCGCGGAGGCAGCACGATAGGCGTCAGCCAGGGAACCGCGGCGGATCTCGTTGGTGCCCTCCAGCATGGTGATGAGCACCGGCATCTTGGTGGAGAGCACCTGCACCCCGCCTTCGGCGCGGCGTTCGACAGTGATGGTGCCCGCCTCCTGGTCCAGCTCATTGATGCGCGAGACATAGGTGAGCTGGTTAAGGTTCAAACGCTTGGCAATTCCCGGCCCGACCTGGGCGGTATCGCCGTCGATGGTCTGCTTGCCCGTGAAAATCACCGGCATCTCGCCAAATTCCTGGCCAATCTTCAGCAACGCCATCGAAAGCGCATAGGATGTCGCCAGCGTATCGGAACCGGCGAAAAAACGGTCGGTCAGCAGCACCGCGCGGTCCGCCCCGAAGGTAAGAGCCTTGCGCAGCGAATCCTCGGCCATGGGCGGCCCCATGGTCAGCACCGTCACCTCCCCGCCGAACTTGTCACGAAGTCGTAGAGCCTCTTCCAGCGCGAACAAATCATACGGGTTAATGATGGTGGGCACGCCCTGGCGCATGATGGTGTTGGTCACAGGATGCACGCGGATCTGCGCGCTGTCCGGCACCTGCTTCATACATACCGCTATATGCATCGCACGGTCTCTTTCCTAAACTAGCCGGTTACCGCTCTGGTTTTTCATGCCCCGCGGCCCTCCCTTGAGAGTGAGCAAACAGCGTGCCAAACCAAAACGGTGAGAAAACGTGAAGTTTGGATGCCGGGGAAGGATGATTCCACTCCACCCTGCGTGGGAAGCCCGTCATCATGTCGTATCACCGACATTGTCAGACACTGCCCGTCAAGGATGTCAGCGGCACGAAGGGCTTGGCCGGGGCGGTCTTGGGCGCCACCGCATCCTTGTGTACCTTGAACAACCGCTCCTGAATCGGCGTGGAAACGATAAAATCCTGATAGGCCTTGGCCAGATGGTCTCGGCATAAGAGCTTCACCTCTTCGTCGTCCATGCGCGCGAACACCTCGCGTTCCTGGCTGTCGCGCAGATATTGGCCCATGCGGCGCAGAATATGCAGCCGGGCGACATTCACCACCGCCTGCTCGTAATCCACGCCGAGATAAACAAAAAACTCCTCCGCCGCGGAAAGGCGGGAAAGATCGTCAAGAACGCTCATGGGACTGTCTCCAGGCTGAAGCGGCACGCAGGCGCTGGTCGCCGCGCAAATGCGCCACCTGCGTTTCCAGAAAAGCAATACGGTCGAGCATGAGGACCAGAACTTCCCCCACCGGATCGGAGATGAGGTGATGCTCCAGATTGATGCGCCCATCGGCCAGGCGGTGCTCACGCGCATCGCGCACGATCCGTCCGGGAATCCCCACCACGGTCATGTCTTCGGGCACGTCCTCCACCACCACGGAGTTAGCCCCCACCCGCGCGCCGGCTCCCACGGTGATCGGTCCCAGAATCTTGGCACCCGCCCCCACCAGCACACCGTTGCCCAGCGTGGGATGGCGCTTGCCTGGCGACCAGCTCACCCCGCCCAGCGTCACACCATGATAAAGCGTGACATCGTCTCCCAGCACGGCGGTTTCTCCGATGACAACCCCCGCCCCATGGTCGATGAAGCAGCGATGGCCAATGGTCGCGGCGGGATGGATGTCGATATTGGTCACCAGCCGCGCGAACCAGGACAGCGCGCGTGCCGCGAACCGCGCCTTGCCGCGCCAAAGCGCATGCGCCAGCCGGTACCAGAACAAGGCATGCACCCCCGGATAGGTGACGACGATCTCCGCCATGCCTCTTGCCGCGGGGTCGCGTGAGCGCACGCAGGCCACATCCTCGCGCCAAAGCGCGAATGGCGATCCCCGGTTCATTCGGCGGCCAGATATTGCCCCGGATGGGCGGCCCGGTAAAAAGCAGCCAGCTCGGCGTCGCTGACATTGCGCTTGGCGGCCTGCGCGCAAGCGCGCACTTGCGCCAGCACGATCCGCACCTCATCCTGGCTGGGCGCGAAACCAAGCCGCTCCAGCGCGTGATTGACCGAGGCCGCGCCCGAATGCTTGCCCAGAACAATTTCCCTGTGCCGCCCCACGGAGGCCGGATCCAAGGCCTCGTAGCAATGCGGATCGCGCAGCAGCCCCGAGACATGAATGCCCGATTCATGCGTGAACACCGCCGTGCCGATAATCGGCTTGGCCGCATCGATGGGTCTGCGCGCCGCCTCGGCCACCAACGCCGCCAGGGCGGGCAAATGTGTCAGCCGGATATGCGACTGCATTCCCAAAATTGGCTTGAGCGCCGCCGCCACCTCTTCCAGCGCGGCATTGCCGGCGCGCTCTCCCAACCCCAATACACACACGCTGGCGTGGGTGGCGCCGCCACGCAGCGCCGCCAGCGTATTGGCCGTGGCCAGCCCCAAATCGTCATGCCCGTGAAATTCCAGTTCAATGTCCGTATTCGACCAAAGTGTCTGGAAAATGCCAAAAACCGTGAACGGGTCCAGCACGCCTAGCGTATCGGCAAAACGCAGGCGGTGCGCGCCTTCCTCCTCGGCCGCTTCCAGCACCCGCAACAGAAAATCCATATCGGCGCGGCTCGCATCCTCGCACCCCACCGCCACCTGCAATCCCGCATCGCGCGCCGCGCCAACCACGCGGCGCAAGCGGGCCAGCGCATCGGCGCGGCCAGTCCCGAACTTGACCTGAATCTGCCGGTCCGACACAGGCAACGACAAATTCACCCGCGACACGCCGCTGCGCCGCGCCGCCGCGATGTCTCCCTCGGTCATCCGGCACCAGGCGATGGGCGCGGCATGGCGCAGCGTTGCGCACACGGCGCTGATCGCGGCCACCTCCGTCTCACCCATGGCCGGCACCCCGGCCTCGATCTCATCCACCCCGGCTCTGTCCAAGGCCATGGCGATCTGCAATTTCTCTTCCAAGGTAAAGGCCACGCCCGGCGCCTGCTCGCCATCGCGCAAGGTACTGTCATTGAAAATGACCGGAAATGGATACGGCGTCATCACCTCATCTCCTCACACAAAACCCAGTTCCTTCTGGCGGTCCGCCCAAAGCGGCGACCTCTCCCGCGCCGCGGCCACGAGACCGGGCAAAACCTCAATTACATGCTCGATCTCGCCGGCGCTGGTCCGTGGCGAGAGAGAAAACCGCACCGCCCCATGCAAGGCCCGCAACGGCAGATCCATGGCCCGCAGTACATGCGAGGGCTCCATGCTGCCGGAGGTACAAGCCGAGCCGGACGAAGCCGCGATGCCCGCCTTGGCCAGCGCATGCAGCACGGCCTCGCCATCGACATCCTCAAAGGCGATATTGCTGGTATTCGGCAACCGGTTCGCCACATCGCCATTCACTTGGCTACAGGGCACGGCGGCCAGAATTCCCGCCTCCAGGCGATCGCGCAGCGCCGCCATGCGGGGCCAGTCGACCGGGTCCACCAGCGTTGCCGCCACCCCCATCCCGATAATGCCAGGCACATTCTCCGTACCCGCCCGGCGCCCGCGCTCCTGGTGCCCCCCGCGCAACAAAGGCTGAAAGGCCAGCCCCTTGCGGACATACAGCGCGCCAATCCCCTTGGGCCCATGCAGCTTATGGCCGGAAAGTGAGAGCAGATCGATCTCACTCTCCTTCAGGCTCATGGGCAATTTCCCCACCGCCTGCACGGCATCGGTATGAAACAACGCGCCAGCCGCCTTGGCCAGGGACGCCAATTCACCCACCGGAAACAACGTGCCGGTCTCGTTATTGGCCCACATGAAACTCACCAGCGCCGTACGCGGCCCCAAGGCGGCTCGGTAGGCCGCCATATCCAGCCTCCCCGCGCCATCGACGGGAATATGATGAACCTTCACGCCCAAACGTTTGCGCGCCCATGCCAACGGCGCCAAAATGGCCGGATGCTCAACCGCGCTGGTGACGATCTCATCACGCCCGGCCATTGTCTCCAACGCCACATGGATGGCGGTATTGTTGGCTTCCGTGCCACCCGAGCAGAACATGACCTCCTGCTCAAACGCCGCGCCGAGCAGCGCCTTCACCTGCGCGCGCGCGGTACGCAGGGCAGCGGCAACCTCACCGCCCACCCCATGCGCCGAGGAAGGATTGCCGAACAGCTCCGTCAGATAAGGCAACATCGCCTCGGCCACGGCTGGCTCTGCGTGGGTTGTGGCGTTATTGTCGAGATAAACCTGCATCACAACCTCCTGCCCTCACGGTCTCAGCGTCCCGGCGCTCCGGGCACCGGCACCAGCCGGACAAACTCACCCAGCCTTTCCACGATACGGCTTTGAATGCCCTCAAGCGTGGCGGCGGAGAGTTTGCAAAACATGCAGGCACCGGTGAGCTTCACCCTCACTTCGCGCCCCTCGACTCCCACCAGCACGCAATCCCCACCATCGCGGCGCAGATTAGGTCTGATCTCCTCAATCGCCGCCTCGATCAGCCGCAGGCGATCGTCATCCGCCCCGACCGGAACAGGGGTATTCACATCCTGCCGTGCCAACATGGAAACCTCCTCACCCAAAGGACTTGCCACATGAGCAGCTATTGGAGGCGTTGGGATTATCGAACGTGAAACCCGACCCCTGCAACGCCACCACGAAATCGATGGTCGTGCCATCGAGCAATTCACGGCTCTTGGGGTCCACGAACACCCGCACGTCGCCATGCTCCACCACGTCGTCATCTTCATTGGGCTCGGGCACCAAGCCCATCATGTATTTATCCCACATTCCCCAAGTAAATCGCTGATTTTGCTGTCAGGATCTCAATATTTCCGATATAAATCATGGTGTTGATGGCCGTGAGGGGCGCGTTTGATGGATCACCCAGAGGGTGCGGGTTCGA